>DASRGX010000264.1:0-48562 GCA_035650835.1 Rudaea sp. | reverse complement strand
CTGGAGAACATGGGTCTCGTTCCTCGTGATCATCGCTAGTCTCGATGTCGCAGCGCAGACGTCGCCGCCGGTCTTCGCTCCGTACTTGCGGGTGGCCGGCGCCGAGGACATCGAGCGCCTGCCGCTGCTCATGACGTCGGTCGACGCGACCGTGGCCGGGGTCATCGCCGACGTCGGCGTCACGCAGACGTTCGAAAATCGCGGCCAAAAACCCATCGAAGCCGTGTACGTCTTCCCGGGCTCGACGCGCGCCGCCGTCTACGCAGCGACGATGACGATCGGCGATCGCACGATCGTCGCCAAGATCGAGGAGAAGGAGAAGGCGCGCGCCGCGTACGACGCTGCAAAAGCGACGGGTCGCACGGCAACGTTGCTCGAGCAGCGCGAGACGAGCATGTTCCAGATGAACGTCGCGAACATCCTGCCGGGCGACAAGATCAAGGTCCAGTTGCGCTACACGGAACTGCTCGTGCCGACCGAGGGGCAGTATGAATTCTTCTTCCCGAACACGTTCACCGACCGCTACGTCGGCGCGGCACAAACCGACGTCGCCACACCGACTTCGTCCGATCCGGACGTCGTCACCTACAGCTTCGACGCGCACGTGCATGTCGCGGCAGGCTTGCCGATCGCATCGATCGATTCTCCCTCGCACCACGTGGACATCGCGCGTAGCGGTGCCAACGAAGCGAGGGTGGCGTTGTCGGACAGCGAGTCGCGCGCGGCGCAGAAAGATTTCGTGCTGCACTACCGGCTCGGCGGCGATGCGATCGAAACCGGGCTGCTCCTGGCGCCCGGCCCCGACGCGAACTACTTCGCGCTGATCGCCGAGCCGCCGCTGCGCGTCGCCTCGGCCGCGATCGTGCCGCGCGAGTTCATCTTCGTCGTCGACGTTTCGGGTTCCATGCACGGCCAGCCGCTGGCGCTCGCGCAGTCGCTGATGATCGATCTGCTGAAGACGCTCAACGCGGGCGATCGCTTCAACATCGTGATGTTCTCGGGCGATTCGAAAGTGTTGTCGCCGCAAGTATCGATCGTCGCCGACGCCGATGCGCAGCAGCGTGCCGACGCCTTCATGCACAGCGGTTTCGGCGGCGGCGGCACCGAACTCGTCGAGGCGCTCAAGGTGGCCTATGGCATTCCGGCGACGCCTGCGCTCGCGCGCACCGTGGTCGTGATCACGGACGGCGAAATTCCTTCGGGCGGCGTCGAATTCCGGCTCGTGCGCGACCATCTCGCGGAGGCCAATGTGTTTGCGTTCGGCATCGGCGCGGGCGTCAATCGTCCCGTCATCGAGAACCTTGCGCGTGGCGGCATGGGCGAGGCGTTCATCGTGCAGGATTTCGAGCAGGGTCCGGTCGTCGCGGCGAAACTGCGCAGCTACATCGACCGGCCGCTGTTCAGCCATGTGCAGGTCCGCTTCGCCGGTTTCGACGCTTTCGATCTCGAGCCGAAGCATCTGCCCGATCTCATGGCCGAGCGCCCGCTCGTGCTCGTCGGCAAATACCACGGCGCGCCGAGCGGCACGATCGAGCTCGCGGGGCTCGCGGGTGGCAAGGCAGCGACGATGGTGATCGACGTGCCCCGCGCGAGCCGCGTCGTGAGCGGCGACTCGCTGCGCTATCTGTGGGCGCGTTCGCGCGTCGGCCGGCTGCTCGATGAGCATTTCGCCTCGCCGGGATGGGGCGACGGGCCGATCGCGGATCAGGGCGAGGACGCGAAACGGGAAATCACGCAATTGGGCCTCGCGCATTCGCTCCTGACGCCGTACACCTCGTTCGTGGCGACCACGCCCGACGCACGCACGACGGACGCCGCCGAGACCGTCGTGCAGCCCGCACCGGCACGCGAGCTTGCGCCGACCGCACCTCCTCCGATGCCGCTCAAAGCCGCGCCCGTCGCGAGCGGCTGGGGCGCGCCGATCAGCGTCGAGCGCAAGCTCGCGATCGATATGCGGGATCGCAGCGTGGCCGGAAAGCTGCCGCGTGCGCAGGCGGAGGAACGCGACGTCGCCGGCAAGCGCTTCGCGCTGCGCGACGGACGCTGGGAAGATCTCGCCGCCGGCGACGTGAAGACGACACTGCGCGTGCGCGTCGATTCGCCGGCGTTCGCGCGGCTCGTCGCCTTGAGCGCGCTCTTTTCCGAGTGGGCGAAACTCGGGCCGAAAGTGCTCGTCACCTTCGGCGATCTGGCGATCGAACTCACGCCGGACGGCTTCAGCGATCTACCTGCGGTTGCGTTCGCGCGCGTGGAAGCGGCCGTGAAGCGGACGCAATGAGCGTTGGCAGTCACGACGTGCGTGCGCGGCGGTCATCGCTCGTGCTCGTCGCCTGTCTCGCGTTCGCCCTTTCGCGAGCAGGCATGGCGGAGGAGCCGCGCCCGCACGTCGTCTTCTTGCTCGGCAGCGATCACGATGCGGCCGGCTTTTTCGCCGGTGCGCGTGAGTACTACCGCCGCAGCGACCCCGCCGCGCAGATCGTCGACGAGGTGCGCACGCTCGCGACTCTGCGCGAGGAACTGAACCGCCGCGTCGGCGCGCAGCCGTGGGGGCGCATCGTGCTCGTCGCGCATGGCACGCAATGGACCGGCTTGGTCGTGCCGCTGTTCGACGCGCGCACGCCCGCGACCCTGTCCGCATTGCGCTCGGCGCACGAGCATGCGGAATTCCCGCCGCTGCCTCCGACCGTCGTCGACGCCGACACCGAGCTCGTCGTCGAATCCTGCGGGCTCGGCCGGCGGCCGGACTATCTCGCTGCGCTCGCCGCCTTGTTTGCGCAAGATGCGGCACACACGCCACGCGTGAGCGCCGCGCACGACATGGTGTGGTTCGGCGCAGCGCAAACGAGCGCCGCAGCGCGGCGCGAGCTGCCGTATCGTGCGCGCATGTTGCGCGGCGCCGCTTCTGCCGTGCGCAGTGCGGAGGTCGCCGCGCAACTGCGCAGCGACCTCGCCGTCGAGATCGGCGGCGAGGCGGCGAGCACGCTCGTATTGCCCGTGCATGTGCGCATCGCAGCAACGGTCGATCCGGCGGCGGTGCCGCGCAGCCTCGAAGCCTACGTGCATCTCATGACCGCCGAGCGCATCGATCTCGGCGGCGCCGGATTTGCGCCCGAAACGTTCACGTGGAAGCGCGACGAACATGCGCCGCCCGCAGCGCTCGAGCTCACGGGCGAGGCGACGCTCGTGCTCGCGATGCAGCAGGTCCCCGATGCGTCGTCGTCGATGCCGCCGATTCTGGAGGTACGCGCGACGTCCGCCGCGCCTTGAGCGCGGAGCCCACACGCGTCTGCGTTTCAGCCGAGCTTCACGATGCGCGCGTCGACCGCAGTGCCGTCGACGACGAGTTCCGCGACGGCGATCGGCAGCGAGAACCGACGTGGGCCCGCGCTGCCCGGGTTTACGTAGAGCACGCCGTTGCGCTCGGCGACGCGCGGTCGGTGCGAGTGTCCCGATACGACGATGCGGATGTTCGCAGCCTCGGGCACGAGATCGATCTCGGCGAGGTCGTGCAACGCATAGACGACGATGGCGCCGAATTGCACGCGCTGGGTCGCCGGCACGGAGTCGGCCCAGGCACCCTTGTCGTTGTTGCCGCGCACCGCGGTGACCGGCGCGATCCGGCCGAGCTCGCGCAGGATGTCGGGGTCGCCGATGTCGCCGGCGTGTACGATGGCATCGCTGCCGCGCAAGAAGTCGAGCGCTTCGGGGCGCAACAAGCCGTGGGTGTCGGAAATGAGGCCGATGCGAAGCATGCGCGGGTCCTGCGCGCAGTATACCGTTCCCGTCCCTGCTCAGCGTATGCCGAGCGCGCCGCGCACGGCGGTGCCGAAGCGCGCGGCTTCCTCCGCGTCGCCGATGTTCGCGCCGATCTCGCGGATGATGCCGTCGAGGTCGTGCACGTTCTCGAACGCATCTTCGCAGACCACGCTCGCGATCGGCCCCAAGAACGCGGTGGCCGTCTCCTCGATGACGCGCTTGTGCACGTCCGTGAGCGAGCCGTTCACTTTGCCTGTAGTCGCGGGCGGCGGTCGCAGCGCGACGTTGCTCTGCTCCTCGAAGCCGCCGAGCAGCCAGCGCACGGCCGCATCGCCCGGCGCGCCGTGCCTGAGCGCGCCGACCACGCCGACCTGGAACGTGGCGCGCGCCACGCGCACCTGCGAGAGCATCTCGATCGCGGGCTCGTTGAATTGGCTGCGGTACATCACTTCGAGCAGTTTGCCTTCGCGCAGCTTGATCGATGCGAAGCGGTTCTCTTCGGTGACGATGCAGAACAGTCCCGTCGCGCGATGACGCGTGAGCGCGACGAGATCGCGCAGCACGAGATTGAGCGGCTGCATGTCGCCGCTCATCGCCGGCTACCGGATCGCGGGTGCGCGCCGGACATCATTTCGTCGGTCCCGGCGGCGGCTTGTGGCGCAGCCTCGCGATGTGGTCGGTGGCCACGGCGAGGCTGCGGCGCATGAGCTCGAGCGCGTGCACGAGCGCACCGATCTCGTCGCGACGCGCGGTCTGCAGCGGCTGCTTGTGCTTGCCGAGGCTCATCGCCTTGGCGGTGCCGGTGATCTCCACGATCGGGTTGATGATGTTGTGGCGAACGCTCACGTTGAGCAGCAGCAGGATGATGGCGAACAGCACCGTGATGATGCCGACGATCACGAGCGAGCGCGTCAGTACGATCGTGTTCGTGTTCGCGAGCGGCACGCCGACCAGGCTCACGCCGACGATCGCGCCGTCCTTCCAGCCGAACCCGGAGCTTTTGCCGTATTTGGCCGTGATCGCCTCGGGCGCCTTGGCAGGATCGCCGTGGCACAGCATGCAATCCGCTTCGGCCTTGGTCGGTGAGGCCGAAATCAGATAGTCCTGTCCGCGGATGTTGCCGGTGCGGATCACGTTCCCGGGCGACTGCTGACCGCGCATGCTGTTGAGCACCTCGGATTCGAGCCCCTCCGGACGATCCTCGGGATTCAGCGGATTGTCGCTGACCATGCGGATCAGATAATCCGGCTGCGACTTGCGGAATTTCGATGCGACGGTTTTCGCCATCACCGTGGAGGAAACGACGACCGGCAGGAACTCGCCCTTCGGCAGGAAGTAGGGGCGCGTATCTTCCTTCACCACGCCGCGCACCGAACCCACCATGTCGACGAGCAGCTTGAGATCGAGATTGGCCGCGTGATAGACCTCGCGCTGGGTCAGGAAATACGTGATCGGCAGCGCGATCAGGATGCTCGCCACGTACACGACGACAAGGGCGCGATTGAACGTTCTCGATAACGAGTAATCGCCGGTCTTGGCCGCTTCCATCCGAGTTTCTCCGCTGGTCTGCTGCGAGTGCGCTCGGCGCAATTGTCGCTGCACATGCCGGAATGCACTGGCCGCAACGCGGCGGCACCGGCCAACCGAGAGCTGTTTAGATAATCCGAGCGCCCATTAGAAAACGTGATCGGGTCCACGGATGGCAACGGTCAACTCTTACAGGTATCGCTGCGAGCCGCGCTGTGTCTACACTATCGGAGCTAGTGCGTGCGAATGCCTTGTGATGCGAGGAGCGCTATGCCCAACGATCATGGCACGAGTAGCGGAGCGATGCGGCGCAGATTCCTGCAGCAGACGTTGCTCGGCGTCGGCGGCGCCGCCGTCGCCACATCGCCGCTCGCGGCATTGGCCGAATCGGTCACGTTGCCGATCGGCAACGGCGAGCGCCCGCTCGTCAAATATCCGCAAAAACGGCCGCTGATCCGCCTTACCTCGCGTCCGCCGCAGCTCGAAACGCCGTTTGCGGTATTCGACGAGAACATCCTGACGCCGAACGATGCGTTCTTCGTGCGCTATCACCTCGCGAACGTGCCGACCGAAATCGATCCCGCCACGTTCCGCATCGCCGTCGCTGGCAAGGTGGACAAGCCCTTGTCGCTGAGCGTCGAAGACCTCAAGCACGATTTCGAACCGATCGAATACGTGGCCGTCAACCAGTGCTCGGGCAACAGCCGCGGATTTTTCGAGCCGCGCGTACTCGGCGGGCAGCTCGCGAACGGCGCGATGGGCAACGCACGCTGGAAGGGCGTACCGCTCAAAGCCGTGCTCGAGAAAGCCGGCCTGCAGGCCGGCGCGAAGCAGGTCGCGTTCAACGGGCTCGACACGCCGCAGATGAACACCACGCCCGATTTCGTCAAGGCGCTCGACGTCGATCACGCGCTCGACGGCGAAGTCATGATCGCCTATGCGATGAACGGCGCCGACCTGCCGATGCTCAACGGCTATCCGGTGCGTCTCGTCGTGCCGGGGCATTACGGTACGTACTGGGTCAAGCATCTTTCGGAAATCACAGTCGTCGACGACGTCTTCGGCGGCTTTTGGATGGCGACGGCTTATCGCATCCCCGCGAATACCTGTGCCTGCGTCGAGCCCGGCAAGGCGCCCGCGAAGACCGTGCCGATCGGCCGTTTCGATGTGCGCTCGTTCATCACGAGCGTGGCCGACGGCGCGAGCGTGCCCGCGAATCGCGCGTTCAGCGTGCGCGGCATCGCCTTCGACGGCGGCTACGGCATCACGGACGTGTTGTTCTCCGACGACGGCGGCGAGCGCTGGCGGGCCGCGCAGCTCGGCGAGGATCTCGGCAAGTATTCGTTCCGTGCGTGGAGCATCGAGTCGCAGCTGCCGCCCGGCGCGCACAGCCTTAAGGTGCGCGCGATCAACCGCATCGGCCAGACGCAACCTGCGGCGCCGCTGTGGAACCCGCCCGGTTACATGCGCAACGTCGTCGAGACGACGCGCGTCGTCGCTGCCTGAAGGAGACCGGCCATGTCGCGCGCGCTATACGGAACGATCGCGATGCTCTTCGCTGCGGGCGCGGCGAGCGCAGGCGCCGCCGCGCTCAAGATCGAACTGCCACCCGAGACGGCCGCGTACAAGCCCGGTCCGCACCTCGATCTCGTCAAAGCACGGTGCCTCGTTTGCCATTCGGCCGACTACGTGGCCATCCAGCCGCCCAATCTGCCGCGCGCGACCTGGAACGCCGAGGTCGCCAAGATGAAAAAAGTATACGGAGCGCCGATTCCCGACGAGGACGTCGATGCGCTCGTCGACTATCTGGCCAAGACGTACGGCAACGAACGCGCCGACTGAGGCGCGCTCGTTGTTCGAACGAGTCCAGCTTGGCGATCTCGAAAATATTTCCGCGAGGTCCCTGATGCGGTGAGAAAACATGCGGGCACCGCCGTGGGCGCGCTCGCTGTGCGGTCCCGATCGCCTGTCGGCCAGGACGCGGCACACCTCGTGCTTCGCGCTCGGCGTGCGAACAGAAACACGTGCCGATGTGACGATCGTCGGTGGCGGCCTGGCGGGTTTGTCCTGCGCCGTCGCGCTCGGCGATGCCGGCTTACGCGTGTTCGTGCTCGAAGCGAGCGACTGCCTGGGTGGCCGCGCACGAAGCTGGACGCACGCGCCGAGCGGCGACGTAGTCGACATCGGCCCGCACGTCGTCCACAGCGAGTACCGCAATTTCTTGGGCTTGCTCGATCGCCTCGGCACGCGCGAAGCGATCGCGTGGCAACCGCGCAAGCTCATCACTTTGCTCACGGAGCGTGGTCCACGGTCGTTGTGTCATCGCGCGCTGCCGCCGCCGTTGAGCCTGCTGCCCGATATGCTACGCATCGCGGACTTCGGCTGGCGCGACGCGTTTTCCAATCTGCGTCCGAGTTGGCGCGCCCTGCGTTTCGACGAGGCGCAGGGGCCCGTGCTCGATGCGATGAGCGGCCTCGATTTCCTGCGCGGCTGCGGCACGTCGGAGCGCATGATCGATTGGTTCTGGCGCTTCGCCGCGATGGTGGTCATGAACGTGCCGCTCGAGCGCTGCTCGGCGGCGGCGCTGCTGCGCGTCCATTCGCAGTTGATCGGCCATCGCGGCCTGCATTTCGGTTTCCCGCGCGTGGGTTTGAGTGCGCTGTACGTACCACAGGCGACACGCGCGATCGCCGCTGCCGGCGGCACGGTGCGGCTGAATACGAGGGTTGCCCGCCTCGACCGCGCCGAGGGCGGACATCGCATCGTGCTCGATGGCGGTGAGGAACTGCTCTCGCCATACGCGGTGTTGGCCGTACCGCCTGCCGAGCTCGGCCGCGTGTTGCGGGACGGCGTGAATACCCGTGCGTTCGAGCCGAGCCCGTACAAGAGCGTGTATCTCTGGTTCGACCGTCCACTCGCCGTCGAACGCTTCTGGGCGCTGCTCTGGTCGCCCGAACGCCTCAACTACGATTTCTACGATCTCACGCGCATCCGGCCGGAGCTCGCCGGGAGACCGGCGCTCATTGCAAGCAACATCATCTACAGTCACCGCGCAGCGTGTTTTTCCGACGAGGAAATCGTACGGCGGACCTGCGCCGAGATCGCGCTGTTCGCACCGCAGGCGATGCATGCGCGCGTGCTGCACGCGGACGTGCACGACATCCCGATGGCGATCCCGTGCCCGCTTCCCGGCACCGAATCGAAGCGCCCGCCGACACGCTGCGGCACGCCCCGGCTGTTCCTCGCCGGCGATTGGACGCGCACGCAGCTTCCGTGCTCGATGGAAAGCGCGGTGCGCTCGGGCCTGCTCGCCGCCGAAGCCGTGCTCGAAGATCTCGGGCGTCCGCAGCGGCTCGCCGCGGCGCCGCGGCCGAACGACGGTTTGGCGGGCTGGGTGGCACCACGTGCGCGCCGTGCTTGAAAAATACCTGCCTAGGACATAATATAAGCAGCAATTATGAGCCAGACAGATAAAATCACATTCGGCTTCCTCGTGACCGACGTCACGCGGCTGCTGCGCAAGCATTTCGACCGGCGGGCCGTGCGGTTCGAGCTCACGCGTGCGCAATGGCGGGCGCTCAAGCGGCTTTCGTACAACGAAGGCATGAGCCAAGCCGAGCTCGCCGAGCAGCTCGAGATGGAACCGATCGCCATCGGCCGCGTCATCGACCGTCTGCAGAAGGCGGGCTACGTCGAGCGCCGCGCCGATCCGGCGGACCGCCGCGCGTGGCGCTTGCATCTCACCGCGCGTGCGCACGGCGTCGTCGACGACATGGAGCAGATTTCGGGCGAGTTGTTCCGCCAGGCGCAGCGCGGCATTTCCGCGGCCGCGATGAAGAACATGATCGACGTGCTCACGCGCATGAAGGACAACCTCAATGCGTTGGATGCCGACGAAGAACCGACGGCGAGGACCGGAACATGACCGACAAACAAATGGGCGCGCCCGTGGTCGAGGCTGCCGCGCCGAAGAAATCGCAGAAACGCCGCAATATCTTCCTGTGGGTGCTGGGCCCCGCGCTCGTGCTCGCCATCGGCGCGTATTTTTATCTGACGGGCGGGCGCTACGTGTCGACGGACAACGCGTACGTGCAGTCCGACCACGTGACCGTCGCGCCGCAAGTCGGCGGGCGCGTCGTCGACGTGCTCGTGCGCGAGAACCAGGCGGTCAAGGCAGGCGACGTGCTGTTCCGCATCGATCCGCGGCCGCTCGAGATCGCGCTCGCGCGCATGCAGGCGCAAATGGAATCGGTGCGCAGCCTGCTCGATGCGGCGCGCGCAGGTTACCGGTCGGCGCAGGCGGACGTGCGCTCGTCGCAAGAGGCGCTGCGCGTCAACGAGCGCCAGTATGAGCGCATGAAGGAAATGCGCGGCAAGGGTCTCATCGCGCAGAAGGATCTCGACGACGCGGCGAACAATCTGGCGGCGGCGCGCGGCAAGTACGATTCCGATCTCGCTGCGCTGAGCAAGGCCGAGGGCCTGCTCGGCGGCTTGCCCGACACGAAGGACGAAGAGCTGGCCGGCTACAAGCTCGCCCAGGCGCAGTACGAGCAGGCGAAGCTCGATCTCGAGCATGCCACGGTGCGCGCTCCGATCGACGGCGTGATCGGCAAGGAAAACCTGCAGCCCGGCGATTTCCTCGCCACGGGGCAGGCCGCCATGCCGCTCGTCGCGACGCGCTCGTTGTGGGTCGACGCGAACTTCAAGGAGACGGATCTGACGCACGTGCGCGTCGGCCAGCCGGCGACGATCGAAGTCGACACCTATCCCGGCCGCAAATGGCAAGCGCACGTCGCCTCGATCAGCCCGGCCTCGGGCGCGGAGTTCTCGGTGCTTCCCGCGCAGAACGCGACGGGCAACTGGGTCAAGATCGTGCAGCGCATCCCGGTGCGTGTGACGCTCGACGACGCGCACGACGGCGAAGCGCAAGGCATGATTCTGCGCAGCGGCATGAGCGCGATCGTCGAGATCGACACGGGCCGCGAGAATTCGCTGATCGGCCGCATCGAAGGCGCGCACGACGCGCAGGCTGCGCGCGTCGCGGCGGTCTCGCACTGAGGTGCCGATGTGACGGCGGCGGTGACCCATCGCGAAGTCGCCAACCGCGGCCTGTTGGTCGTGTCGGTGATGCTCGCGACCCTGATGCAGGCGCTCGACACGACGATCGCAAACGTGGCCTTGCCGAACATGCAGGGCTCGTTGTCGGCGACGCAGGATCAGATCTCGTGGGTGCTGACGTCCTATATCGTCGCGGCCGCGATCGCGACGCCCGCCACGGGCTGGCTGTCTTCCGTGTTCGGCCGGCGCCGTCTGCTGCTCATCGCGATCGGTGGCTTCACCGTGGCTTCGGTCTTGTGCGGCATCGCCGGCAGCATCGGGCAGATGGTGCTATTCCGCCTGCTGCAAGGCTTGTTCGGCGCGGCGCTCGTGCCGATTTCCCAGTCCACGCTGCTCGACGTGTTTCCGCGCGAGAAGCATGGCGCGGCGATGGCGATGTGGGGCATGGGCGTGATGGTCGGGCCGATCCTCGGGCCGCCGCTCGGCGGTTGGCTCACCGACACGTACAGCTGGCACTGGGTGTTCCTGATCAACGTGCCGATCGGCGCGCTCGGTTTGCTCGGCGTCGCGGCGAGCCTGCCCACCGACGAGACGCAGCCGTCGCGTTTCGACTGGCGCGGTTTCTCGTTCCTCGCGGTCGGCATCGGCGCGTTGCAGCTCTTTCTCGATCGCGGCGAGCAGCAGGACTGGTTCAACTCGACCGAGATCCAAATCGAAGCCGCGCTCGCGTTCCTCGGTTTCTATCTCTATGTCGTGCATTGGCTCACGAGCAAGCGGCCGTTCTTGAACCTGGGCCTCTTCGCCGATCGCAATTTCCTCGCGAGCAACGTGTTCATCTTCGTGCTCGGCGTGGTGCTGTTCGCGACGATGGCGCTGCTGCCGCCGTTCCTGCAGAACCTCATGAATTATCCGGTCGTGACGACCGGCGTGCTGCTCGCGCCGCGTGGCGTCGGTACGCTGATCGCGATGATGCTCGTCGGCAAGCTGCTCGCGCGCGGGCTCGACGCGCGCGCGCTGGCCGGCGTCGGCATGGCGTTGACCGCGTATTCGCTCTGGCAGATGGTGCATTTCAGCGCCGACGTGCCGGCATCGCTGATCATCGAAGCGGGCGTCGTGCAGGGCCTCGGCCTCGGCCTCGTGTTCGTGCCGATTTCCACCGTCGCCTATTCGACGCTGCCGATGGCGTCGCGCACCGAAGCCGCGGGCATTTTCAGCCTCATGCGCAACATCGGTTCGAGCGTCGGCATCTCGATCGTGATGACGCTGCTCGCACGCGGCACCCAGATCAACCACGCCGAGCTCGCGGAACGAATCACGCCATACGCCAACGGTGCCGCGTCGCTGCCGCGACTGACGGGCTTGTCGGCGCAAGCGAATCTCGCCGCGCTGAATGGCGAAGTCACGCGCCAGGCTTCGGCCATCGCCTTCTTGAACGATTTTTGGCTCATGATGGTGCTGACGGCGGCGGCGATTCCGCTGCTTTTGCTGCTGCGCCCCGTCAAGAGCCGCTCGGCACCTGCTATCGTGGCGGAACACTGATGCGCGAATCCCGTAATGAGCACCGAACCCCTTCGGCGGCGAGCGAATCCTCGCGGCCCGAGCACGTTGCGCGCCGCAACAGCGACGAGGTGCGCGTGCACGGCTTCAACGCCTGCATGGCCGTGTTCGCGAAGCGGCCGCACGACGTGCGCAAGGTCTATCTCGTCGAGAGCCGCATCGGCGACCTCAAACCAGTGCTCGCCTGGTGTGCGCAGCGACGACTCGGTTATCGCATCGTCGAGCCACAGGATCTCGAAAAACTCACGCAAACGCAGCACCATGAGGGCGTCTGCTTCGAAGTGCGTCGCCGCACTCCGCTCGGCATTTCCACATTGTTGAAAGTTATACCGGCGGCTCCGAAGCCGGTCCTGCTGGTCTGGCTGGACGGCGTCGGCAATCCGCACAACTTCGGTGCCGTCTTGCGCAGCGCGGCGAATTTCGGCGTGCACGGCGCGCTGCTTTCGCAGGACTCCGCGTTGAGCCTGTCCGGCGCGGCGTATCGCGTCGCCGAGGGCGGCGCGGAATTCGTGCCGATCGCGCAGATCGTGCCGGGGGAGGATGTGCTGGGAGCCCTGCGCAACGCCGAGATCGCGCTCGCGGCGACGGTGCCGCGCGAGGGCGAGTCGCTGTATGGAGCGCGGCTGCCGAAACGGCTGTGCCTCGTGCTCGGGGCGGAAGGCACAGGTCTGCGACGCGGTCTCGTGGACCGTGCGGATCTGCATCTGACGATCCCGGGCACGGGTGCGGTCGAGAGCCTCAACGTGGCGGCAAGCGCTGCTGTGCTGTTCGGCGAGTTCTATCGTCAGCGTGCGTTGGAATCCGCTCGGCGGGCGTAAGAAAAGCAAGCTGCATACGAAGAACACGAAGGATGCACCCTTCGTGCCTTGCGCAATCTCCAAAAAAAAACGCCGCGCAGGCGGCCTGCACGGCGGTGGGAGTGACGCTTGGTGCGTCGAAAATCGTATCGGCGCTCCTACACCGGAGAGGGCGCCTGTGGTTGGGGACGGTGTTGTTGCCGGACGAAGAGCTTTCGCTCGCGTCTGAGCGTCGCCGCGGAAACGCCGAAGCGGCGGTGGAACAGTCGCGAGAACGTGCAGCGGTTTTCGAAGCCGATGGCTTTGGCGATTTCGCTGATGCCGAGAGGGCTTTCGTTGATCAGGTTGTGCGCACGCCGCAGCCTCTGATCGACGAGGAATGCATGCGGCGTATCCGTGAACACGGTACGGAACGCACGGATGAACGCGCTCGGCGAATAGCTGGCGATTTCGGCGAGCGTGGCGATATCGAGTTCGCGGTCGCAATTGGCGGCGATGAACCGCCGCACGCGATATAGACGCTGGAATACCTGATATCGCTGCTGGGCAGTGCGGCCTGGGCAGCGTGCGAGGCAATCCAGGAGCGGCGCCTGAGCCTCGACGACGCGTCCGATGAACGCAGGGGCGGTCGTTTCGAGTGCGCCGTTCGCCGTAGCGCGCACCAACTCGAGTGCAGAGCGGCAAAGCGCTCGCGATACGCGATGGCGACCGGGCAGGAGACCGTCTTTGGCGGCGGCCGCCCGAGGGAAATCCTTGAGCACCTGGCGCCAGCCCGCGGCGTCAGCGGCAAGGGCGAGCCACAACGAGTTTCCGCCGGCCGCGAGCTCGGCGTCGCCGGGGGCGCCGGTGACGAGCATCTCGCCACGGGCGACGCGCGTTTCGGTGCCGGCGGCGGTCACTCGTATGTGGCCTCGAAGCGGCAGCCACACTGCGCTCGACGCGCCGTCGATACGCAGGATCGCATCTGCTCCGGTGACTTTGAGCAATGGCGAGTGTGCTCCCGGCAGCGAGCGCGGAACACACAGGGCGAGATGCGATTTGCTGAGGAGCGTGTAGCTGCGGATGAGCATTTCGCGTTCCCTGCGTGGAATCGTGAACTTCGATTGCGACTTCGATGGATACGAGCAGTCGCGGGAGGTCCGGACAGCATGCCGCTGCGGGACCTCCCACTCGACGCCTTTCCAGCGATACGCTGCTCAACGCAGAAAACCGCCAAACCGATGTTCGGTTTGGGCTCGGCGGTGCGTTCACCAATCCGCTGCGAACGTCAACATTCACGTGCCCGCACGTGAACGCGCGACTGCGTGCAACTGCGAAGCGGCTGCACGCAGCTCGTCAGTGGCGTTTCTTCCGTTCGAACGCGTTCGGGGCGGAGCCGAAATCGCCGTCTGCCTCTGCGGCGAGATAGGTGAAGACGGCGTAGACCGCGACGTTTTGCGCGAGATCCTTGGGGTCGACCTTGTCCAGCGTGTCGTTTGCCGTATGGTGCCAGTCGAAGTAATGCGTGCCGTCCTGGGTCAGACCGAGCAGCGCCATGCCCGCATCGCCCATGGCGCCGAAGTCGCCGCCTTCGGCGCCGGCGTTGTCGCCGCGTTCCACGCCGAGCGGCGCGAGCACCTGCATCATCTGGTCGATTGCGCCGAGCGCGTCGGGCTTGACCTGCGAATTGAGCCGCCAGATGCGTCCTGCGCCGAAGTCGGATTCGGCGCCGAGTACGTGCTGCGCCACCTCGGCGCGGTGCGCGTCGCCGTACGCGTGGCCGCCCAGCATGCCGGCTTCCTCGTTCGCGAACGCGACCACGCGGATGCTGCGTTTTGGCCGTTGGGGAAGAGTGGAAACGACGTGAGCCGCCCCCGCGGCGATCGCCACGCCGGCGCCGTCGTCGATCGCGCCTGTGCCGAGATCCCAGGAATCGAGATGTCCGCCGATCGCCACGATCTGCTCGGGATGTTCGCTGCCCGTGAGCTCGCCGATGACGTTGGCGCTCGTGTACTCGCCGTCGATACCGCAATCGAGATCGAGCTTCAGCGTGACGGGTTTGCCAGCCGCGAGCATGCGCTCGAGCAGGTCTGCGTCGGCGTTCGACAACGCGGCCGCCGGAATGCGCGGTCCTTTGTCGTCGAAGCGCGTGACACCCGTGTGCGGCAGGCGATCGCTGTCGCTGCCGGCCGACCGCAGCACGAAGGCGCGCGCGCCGAGCTTGGCCGCAAGCGCCGGCCCGAGCGTGCGGCCGGCCGTGGCGGTGCCGTATTCGTGGCCGTCGCGCGCTGCGTGCATGCGGAAGGCGACGTAGACGATCTTGTCCTTGACCGCTGCCGTATCGGCCGCTTGCAGCGCCTTGAAATCCTTGAACGCGACGACCTCGCCGCGCAAACCACCCTTCGGCGTCGCGGGACTGTAGCCGAGAGCCGTTACGGCGAGCCGCTGCGGAAACGGCGCGATGATCTCGGCGCTCTCGCTGCGGCGCACCCATTTCGGGAACGTCACGGGCTCCGTCCACACTTTGTCGAATCCGAGCGCCTTGAACCGCGCGACGGTCCACTCGCGCGCGCGCTGGTCGTTGGCGCTGCCCGCCAGGCGCGGTCCGATCTCGGTCGTCAGTCCCGCGAGGAAGTCGAACGCGGCCGTATCTTCCGCGGCCTTGTCGCGGAGCGTGGCGGCCGTGGCGAGCGCGGTCGCCGGGATTCGCGTGGGCTCCGCGCCGCTTGCCATCGTCCACGCCATCGTCACGGCAAGTGTGCTACAAGCGGCAATTCTCATCGGCGGCTCCTTGGGAAAGCCGCATTATGCCGGGTGCGCGCCGCCGCGCCTGTGTCGATGGCCATGCTGAAGCGATAGCGCCGGGCGCACCGCGTCCGCGTGCCGGCACATGTTTTGGGGTAGAAACGAAGGGAGCATTGCATGAAAAACGTGAAGTTCGGGTTCCTGGCGACATCGGTGGCGGCTTCGCTCGCGTTCTGCGCCTCGGCGCAGGCGAGCGGCGGCGGTCCGTTCGGCGGCACGATCGTGGGGCTGACGGCGGACCCCGTCACGACCACGCGCGTCTATGCCGCGACGAGCAACGGCTTTTTCCGCAGCGACGACAGCGGCGCGACGTGGGCCGTCGCGGAGACGGGTCTCGCGGTTGCACATCCGTCCAATGGCGTGTACGTGACCGTGCCCGGCGTGTCCGGGGGCCTCGTTCTGTTCGATGATGCGGGTCATCTCTACCGTTCGAGCGATGCCGGCGCCACCTGGACGGCGACGGGCTACACCGCGCCGGTCGCACCGGGCGCGGGACTCGAAAGCCTCGCGGTCGGCAGCGGCAGCACGCTGTGGTTCGCCGCAAACACGGGCGGGCTCCTTACGAGCGCCGACAGCGGTGCCACGTTCGTAGCGGCGGCCGGGGGCTTTCCTGCGGGTGCGACGGTGACGATCGTGGCGACGAATCCGTCGGATCCCACGAAGGTCATCGCGGGCCTGAACTCGAGCTGCGACAGCAGTCCCACAGGGACGGGCGCGTGCCCGATCTACGTGAGCGCGACGGGCGGCGCGAGCTGGACGGCGATCGCCAATCCTCCCGGCACGACCGCCGCCGGCGAAAGCCGCCATCTCACGGCCGTGGCGTTCGGGCCAGGCACGACCGTGTACGCGTTGTACGGCGACCCGAACTACGGCGACGTGAGCCTGATCAGCAGCAGCGACAACGGCGCGCACTGGACCGCCCACGCCCAGTACGGCGCATCGCTGGCGGCGTCACCGAGCGACGCGAATACCCTGTGGGTCGACGCGAACAAGTCGACGAACGGCGGCGTCAGCTTCGTGCCGCTCGCGACGACCGGGCGCATGACGAACGGCGTCTTCGTGCCCGGCACGAGCGCGATCGCCGTGCCCGCGAACTATCCGGCGAGCCCTGAAGTCTGGATCGGCACGTTCTATGCGGGGGTCTACGCGAGCAGCGACGACGGCGCGCATTGGGCGCCCGCGAACCAGGGCATCGCCGCGACCGACATCCGTGCGCTCGCGATCCATCCGGCGGACACCACGCACATCTATGCGGGTTACGGCGATGCGCTCAGCGACCCGTCGCCGGCGCTCTATACCTCCCAGCCCGGCGGCACCTGGAACGTCACGAACACGACGCTCAACGCCTACCAGCTGCGCACGGTGCTGCTCGATCCGACGACCACGGGCACGATCGCCGGGACGACGATGTACACCGTCGGCACGGGCTTCGATTGGTCCGGCGGCGTACGCGGTTCCCACAACAGCGGCATCTACAAGAGCACCGACGGCGGCACGACCTGGACCACCGAAAACGGCGGCATCCCGACGCAAGGCGCCACCGGCCACTATGCCGGCTTCCTGCGCACGATCATCGCCGATCCGCGCTCGTGCGACACGCGTGCGTCGACCGCCCCCTTGTGCACGACCGGTCCGCTCAAGACCTTGTACGTCACCGGCGGCGGTCGGCCGAACGGCACCGGCGCGCATCCGTATCGCATCATGAAAAGCATCGACGGCGGCGTGACGTGGGCCGACAGCTCGACCGGTCTGCCCAACGACATCATCAACGCCGACGGCAGCGAGGATCTCGTCTCCGGTGTGACGCCGATCATCATGGATCCGACCGATTCGAACATTTTATACATTGGTACTTTTGCCGACGCGTTCGATGCATCCGGCGCTTCCGTGACGCCGCAAAACGCGAGCGGTGTCTACAAGAGCATCGACGGCGGTGCGCACTGGACGTTGTCGAGCACGGGACTGCCGACCTACACCGGCTCGCCGGCCGTGCTCGACACGCTCTCGCTCGCGATCGATCCGGCGAATCATCTGAACTTGTGGGTGAGCACGATCGACAACTCCTTCAGCCCTTCCTCGCCTGGCCAGATCTACAAGAGCACGGACGGCGGCGCGAGTTGGTCGATCTCGAATTCGGGCGTCACGGGTCCGGACGTGCGCGCATTGCTCGTCGATCCGACGCATCCCGGCACGATCTACGCAGCGAGCGGCGGCTTGGGACCGGCCAATCCGGGCGGCGTCTACAAGAGCACGGACGGCGGCGCGAACTGGATCTCGATCAGCGTCGGTCTGCCGGCGTTTTCGGCGACCGCTCTCGCGCTCGATCCCAGCGATTCGACGATTCTCTTCGCGGGCACGACCGGCGGCGTGTATTCGCTCGTGCAACTGCCCGACAGCGACGCCGACGGCGTGCCGGACGCCGTGGAGAACGCCGGCCCGAACGGCGGCGACGCGAACCACGACGGCACGCCCGACGCGCAGCAGCACAGCGTGAGCACGTCCTCGGCGAATCTCGTCGGCAGCTACGGCTGGCAGCCGGGCATTCCGCCCAGCGCGCGCCCGGCGGAGCTCGCGGCGAAACTCGCCGGGCCGCGCCCGCAGACCGGCCCCACCGGCTACTTCACGGTGGCCGTGAACGGCTCGACGTGCGGCCAGGCGGTGGACGTCGCGCCCGTCGACCCGGCGACGGTGAGCGCCGACACCGTGCCGCATCACGGCACGTACACGTATCCGGACGGCATCGTGCGCTTCGAATTGCCGCGCTGCGGGTCGGCGAACGTCGACATCGTCTTCGACGCGGCGAGCTTCGGATCGGGCTGGAGCTGGCGCTACTTCGGTCCGTCGACGCCCGGCGACGACACGACCATGGGCTGGCACGACGCGACCTCGCTCGTGTTGAGCCGCAGCGGCGGCGATTGGAAGATCGCGCTCGCCAACGGCGCGTTCGGCAGCTACCGGCCCGCCGCGACGAATTCGATCTTGTTCGTCGGTGGTCCCGCCTACAACGACACGCTGTTCACCGACGGCTTCCAGTGAGCCGGATGGGAAGGGCGCCGCTGCGGCGCCCTTCCTGTTGCGTCATTTCGCCTTCAGCGCGTCGCGGATCTCGGTGAGGAGCTGCACCTCGGCCGATGGCGCAGGCGGCGCTTTCTTCGGCATGAACCGGTTGATGAGTCGCACGACGACGAAGATCGCCAAGGCGATGATCATGAACTGGATGATCGTGTTCAGGAACACGCCGTACTTGATGACTGCTCCACCCGTTATCGTGCCTTTCGCGTCGGCGACCGGATTGCCGATACGGATCATGAGATCCGAGAAATCGATGCCGCCGATCAGATAGCCGATCGGCGGCATGATGACGTTGTCGACGAGCGAGGAAACGATCTTGCCGAACGCCGCGCCGATCACGACACCGACGGCGAGATCCACGACGTTGCCGCGCGTGGCGAATTCCTTGAAATCGTGAAAAAAGCTCATGCGTGCTCTCCTCGTGCCAAGCCATCCGGCAATGTAGCGCAAGTGAGCGGAAAGGTGGCGGCAGCGCTCGTCAGGCGGCGCCTTTCTCGTGCTCAAGCGGATCCGGTTCGATCATACAGCTTGTTGTACAATAACCGGTACAACGCAGGAGAGAGTTCTATGGACGCGATTACCTACAGCGCCGCGCGCGCCAACCTGGCGGACACCATGGATCGCGTGTGCAACGATCACGAGCCGATCATCATCACGCGCAGCGGTCAGCAGGCCGTAGTGATGCTGTCGCTCGACGACTACAAGTCTCTCGAAGAAACCTCGTATTTGCTGCGCAGTCCGAAGAATGCCCGGCGGCTGCTCGAAAGCATCGCCGGGCTCGAAACCGGCAAAGGCAAAGCGCGGAACCTGGCCAAGTGAAGTTGGTCTTTTCCGAGCACGCCTGGGAAGACTATCTTTACTGGCAAAAAATCGACAGGAAACTTTTGCAGCGGATCAACGGACTGATCAAGGAGATCACGCGAACTCCCTACGCCGGCACGAGCAAGCCTGAGCCTCTCAAACATGCTCTGGCGGGTTATTGGTCGCGGCGCATCGACGACGAGCATCGCATCGTATACAAAATCGCGGACGGCGCTTTGCTCATCGCGCAATTGCGCTATCACTACTAGTGCTTGCCGTCGTTCGCGCTACGGACACTCCGCTAAGCAATCGCGCCGTGCAATTCCCCGAGCCCCTCGAGCGTGGCCTTGAACCAGTCCCCGCGTTGCAGCGGCCCGACGCCGGCGGGCGTGCCCGTGAAAATCAAATCGCCCGACGTGAGCTCGAACAGTTTCGACAACTCGCTGATGATCTGCGGCACGCCGAAGATCATTTCGGAAATATCGGCCTGCTGGCGCACGCTGCCGTTGACTTCGAGTACGAGCTTGCCGCGCAGCGGATTGCCGACTTTGCGCGCGGGGCGCAGTGCGGAGACCGGCGCAGAGCGGTCGAACGCCTTGGACGCGTCCCACGGGTTCCCCTTGGCCTTGGCGGCGGCCTGCAAATCGCGGCGCGTCAGATCGAGTCCCACGCCGTAGCCGTAGACGTGGCGCAGCGCATCGGCGGGCGCGATGTTCGCGCCGCCCGATTGCAGCGCGACGACCATCTCGACTTCGTGGTGCAATTCCTTCGTCGCGGGCGGATACGGAATCTTCGCGCCGCTGTCGAGCACCGCGTCGGCCGGCTTGCAGAAGAACACCGGATTCGTCCGGTCGACGGGCATGCCCATTTCCTTCGCGTGATCGGCGTAGTTGCGGCCGATGCAGTAGATGCGATGCACGGGAAAGCGCGCGGAGATTCCGTCGACGGCGAGACTCGGCGGTGCTTTGGGAGCGAACACATATTCCATGGCATTCAGCCGTTTTGTGGGAGAAAAGAAGTGTCGACGAGATATTGGCGCGGATCGTCGGCGTTCACGGTGACGTCGAGCGCGTCGCGTTTGACGTAAGGCGCAGGATCGAACCAAATGGGATCGCTGCGGAAAATGTATACCTTTTGCGTGACTGGATGCTGCCACTGGCAGTTGATCCGCCAGGGGTTGCGTCCGTTCACGGCGTAGCTCGTATCGAGCGCCACGCCTTCGAAGCGCGCCTGCACACGCATACCGTTCTGCGCGAGCCACGAACGCACCTTGCGCCGGCGGATTTGCGCGCCGACGACGCCGCCGCCGATCAGGGCGAACACGAGGCCGAGTCCGCCGAGGATCGCCGGCCCGAGACTCTGTTCCATGAAGCTGTCGATGCGCGCACGCTCGGGATTGGCCGGGTCGTAGAGCACGTGCACGTGGTCGCCGCGCGCGTAGGCCGCCGGGTTCGAACCCGTCGAGCCGGTCATGTGGACGCGGGCGCCGTCGGGTGTCGTGAATTCGACGAGCGGCACGTAAGTGCCGCCCTTGCTCGAGCTGCGATAGACGAGGTCGGCAACGACGCCGTCCGCGCCGGCAGCCGTCGCGGCGAACGCCGCAGATGCGCGCCACCACGCGACGCCGCCACTCAACAGGCCGACCCCGACGACGAGAAAAATCGCACCGAACACCCACAGGAATTTCATGACATCACCCCGTTCGCACATTCGCGCGCCGCTCGCGGCGCCAAACGAACTTCAAACCCGACCAGATCTCCGTGACGGCGCACACCTTGACGTCGACGAGGCCGAGCGGCAGAGCCAGTTCGCGCAATGTATCTTCTGTGACATCGGTCGTCACCCCCGAGGATTTCTTCGGCCAGGAAATCCACAGCGTGCCGGTGGGCACGAGCTTGCGTGCAGAGGCCGGCAGCGCACGCGCGAGCTCGGCGCGGTGCGTCGCGAATACGTGACCGAAGTCGAACGCGCGTGCGGTCGCGCGGACGATCTCGACATCGCCGGCGTCGAAGCCGCACAATCGCCAGTACTCGTCGGGCGCATCGCGCAGCCAGACGCGCAGTCCCGGCGTGAGGCCGAGCTTCTTCCACAGAGGCGTGCCTGAATATCCGACAGCGGCGGTCATGCGCGGTTTCCATGCTCGGTTCGCGCGCGGATTGTAGCGCCGCCTGACATCTGTCACCTCGCCTGCGTGACCATCCACTCTGGATCGCACGGCGCCTTGCAACGACTCTATGGCAAACTTGAGCGGGGAACACTGGACTATGGGCGTCATGGAAAAATCCGATCTGCTGAAGGAACTGCGTATCGATCGTGGCGCCGAAGATCCGCCCTCGTCGCGGCGCGGACTGTGGATCGCGCTCGCCGTCGTCGTCCTGCTCGTGCTCGGCGGCGGCGGTTGGTTCCTGTTCGGCGGACCCTCGGCCGTGCCCGTGCGCACGGCGGTGGCGCGGCCGATGCCGGCGACGGGCGCGAGCGCGTCCGTGCTCGACGCGACGGGCTACGTCACCGCACGACGTTCCGCGACCGTCTCGGCGCAGATCACCGGCACGTTGACCGCCGTGCTCATCGAAGAGGGCGATCGCGTCGAAGCGGGCCAGGTGCTCGCGCGTCTCGACGACACGGCGCAAAAAGCCGCGCTCGCCGAGGCCGAAGCGCAGTTGCACGCCGCCCAGGCGCAGCTCGTGCAAGCCCAGGCGCAACTCGCGCAGAACCGCCGGGATCTCAAGCGCATGGACGACATGGTCGGGCGCAAGCTCGTCTCCGAACAGGCGACCGAGCAGGCGCGCACGCTGGTCGAAACGCAATCTGCGCTGGTCTCCGCACAGCAGAAGCAGATCGAACTCGCCGAAGCCGGCGTGCGCGCCGCGAACGTGCAGCTCGACTACTGCACGGTGCGCGCGCCGTTTACGGGCGTCGTCATCGCCAAGGCCGCGCAAGTCGGCGAGATCGTGTCGCCGCTGTCGGCCGGCGGCGGCTTTACGCGCACGGGCGTCGGCACGATCGTCGACATGGATTCGCTCGAAGTCGAAGTCGACGTCAACGAGGCGTACATCAACCGCGTCGTGGCGGGACATCCGGTCGAGTCGGTGCTCAATGCGTATCCGGACTGGAAAATCCCGTCGCACGTCATCGCCATCATCCCGACTGCCGACCGTTCCAAGGCCACGGTCAAGGTGCGCATCGGGCTCGATGTCAAGGACGCGCGCATCGTGCCCGACATGGGCGTGCGCGTTTCGTTCCTCGAGGACGCGAAACCGAACGCCCAGGCGCAGGCGCCGCGCGGCGTGCTGGTGCCGGCGGCTGCGCTGCGCAAGGACGGCGACAAGGACATCGTGTTCGTGCTCAAGGACAAGAAGGCGCAGCGCCGCGCCGTGACGGTTGGCGGCAGCGTCGGCGATGCGCGGCAGATCCTCGGCGGCCTGAACGCCGGCGACACCGTGATCGTCGAGGCGCCCGACGATCTCAAAGACGGCGCGGCGGTCGAAGCGAAATCCTGAACACCGATCGTCTTTCGAATCCCATCCACCCAAACATCGCAGCAACGAGGTTTCCATGTCCGAGTCCATGGTCCAAGTCCGCAACGTCACGAAGGTCTACGAGCGCGGCAAGCAGAAAGTCGAAGTGCTGCACGGGCTCACGCTCGATATCCCGAGGGGCGATTTCGTCGCCCTGATGGGTCCCTCGGGTTCCGGCAAGACGACGCTGCTCAATCTGATCGGCGGCCTCGACCAGCCCTCGGGCGGCGAGATCACGGTCGGCGGCAACCGCATCGACAAGCTGTCGAGCGGCCAGCTCGCCCGCTGGCGCGCGAACAACGTCGGCTTCGTGTTCCAGTTCTACAACTTGATGCCCGTGCTGACCGCCGAGGGCAACGTCGAGCTGCCGCTGCTGCTCACGCGGCTCAGCGCGGCGCAGCGCAAGAAGAACGTCGCCGTGGCGCTCAACGTGGTGGGCCTTTCCGACCGCGCCAAGCACAAGCCGAAGGAGCTCTCGGGCGGCCAGGAACAGCGCGTGGCGATCGCGCGCGCTCTCGTTTCCGATCCGCAGCTTCTGGTCTGCGACGAACCGACGGGCGACCTCGACCGCAAGACCGCCGATGAGATCCTCGGCCTGCTGCAGGTGCTGAACCGCGAGCACGGCAAGACGATCGTCATGGTCACGCACGACCCGAAGGCCGCCGAATTCGCACGGCGCACGCTGCACCTCGAAAAAGGCACGCTCGTGGAGCAGCAGGCGGCTTGAGAGCTGGGATAGGAGATTAGGGATTCGGGATTGGTGCGAGCCAATCCATCCCGAACCTCCAGCCGCTCTCGCCAATCCCCAATCCCGATTCTCGAATCCCAAACGCCATGACCAAAACCGGTTTCGTCATCGCCAGCTTGTTCCGCAAGAAGACGCGGACGCTTCTCACACTCGCGTCGGTCATCGCGGCGTTCCTGCTGTTCGGCTTGCTGCAGTCGGTGAATCACATCTTCGATGCGGGTCCGAACTTCCTGGGCGCCACGCGGCTCATGACGCAGGCGCGCGTATCGTTCACTTCGCCGCTGCCGATCTCGATGGCGCCGAAGCTCGAAGGCGTGCCCGGCGTCACGCGCGTCGCGTGGTCGCAATGGTTCGGCGGCGAGATCAAGAACACGAAGGAGCAGTTGTTCATGTTCTCGGTCGATCCGCAGCGCCATCACGACGTCTATCCCGAGTGGGTCATGCCCGAGGATCAGTGGAAAGCGTTCGAGACCACGCGCACGGGCATGATCGTCGGCAAGATCACGGCCGAGAAGCACGGCTGGAAAGTCGGCCAGAAGATTCCGATCTCGTCGAACATCTTCCCGATGAAGAACGGCAGCAAGGACTGGACGTTCGATCTCGTCGGCATCTTCGACGGCAAGGACGAAGACTGGAAGAAGCGCGCGATCAACATCTACATCAACTACAACTATTTCGACGAGGAAAACCAGTTCGGCAAGGGCCGTACGAATTTCTTCATCCTGAAGCTCGCGGACAGCAACCAGGCGCAGCAGATCGCGCAGACGGTCGATTCGATGTTCGAGAACTCGCCCGACGAAACCAAGACCCAGACGGAAAAGGATTTCAACGTCAGCTTCGTCAAGCAGATCGGCGACATCGGCCTCATCGTGCGCTGGATCCTGTTCGCGGTGTTCTTCACGCTGCTGCTCGTCGTCGGCAACACGATGGCGCAGAGCGTGCGCGAGCGCGTTCCGGAGCTCGCCGTGCTCAAGACGCTCGGCTTCAGCGACGGCACCGTGCTCGGCTTCGTGCTCGCCGAAGCGGGCGCAATGTGCGCGCTCGGCGGGTTCATCGGCCTCGCGCTGGCGACCCTGCTCGGTGCCGGCGTCGAAAAGAGCTCCGGCGGACAGTTCCAGCTCAACGTCGGCGGCTACGTGTGGATGCTCGGCATCGCCGCGATCGTGGTCATGAGCGTCGCCGTCGGCCTCTTGCCCGCGTTGCGCGCGCAACGCCTCAAGATCGTCGACGCATTGGCGGGGCGTTGAGCCTCAAGCTTCTGCTTCCCAAACTATTGTCGGATGCCGCCATGGTGCCCGCGCATCACGAGGACTGAGAGATGCTCACGCAAACGACCGCAATCACCAGCATCAATTTGAAAAGTATACCCGAGCGCTGGGGACCCTCCCTGGTGATCGTGATCGGCCTCGCCGGCGTCGTCGCCGTGTTCACGGCACTGCTCGCGATGGCGGTCGGCTTCGACAGCACGCTGCGCGCGACGGGCCGCACCGATGCCGCCATCGTCATGCGCGGCGGCTCCGACGCCGAACTCAACTCGGGCCTGCCGCTCGACCAGGCCGTGCTGATCAAGCAGGCGCCCGGCATCGCCAAGGACGACGACGGGCAGCCGCTCGCGTCGGCAGAAATGATGGTCATCGCCGAACTCGCGAAGAAGGGCGAGAAGTCGGGCGCGAACGTGACGGTGCGCGGCATCGAGCCGAAGGGCATGAAGCTCAGGCCGCAGCTCAAGATCGTCGAAGGGCGCATGTTCGAGACCGGCAAGCGCGAGGTCATCGTCGGCGACGGCGTGACGCGCCAGTTCGACGGCGCGCGCGTCGGCCAGACGCTGCGCTTCCGCGGTTCGGAGTGGACCGTGGTCGGCGTGTTCCATTCCGGCGACGCCAACGACAGCGAGCTCTGGTGCGATGTCGCGGTCGCGCAGACGAGCTTCAGCCGCCAAGGCTACAGCTCGGTGCGTGCGGTGCTCGACGGTCCCAACGGCTTGAATACGCTCCGGGACGCGCTGAACGCCGATCCGCGGCTCGCCGTCGACGTCGCCACGGAACAGGACTACTACAGCGGCCAGACCAAGCAGTTCCGCCAGCAGATCGGTTTTCTCGCCGGGGTGGTCACCTTGATCATGGCGCTCGGCGCCATATTCGCCGCGCTCAACAGCATGTATGCGGCGGTCGCCGCGCGCTCGCGCGAGATCGCGACGTTGCGCGCAATCGGCTTCGGCGGTTTTCCGGTGGTGCTGTCGGTCATGATCGAGGCGCTCGTGCTCGCGCTGATCGGCGGCGCGCTCGGTGCGGTGATCGCCTACCTGCTGTTCAACGGCTTGTCGGTCTCGACGCTCGGACAGAGCTTCACGCAGGTCGTCTTTTCCTTCAAGGTGACGCCGGCGCTCGTCGTCAACGGCCTGGTCATCGCCCTGATCGTGGGCATGCTCGGCGGCTTCCTGCCCGCGCTGCGCGCCGCACGCATGCCGGTGACGACGGCGCTGCGCGAGCTCTGATCCGACCGGTTCCGGGAGCCGCCGCGGCTCCCGGAATTCAAGGCGGCGGCATCACGGGCGCGTGGTATTCGAGCGTGAGCCCGAACGCCCACAGCATGAGCAGCACGAGCGGCACGTGCACGACGAGCTGCAGGAACGTGAAGCCGACGATCTCGCGCGCCTTCAATCCGAGCACGCCGAGCAGCGGCAGCATCCAGAACGGATTGACGAGGTTGGGCAGCGCTTCTGCCGCATTGTATATTTGTACAGCCCAACCGAGGTGGTAATGCAGGTCGTTCGCGGCTTGCATCACGTAAGGCGCCTGGATGACCCACTTGCCGCCGCCCGAGGGCACGAAGAAGCCGAGGATCGCGGAATAGAGCCCGATCACGATCGCATACGTGTCGGTCGAGGCGAGGTGCACGAAGAGCGACGAGAGATGCTGCGCGACCGTGGCGTCGCCCGTCCCCTTGGCCGTGGTCAGTATCGAGGCGATGCCGCCGTACAGCGGGAATTGGATCAGCACGCCCGTGGTGCTCGGCACGGCGCGCGCCACGGCGTCGAGGAAACTGCGCGGCCGCCAATGCAGCAGGAGCCCGACGGTCAGGAACAGGAAGTTGTAGGTGTTGAGGTTCGAGATCGCGACGATCGCGCTCTTGCTCACGAATTCGTGGATGAGCCAGCCGAGTGCGAGCAGCACGACGAGAACGGTCAACAGCGGGCTGTACTCGAGCCATTCGGCGGGACGGCGGAACTGAGCGAGAGGCCGCAACGCGACGGTTTCCTTCTCGACGAAACCGCTCGCGGGCTGCGCATCCGCAGGACCCGGCGCGGACCACCAGGCGACGAGCACCGAGACCGCGATCAGAATGGCCGTCAGCGCGATCGACTGCCAGAGGAAGATCGTCTCGGCGAACGGAATCACGCCCGTGATCGCGAGCAGCGGCTTCGGAATGCTCGCCGGATTCGCCTGCAACTGCGCGGCGGAGGACGACAGTCCCATGGCCCACGAGGCGCCGAGGCCCAAATACGCCGCTGCCCCTGCGGCCCGGTAGTCCATCTGCAATGCTTCGCGCCGCGCGAGTGCCCGCACGAGCAGGCCGCCGAACACGAGACTGAAGCCCCAGTTGAGGAGCGACGCGAGCATGGCGACGAGCGCGACGTAAGCCACCGCCGCGCGACCGCTGCGCGGCACCGCGGCGAGCATGTCGATGAGCTTGGCGACGGGCGGCGCCGTGGCCACCACGTAGCCGCCGATCACGATGAACGCCATCTGCATCGTGAACGGAATCAGGCTCCAGAAGCCGTCGCCGAAAGCGACCGCGGTCGTTTCGGGCCCGGCGCCGAACGCCATGGCCGCGAGTGCGACGATGACCACGGCGAGCGCGGCGAACACGTAGGCGTCGGGGAACCAGCGCTCCGCCCATGCCGATAGGCGCAGGGCCGCACGCACGAGCACCGAAGTTTGCGCAGGACTTGCCGCATTCATGCCGCGTCTCCGCCGTCCGTTCCGGTGCGGAGTTTTTGCACGGCACGCCGTGTCATGCAAGGCGAGGTGCAGCATCGCCGCCGACGTGTCGGTTTGGTGTCTAGGTTCCCTAGGTTCCTAGCGCTTCGCTTTCGCTTGGGTGATCGCGACGACGCCGGCGAGAATCACGGCCATGCCGACGATATCGAGCGGACGGATCGATTCGTGCGCGAACAAGACGCCGACGAGCACCGCGACGGGCGGGTTCACATAGGCGTAGCTCGTCGCCAGCGCGGGCCGCACGTGGTGCAGCAGGTACACGTAGGCACTGAAACCGAGCAGCGACCCGGCGCCGACGAGATAGGCGAGGGCCAGCGTCGCGTCCAGCGGCGGCACTGCCGAGAAATGCTCTCCCGCCGCGAAGCCGCCGACAGCGAGCGCCACGCTGCCGCAGAGCATCTGCGCAGCGGTGCTCACGGCCGGATGCGGCATGTCCTGGCGCCGGCTCCAGACCGAGCCAGCAGCCCACGACGCGGCGGCAACGACGAGCGCAACCGCACCGAGCGGTGCGGCGCGAAGGTCGCCGCCGAAATTGAGCACGACGACGCCTGCGAAACCGACCAGGAGACCGATCCACTCCACGCGCGTCGGCCATTGGCGGTACATGCCGGCGAACAGCGCGGCGAACAGCGGCATGCTCGCCACGGCGACGGCGGCGAGCCCCGATGCGACGGTCTGTTCGGCATAGCAGACGAGGCCATTGCCGAAGCCGAGCAGCAGCGTGCCGCAAACGGCGCAGTTGAGCCATTGGCGACGCGTCGGCATGGCCAGACCGCGCCAGCGCAAGACGCCGAGCATGAGCCCGCCCGCGACGACGAAGCGCGCCGCGGCCATGAAGAACGGCGGATAGCCGGCGAGCGCGATACGGATCGCGAGATACGTCGAGCCCCAGATCACGTAGACCGCGAGCAGGCACAAAGGCACCAGTACGCGCTCGACGGCGCGGGCCTGAGAATCCACCGGTTCTGCTAGGGTGTTCATGTCCTTCACGATGGCGCGGCGGGTTTTCGTGCAGCTCGAGCCGACGGGCGCGTTGCGGGCCGTCGCTCAACGATGGGAAGACGATTCTGACAGCCGCGCTAGCGCGGACCAGCGCCACTCGTCATGTGGCCTACGGGGCCACTTCGTTGCGTCAGCGCGGCGCGCTGGGATGCGAGTCGACGACGATGTATTCGCCTTCGATGACGCGCGTGCTCTGCGCCGCGGCTTGCGGACGCGCGACCCCCGCGGCATCGGCATGCGAGCGAGCGACCAAGCGCGTGAGTGCGACGATGGCGCCGATGAACGCGAACGCGAGCAGGGCGAAGAAGCCGAGTGCGAGCACGGCGGCGACCACGACGAGCCCCGCCATGGCCGCGACGATGCGCAGCAGCGGATGCCGTGGACGGTTGAACCAGCGCCAGTACAGCATGGCGGCTTCGCTCCCTGTGGCAGAATGCCCTGATGATGGTGGTCGATACCCGCCGGCACAATGGGACGGAAGACACGGGCGGGAAGGGCTTGATACTCCGATGAGTGTTAGGAAAGTGTTATGCCGGCTCGACGAGATCCCCGACGGCGGCGCCATTGCCGCGGCCGTCGAATCGAGCACGGGCGGCTTTTCGCTGATCTTGCTGCGCCAGGGTCAGCATGTTTTCGCCTACCACAACGAATGCCCCCATGCCGGACGGCGCCTCGACTGGTCGCCCGGTAAATTTCTGATCGAAAACGGGCAGCTCATCTGCGCCGCGCACGGCGCGAGCTTTTTCATCGAATCGGGCCGGTGTTTCGCCGGTCCGTGTCTCGGCTCGGGGCTCGCCGCCGTGAAGGTCGAGGTCGCCGAAGGAGAAGTGCGCCTGCCTTAGCGGCATGCTGCAACTCGGCGCAAGCGGCTCTGGCGCGCGCCTTGCGCGCAAGTAGACTCATCGTGTGGCGACGATCGCGACATTGCGGCAGGGTTCTCTGACGGTGACGGACTACCGTTGCGCAGCGACCCCGCAGGACCGCCCTTTCACCGAACTGCATGGCGCCTGTTCGATCGCCTACGTGCGCCGCGGCAGTTTCACGTATCGCTATCGCGGCAAGGTGTACGAACTCGTGACAGGTTCGATCTTGATCGGCCAGCAGGGCGACGAGTTCATGTGTACGCACGACCACCACGCGTGCGGCGACGAGTGCCTGTCGTTCCATCTCGCGCCCGAGCTCGTGGAAACGCTCACGTCAGCCGGCGCGACAGCGCGCGAACGGATTTGGCGTGCCGGCGCCTTGCCGCCGCTGCCGGCGTTGACCGTGATCGGCGAATTGGCACAGGCCTGCGTCGAGCGGCGCAGCGACATCGGTGTCGACGAAGCTGGAATGGTGCTCATCCTGCGTTTCCTGGAAGCCGTTACCGGCAAACGGCGGCGCGCGGCCGCGCTCGCGGCGCGCGACCGCCGCCGCGCAGTCGACACCGCCCGCTGGATCGAGGCGAACGCTGCACAGGACATCGACCTGGATACTGCGGCACGTGAAGCGGGTCTCAGCGCCTTCCATTTCCTGCGCGTATTCGGCGCAGCGCTCGGCGTCACGCCGCACCAGTTCCTGGTGCGCGCCAGGCTGCGCCACGCCGCTCGTCTGCTGGCGCACGGCGACGATGCGATCACCGATGTCGCACTCGCGGTCGGCTTCGCCGACTTGTCCAATTTCGTGCGCACGTTCCAGCGCGCCGCGGGTGTTCCTCCGCGTGCGTTCCGTCACGCCGCGCGCGGCGACCGCAAGATTTTCCAAGAACGGATCGCGGCGCTTGCCTAAGCTGGGCTCCCCCAAGCGGAGTCCCATTCGTGTACGACCACATCGGTTTGAAAGTCAGCGATCTCGACGCAAGCGCACGGTTTTACGAAGCGGCGCTCGCACCCCTCGGCTACGTGTTGTGCTCGCGCGACGCGAGCGGCGCGGGCTTCGGCCCGCCCGGCGCGCCGGCGCTGTGGCTGTATCCGCAAACGTCGCCGGCGCAGCGCAGCGTGCATGTCGCGTTCCGCGCGGGCAGCCGTACGGCCGTCGATCGGTTCCATGCGCATGGCGTCGAAGCAGGAGCGCGCGACAACGGTGCTCCTGGGCCGCGCGCCGATTACGGCCCGAACTACTACGCTGCGTTCCTGCTCGATCCCGACGGCAACAACGTCGAAGCGGTCTGCATGCAAGGGGAGACGCCATGAACGGCGCGCTCAAACAGCTGGCGGCCGTCATGCTGTTCGCGAACGCGACCAGTGCCGTCGCGCTCGACGACAAGGCAGCCGTCGCGGCCCTCGACACCGCGTATCAAGCGGCCGTGAAGAACAACGATGTCGCAGCCATGGACAAGATACTCGCCGACGATTTCGTGCTGGTCACGAGCAGCGGCAAGACGTTCGGCAAAGCGGACCTGCTCGACGAAGCGCGCAGTGGCGCCAATCGTTTCGAGCGTCAGGAAGACAGCCAGCAGACCGTTCGCGTCTGGGGCGACACGGCGGTGGTGACGGCGCTGCTCTGGGTCAAAGGCCGGGACAAGAACGAGACCTTCGATTACACGCTGTGGTTCAGCGACGTCTACGTGCGCACGGCGTCCGGCTGGCGCTACGTATTCGGACAAGCGACGCAGCGCCGGCCAGCGACGTGAAGATTCGCCTTCCGCGGGGCGAGCAGTCTCATGCGCCCGCCGGCGGCAGTCCGAGATCGCGCAGCGAGGGGACGAAGCGTTCCGGATCGATCGGTTTCTCGATGTAGGCATCGCAACCCGCTGCGAGCGCGCGTTCGCTGTCGCCCGTCATTGCATGCGCGGTGACGGCGACGATCGGCGTGCCGCGCAATGCGTCGATGCCGCGCAGCGCGCGCGCCACCGCATAGCCGTCCATCGCGGGCAGCTGGATATCGAGCAAGATCATGCTCGGCAGGTGCTCGCGCGCCGCGTCGATGCCGCGTTCGCCGTCTTCGGCGGTCACCACGCGGTAACCGCAGCGTTCGAGCAGGAACGCGACGAGATAGCGGTTCTGCTCGTTGTCTTCGATGATCAGCACGGGTCCGTTCATGCGCGCGACCGAGCCTCGAGCGGCAGGCGGAGCTCGAACGTCGAACCGCGGCCGATCGCACTCTGAACGGCGATCTCGCCGCCGAGCATGCCCGCCAAGCGGCGGCAGATCGCGAGTCCGAGCCCAGTACCCTCGTGCTGCCTCGACAGCTTGGAATCGAGCTGGCGGAACGGTTGGAACAACGTCGGCAGGTCTTCCGCGCGAATGCCGATACCCGTGTCGCTGACGCGGAGGCGGATCTGCCGAGCTGCAGCGCCGCTATCGAGCACATCGACGGCGAGCGCCACGCGGCCCCGCTCCGTGAACTTCACCGCATTGTTGAGAAGGTTGATGAGGATCTGCTCGAAGCGGCGGCGATCGCTGACCATCGTCGGCATTCCGGCGGGCAGCGCGACGTCGATCGCGAGCTGCTTGCGCTCGGCCATCGGGCGCACCGAGGCGATCACGCGCTCGATCGACGGGCGCGGGTCGAACGTCTCGAAGGCCACGCGCATCTGTCCCGCCTCGATCTTCGAGATGTCGAGCACGTCGTTGATGAGCTCGAGCAGGTGCTGGGCGCTGCCGCGGATCATGCCGAGCTGCTTGGTCTGCTCCGCATTCATCGGACCGGCCATGCCTTGCTGCAGGATGCCGGTGAAACCGAGGACCGAATTTAACGGTGTCCGCAGCTCGTGCGACATCGTGGCGAGGAACGCCGTTTTGAGGGTGTCGGCGGACTCGGCGCGCGTGCGCGCGGCTTCGAGCTCGGCCGTGCGTTCGGCCACTTTGGCTTCCAGCGTTTCGTTGAGCCGACGCAGCGCGAGTTCGGCCGATTTGCGTTCCGAGATGTCGATCGACAGCACGAAGACGCCTTCCGGCACGGGCTGCACGCGCACGTCGAACCAGCCGCTGCTGCCGTCGGGGAACACGAATTCGATCTCGTCGTGCGCCGCGATGCGCGTTTCGATGCAGCGTTCGAGCAGCGTGAATACGGGCGTCCCGCGGATGCCGGGCCACACATCCGGCATGCGCTCGCCGAGCAGCTCGTGATTCGGTCGCCGGTTGTGGATCGCCGCGGTGTTGTTGAGATAGAGGTAGCGCCAGTCGAAGCCGATGAGTTGGCAGCCTTCGAGGATATTGTCGAGCGTCGTGCGAAAACGCTCTTCGCTCGCGCGCAGTGCGTTTTCGGCGCGCTTGCGCTCGGTGATGTCGCGAGCGATCTTGGCGATGCCGACGACCTTGCCGCTCGAGTCCGCAATGGGCGAGAGCGTCACGGCCACGTCGATGCGGCGGCCGTCCTTGCGCACACGGACGGTCTCGTAGTGCTTGAGGCTTTCGCCGCGCCGCAGGCGTTCGAGGAATCGCGGCTCGTCGGCCGCGATTTCGGGTGGGAACAGGGCGAGGGCGCGCATGCCGATCGCTTCGGCTGCCGTGTAGCCGAACACCTTCTCCGCGCCGGGGTTCCAATTCGTGATGACGCCTTCCAGATTCTCGGCAGCGATCGCATCCTCCGAGGCGTTGACGATCGCGGCGAGCCGCCGCTGCATCTCCTCGGATTGCCGCCGCTCGGTCGTGTCGTGCACGACGCTCAGGATGCACGGCTCGTCGTTCAGGACGAGCATGCGCGAGGCCACGAGCAATGTATGTTCACGGCCCTCGGCGGTGCGCAGCGTGGTTTCCAGCTCGACGCAGTCGGCATCGTGCACGAGCGTGCGCGGCAAGGCGTCGCGTGCTTCGGCGTCGAGCCAGGCGGCGAGTTCGCCTGCGGGCTTGCCGATCAGTTCGACAGCCGGTCTGCCGAGCAACCGGCATAACGTCTCGTTGGCGCGGACCAGGCGCAGATCCTGCGCATTGACGATAGCGATGCCGTCGGGACTCAAGCGGAATGCCTTCGAGAACAGCTCCTCGCTTTCGCGCAGCGCCAGTTCGGCGCGGAGGCGCTCTGCGAAGCCGTCGTTGACGAAGAACAGACCGAGGCACAGCAAGGTCAAGCAGGCGAAAGCACCGAGCGGCAGCAGCAGGAACGTGCGCGAGACCGCATCGCGCGCCGCCGCTTCGCGCACGTGCAGCAGGCCCTCCTCGCTGCTGCGCACGGTGTCGAGCAACCCGCCGATGCGGGCCGCGAGCGCGTTGCCGCCGTCCGTCGCGGCGAGTGCCTGCGCGGCGGGGAACCCTTCTTTGCGGCGGGCGTCGATGATGCGTCCGCCGAAGCGAACGCCCTCGTCGATCATTGCGCCGATCAGCTCGAGCTGCGACACGACATCGGGCTGATCGGCGACGAGGCGGCGCACGTGCGCGAGCTGCTCGGCGAGTTCTGCGGCGATGGCATCGCGCTGCGCGAGCGAGCGTTCCTCGCCTGTGAGGACGTACCCGCGCTGAATGCTTTCGAGCGTCGCCGCCGCGTGCGCTACCTCCTCCAACTCGCGCAAGATCTGGTGGCTGCGGCTCACGGACTCCACCGCCCGCGCCAGCGCGTCTGTATATTTGTACACAATGGCGCTGCCGCCCAGCATGGCCAGCACGGCGGCGACGAAGCCGACGACGATGGACGCATCCATCGACCAGCGCAATTCCCCGGAACGCGCGACGAGCGCGAGCAGCGCCGAGCCGAGCAGCAGGAAGCCGACGGCGGTGTGCGCGGCCATGCCCGTGTAGTCGAGCCAGCGCATGCGCGCCAAGGAATCGGAAACGTAGCCGCATAGAGCGACGCCGCCGATGATGAGCAGCGAAGCGCCGACCGCCGCCACGGTGGCGGAGCGCAGGCGCGCGCGCATGGGCGAGGCCGCGAGCACGATGGCGCAGCCGGCGAGCGCGAAGCCGAACGCGGCCGTCGGCGCCATGCGCCCGGGACGCTCGCCCTCGTCGCTCGTGTCGACATCGACTAGCCAGCGGTCGACGCCGAGATCGATATCGAACAGATGCTCGCCGAGCGTCGTCAGTCCGAGCCACACCGCGGTCGCACCCGCCGCCGCGGCGAGCACGGGCGCGGGACGCCACCTTTGCAGCCGGCGGGACGAGAGCAGTCCGAGGGCTGCGCCGCACAGGATCATCCCGAAGGCGGCATTCGGCTTCATCGTCGTCCAGCCCTGTGCGACGCTCTTGAGCGCACCGACATCGAAATGCCAGCCGACGAGCGCCGCCAGGCCGAGTGCGGCCGCAAGCAGACTCGGCGCGAGCGGCGACAGGCCGCGCACGGGTGGGTGAAGCTCGCTTGTCGTGACGCTACGGGCCACTGCGAAGGCCTCCGCCGTGGCGTTCGTTCCCCGAACTTCTACTCTAGGTCCACGCGTCCTCGCCGTCTTCTTCGTCGAGGATGATGCCGCCGTCGGGCGCCACCTTGAGACGCGTAATGCCGGGCGACTCGGCCTCGAGCCGCCGCAACTCCGCTTCGTGCCGGCTGAGCTGGCTGTGCTGCTCGCGCACGAGATCGGCGAGCCGCCGGTTCTCGATCAACAGTGCACGTTGGGCCAGGGCTTGGGTCACTGCCGACTTGAGTTCGAATTCGTGCCACGGCTTGCTGATGAACCGGAACACCTGCACGCGGTTGATCGCACCGGTCATCGCATCGAGATCCGCATAAGCGCTCAGGATCAGGCGTGCGACCTCGGGTTGCCGCTCGATCACTTGCGCGAGAAAATCGACGCCGCTCAGTTCCGGCATGCGATAGTCGGAGATGATGAGATCGATCGGCGTCGTGCTCACGCGCTTGAGCGCCTCCAGCACCGACGTGTAGGTCTCGATTTCCGGCCGCTCGCCGTCGAGATCGTCGACCGGAATGGTCGTCAGCACGCGGCGCAACGCCGAGAGCACGTTGGCTTCGTCGTCGACCAGCAGGATTCGGTACATAGATCGATACTCCTATGCGGCGGTCAGGCCTGCCCATTCGATGCGGTGTCCGCCGTGTGCGCCTGACGCAACGGCAGCTTGATGAGAAACGTGGTGCCGACGCCCACCTCGCTGCGCACATCGATTTCGCCGCCGTGCTTCTTGATGATGCCGTACGAGATCGAAAGGCCGAGGCCCGTGCCCTTGCCGATCGGCTTGGTCGTGAAGAACGGCTCGAATACGCGCGTCAAGTGCGCCGGCGCGATGCCCTTGCCGGTGTCGGAAATCTCGACGTAGGCGGTTTTTGCGTCGGAGCGCGTCGCGACGACGATCTGGCCGTGCTTCTCGATGGCGTGTCCGGCGTTGACGAGGATGTTGAGGAACACTTGGTTGAGCTGCGAGGGCAGGCATTCGACGGGCGGCACGTCGCCGTAGCGCTTGAGCAGCTCGACTTTGTACTTGAGATCGTTCCACACGATGTTGATGGTGCTGTCGAGGCCGGCATGGAGGTCGGCGAGCGTCCAGTCCTCGCTGTGCCCGGCGCGCGAGAACTCGCGCAGGTCCTGGATGATCTTGCGCACGCGCGCGATGCCTTCCTGCGATTCGGCGAGCAGGGTCGGCAGGTCCTTCGCGAGGAATTCGAAATCGATCTGCTCGCGGATATCGTCGATCTCGCGCAGCTGCCCGGTCGCGCGCAGGGGATGCAGGGCGGTGTCCTGCGCTTCGATGAGGCGGAACAGGCTCGCGACGTACTCGCGCAGCGTTCCGAGATTGGACTGGATGTAGCCGATCGGATTGTTGATTTCGTGTGCGACGCCCGCCGCGAGCTGTCCGATGGAGGCCATGCGGTCGGCCTGCAGGAGCTGGCGTTGCACATCCTCCAGACGCGCCTGCGCGATCTCCGAACGCACTTGCGCGTCGCCGGTATCGGTCGCTGCGATTTCGGCGAGCATGATCGCGTAGAGCTCGTTGCGTGCGCCGCCGGCCGGCAGCGTCGCGAACGTGGCCTGGTACGTGCGTGTGTCGCCTCGCTGCTGATGCAGAGAGAGCCTGAGCGGCGTCGGCTCGGACGATACGGCCAGCATCTGCAGCGCAGGCACGAGCTCCGTTTCGAGCCTGCGCTTGGGATCGTCCGCCTTGAGCCATTCGTCGAGCTGGCGGGCCGACGCGTTCGGCCAGGTCGAAGTGCCGTCGATATTCGTCACGAGCACCGGCACGGGGAGACTGTCGAGCAGCGCGTCCACGCGCACCGCGTCGAGCAGGGAGCGTTCGCTTTCGAGGAACAAGCTGTCGTTCATGCTGGCACCTGCAATCTATCCACACCCCTGGCGACGATCTGGCGGAACCGTCGTTTCCTCCGTTCGTTCAAGACGCTTCTGCGCTCTTGGCGCGTTCCTGGCGATGCGCGATGCGGAACGCGTCGCGGATCTGCGTGCGCAGCTCCTCGTCGTTCCACGGCTTGGTCAGGAATTTGTAGATCGCACCGCGGTTGATCGCGTCCGTGACCGCAGTGAGGTCGGTGTATCCGCTCAGCACCATGCGCACGGTCTCGGGGTACATCTGCTTGACCTGGCTCAGGAACTCGGTGCCGCTCGTCTCCGGCATGCGCTGATCGGAAACGATGACCTGTACGTTGTTCCTGGCGAGGAGCTCGAGACCTTCGCGCGCGCTCGTGGCGGTCAGGATGCGATAGCCGTCGCGGCGCAAGGCGCGCGTCAACGCGCGCAGGATGTTCTCCTCGTCGTCCACGAGGAGCAACGTCTGTTCCTTCGGGCGTTGCAGCACCGCATCCTGCGTGATGTAGCGGTGGCGCAGGAGGTCGAGCGCCTTTGCGGGCGCGACCGGCCGGCTGAAGTAATACCCCTGGAAATAGTCGCATTCGTTGCGCAGCAGGTAACCGACCTGCGCGGCGTTCTCCACGCCTTCGGCGAGCACGCTCATGCCGAGCTGGTGGCCGAGCGAGATGATCGTGCGGCAGATGCCCGCCGAACCCGCGTCGGAGGTGATGTCGCGCACGAAGCTCTGGTCGATCTTGAGCTTGTCGGCCGGGAAATGGCGCAGGTAGTTGAGGCTCGAATAACCCGTGCCGAAGTCGTCGAGCGCGATCTTGACGCCGAGCGTCTTGAGCTGACGCATCGCGGTGGCCACGCTCTCGACGTTCTCGGTCATCGCGCCTTCGGTCAGCTCGAGCTCGATGTAACCCGGCGGCAGGTCCCAGCCCACGATCGAGGCGCGGATCTTGTCGACGAAGTCCGGCCGCTGCAATTGCGGAGCCGAAACGTTGATCGACACCGTGAAATCGCGCACGCCGAGGTCCAGCCAGAGGCGCACCTGGCGGCACACCGATTCGGTGACGAAATTGCCGATGTCGACGATGAGTCCCAATTCCTCGGACACGGTGATGAAGCGATCGGGCGTGAGCAGGCCGCGTTCGGGATTCTGCCAGCGCACGAGTGCTTCGAAGCCGACGATCTGCCAATCCTGGCCGCTGATCATCGGCTGGTAATAGACGACGAATTGACCGTCGCGCACCGCGTCGCGCAGGCGGACGCCGAGCGCGCGGCGGTCTTCGAGCTCGTGCTTATGCTCGTTCGAGAAGGCGTTGACCGTGTTGCGGCCTTCGCGCTTCGCACGCAGCATGGCCGCTTCGGCTTCGCGCAAGAGTTCCTGGGCGCTCGTGCCGTTGTCGGGATAGCAGCTCACGCCGACGCTGCACGTGATGTAGACGCGCTGTTCGGTATGCGGAATCGGCTCGCCGACGCGCAAGCGCGTGGCCTCGGCGAGCTCGATCTGGTCCTGGACGCCGCTGTCGTCGAGCAGCACGACCGCGAACTCGTCGCCCGCCACGTGGGCGACCCAGCCATTGCCGCCGACCATCGCGCTCAGCCGTTCGGCGACCGCGCGCAGCACGTGATCGCCGACGGCGCGCCCGCGCGTTTCGTTGATCGTATGGAAGCGGTCGACGTCGACGTAGAGCACCATGATGCGGCTGCCGCGCGAAGCGGCATCGACGATCGCCGACTGAAGGTGCTCCTCGACGAGCACGAAGCGCGGCAGACCTGTGGTCTGGTCGTGCGTCATGCGATGTGCGAGCTCGTCCTGCGTGCGCCGGCGCTCGGCCACTTCGAGCTCGAGCTTGGCCGCGTGGCGCTGGATTTCTTCGTACAGCAGCAGATTTCCATACGCGAGCGACAGTTGCGTCGCGAGCGTCGTCGCCAGCTGCTCGTCCTCGCCGTCGAACGATCCGCCGCCCGTCTTGTCGGCGAAATAGATCCAGCCCTGCATCGATACCGCGCGCATCGGTACCGGCAGTGCGAGCAGGGAGGTCACCGGCGGATGAAACGCCGGCAGCCCGAGAGTCGTGGGCTCGCCGCTCTGATCCCGTATTCTGAGCGGAGTGCTGCCCGAGACCACGTCCCCGAACACGCCGGCGCGCGGATTCATCGTCGCGAACGCCTGCTTCTCGCGCTCGCTCAAGCCGATCGCCGCCCAGCGCTGGAGGTGGCGATCCTCGAGGCTGAACACGCCGGCCGCGGCGTACGTGCTGCCCATGATGTCCTGCGCGACGGCGCAGAACCGCGCGAGCAGATCTTCCGAGTAGCGTTCCGACGACAGTGCGAGACTGAGCTCGAGAAGCTTGGTCAAGCGCATGCTCAGGAGCTGGAACGAATACGCGATCTCGTCGCGCTCCATGGGTTCGCTGCGGCCGCTTTCGTTCTGTTCGACGGCGCGGTCGAATACGCGCCGCAGACGCGTCTGCAAGGCGATGAGATCGCGCATGTACGCGGGCAGTTTCGCGGCGAGAAAGCTCGGATACGTCGCGGCCGCTTCGGGCACGAGCGAAGGCGCGGGGCCGGTATCGAGCGCGCTCGACACCGCGTCGAGGATCGCCTGCGGTTCGGCAGGCTTGATGAGCACCGTCGAGACCCTGCACGACTCGGCGAGCACGCGCGCTTCGGGATCGCGGTAGGTGGCCGTGTAGAAGATGATCGGCGTGGCGGCGATGTCGGGATCGGCATGCAGGCGGTCGGCGAACTCCACGCCGCCCATGACCGGCATGAGCACGTCGGAAATCACTAGCGCGGGACGCTCCCGGCGCACGAGCTCGAGCGCCTCGGCGCCGTTCGTCGCCTGGCTCACCTCGTAGCCGGCGTAACGCAGCAGCGTTTCGAGGTACTCGCGATTGACGGCGTGGTCGTCAACGACCAGGATTCTCGTCATGCGAGGCCTCCCGATGACGGGCGAGGCAAGCGACGATTTCGTCGATCAACGCTTGCGGCTCGATCGGCCGAAGCAGGAACCGGGTGACGCCGAGCTCGAGAGCCGTCGTGCGATCCCGTTCCCCCCACACCGACGAACTGATGAACATGAATGGCAGCTTCGCCAGCCGCGAGTCCGCCTTGACCTCGCGGATGAGCCGGAACCCGTCCTCGCCGGGCATGTGCAGGTCCGACAGGATGAGGTCGAGATCGAGCTTGACGGCGAGCGCGAGCGCTTCCTTGACCGTCTCGGCCAAATGCACTCGGTAACCTGAGGGCACGAGCGTCTGATAGATGAGCTCGCGATTCGTGGGCGAGTCGTCGACCACGAGCACCGTTGCTCGCCGGCCTGCGGAAGGCACGGCGCCAGGCACGGTCTCGTTGCCGACGGCGCGCAGCGTTCCGCGCTTTTCGGGCGGCACGAAGGCCTCGATCTGCGCGACGAAACGTTCGGGGTCGATGGGTTTGGCGATGTAGCCGTCGAACCCCGTCGCAAGACCCTTCTCGCGGTCTCCCGACATCGCGAGCGCCGTGACCGCGACGACCGGCGTACGACACCCTCCGTCGGCCTTCAGCCGGCGCACGACCTCGTAGCCGTCGATGCCGGGAAGCTGCACGTCGCACAAGACGAGGTCGGGCGCGTCGTGTCGCGCCATCTCCACGCCACGCTCGCCGTCGCTGGTCGTCATGGCTGCATGTCCGAACGCCCTGAGCAGGTAGGTCATGAGCTCGAGGTTTTCCGGATTGTCTTCGATGACGAGTATACGCGCCATGGATTCGATTTTTTCTGGGTGCGCATCCTGCGCTGCGTCGTCCATTCGATATCCGTTTCCGGGCGGTCGAAGCCTCGCAAAAAGCATACGCGCATTTTGCGTTTCGAAAAAACTTTGAACGACGACGGTCGCCCCTGACCGGATCGCGTGCGATCCGTCGGAGACATGCAAATCGGATTCCAATCTCGTCCGCTGCGGATTTGCAGGACGTTTCGATGGCTTCTCGAGCCCAAACGGCGCTCTCGGCGCTGCGCGCCGACAAACACGCCATTCACGCGCAAACAAGCGCGCCGTACAACTGTCAATGTTGACAATGGGACGAAGAGTGACGCGGTTGCACCATTTCGCACGTTCAGCAACACGTTCGGGGTGGTTCGTCTGGAAGCATTCGAAGCGGACGCGAATGCAGGCGTGCGTGCGGGGCGTCGGGGGAGGGATGTGACGTTGGGGACGCGAGCGAACGAGCGGCGTCGTGGGCGGGACGATGTGCGAACCGGCGTCGCGCGCGGCGGCGAATTGTTCGTCGCGGGCATCTGCCTGAGCGTCGCCTTGCTCGCGCAACGCGCCGCGGCGCTGCCCGCGGAAGACGCGTCCGCGACGGGCGAGCTCAAGAAGTTGAGCCTCGAAGAGCTCGTCAATGTCGAAGTGACATCGGTTTCGCGTCATCCGCAGAAGCTTGCGCGATCGGCATCCGCCGTGCAGGTGATCACGGCCGAAGAGATTCGCCGCTCGGGCGCGACGAGCATCCCCGAAGCGCTGCGCCTCGCCGACAACCTCGACGTCGCCCAGAAGAACGCGCACGATTGGGCGATCACCGCGCGCGGCTTCAACACCGCGCTCGCGAACAAGATGCTCGTGCTCATCGACGGGCGCACCGTGTACACGCCGCTGTTCTCGGGCGTGTTCTGGGACGTGCAGAACACCTTGCTCGCCGACATCGACCGCATCGAAGTGATCAGCGGGCCGGGCGGCACGCAGTGGGGCGCGAACGCGGTCAACGGCGTCATCAACATCATCACGAAGACCGCGAAGGACACGCAAGGCGCCTACGCCGAAGCCGGTGCGGGCAGCAGTCTCGAGGACGCGCAAGCCGTGCGTTACGGCGCCGAGCTCGCGCCCGGCGTGTTCGCGCGCGCCTATGCCGAACGTTTCGATCGCGGCGACGAAGTGCTGCCCGACGGTGCCCGCGCGGCGGATGCGTGGAACCAACGCCAAGGCGGTTTCCGCGTCGACGCCGAACTGTCGAAGCGGAGCGCGCTGACGGTGCAGGGCGACATCTATGCCGGCGACGAGCGAGTGCCGGGGTCGGGCGGCGCCGAGGTCGGCGGCGGCAACCTGCTCGGACGCTGGTCCTGCACGAGCGCCGACGGTGCGGACATGAGCCTTCAGCTCTACTTCGATCGCACGCACCTCAAGGACCCGATCGATGCGGAGATCATCGGCGGCCACGTGCTCGCGCCCGCCGGCGCCGTGACGGACGATCTCGACACCTACGACCTCGATTTCCAATATCGCGCCAGCCCTGGCGACCGCCAGCGCGTCGAATGGGGTTTCGGCGTGCGGCATACGCGCGACGACGTGCGCAACGCGCCCGCCGTGGCGTTCTATCCAAGCGTGCTCGATCAGAATCTCGTGAGCGCTTTCGTGCAGGACGAGATCACGCTCGGTGGAGGCTTTCTCGCCACGGTCGGCACGAAACTCGAACACAACGACTACACGGGCCTCGAAGCCGAACCGAGCGTGCGGCTGCAGTGGAACGCCACCGAAGACGAGATGCTCTGGGCCGCGGTGTCGCGCGCCGTGCGCACGCCTTCGCGCATCGACCACGATTTGTCCCAACCCGAGCGCGGCTATCCGCTCATCGTACTCGAAGGCTCGCCGGATTTCGTTTCCGAAACGGTCCTCGCCTACGAGCTCGGCTATCGCGCGCAATTCGGACCAGACCTCGCGACCTCCATCGCCGCGTTCTACAACGACTACGATCACATCCGCAGTACGAGCATCACGCCGACGACGATCCTGCCGCTGTTCTTCGCCAACAACGTCGAGGGCGAGACGCACGGTTTGGAGCTCGGGGTGGATTACGAGATCAGCGATGCATGGCGGCTGCACGGCAGCTACGATCCGCTCATCGAGCACCTGCACGTCAAGCCCGGACAATTCGATTTCAACGCCGCGCTGAACGAGACGGCGGACCCGCACGAGCGCTTCACGCTGCGTTCGTCGCTGGACCTGCCTCATCGTCTCGAGTTCGACGCGGCCTTGCGCTACACGTCGGCGCGCGACCTCAACAACGGTCCTCACGTGGTCGCCGTGCCGGGGTATTGGGAATGCGACGTGCGCCTGGGCTGGCACGTGACCGACAAACTCGAGGTCTCGCTCGTGGGACAGAACCTTCTGCACGACCATCATCTCGAGTACGGCTATCCGGGACCCACCGAAGTGGCGATCGAGCGCAGCGTTTTCGGAAAACTCGCATGGCGTTTCTAAGCGAGCGTGCAGGTAAGGACCGGTCACTGTGAGACTCCAGCGCTCAAGATTCGTGCGACGGTCGGCATGGCTTCGCTTCGCCGTGCTGCTCTGTTTCGGGTTCGGTGGGCCGGCGTTCCCGGCGTCGCTGCAGGAATACCAAGTGAAGGCGGTGTTCCTGTTCAATTTCACGCAGTTCGTCGACTGGCCGGATCGCTCGTTCCCCGATGCGGGCAAGCCGATCGCGATTTGCATCCTCGGCGACGATCCGTTCGACGGGTACCTCGACGAAACCGTACGCGGCGAAAGAGTCGACAACCGCACCCTCGTCGTGCGCCGTCTCACGAGCGCGGAGGACAGCACGGGCTGCCAGGTGCTTTTCATCAGCGATTCCGAATCGGCGCGCCTCGACGCGATCCTCGACCGCGTCAAGGACGCGAGCATTCTCACCGTCGGCGATACGCGCGGCTTCGGCGAGCGCGGCGGCATCGTCGGTTTCGTCACGGAGGGCAACCACGTGCGTTTGCGCATCAACGTCGACGCGGCGAAGGCGGCGGGGCTCACGATAAGCTCGAAGCTCCTGCGCGTGGCCGAGCTCGTCGAAAGCAAGAGCCGACGCTGATGCCGTTCCGCAACGCCCCGGTGCGACGCAAGCTCATGGGCGGGATACTGCTCACGAGCGTCGTCGTGATGCTGCTCATGCAAGGAGCGTTCTTCGCATACGATCTGATCGCCCTGCGCACGGGCACGGCGCGCCAGATCGCGACGCTCGGCGCGGTCATCGCCACGAACGCCACCGCGGCGCTCGCGTTCGAAGACCGGCGAGCGGCCGAGGAGACGCTCGCCGCGCTCAAGGCCGACGAACGCGTCGTCGCGGCGGCGATCTACGACCAGCACGGGGCGCTCTTCGCCCACTATCCGCAATCGCGCGCTGCCGCGGACTTTCCGGCGCAACCCGACGCCGACGGGTATCGGTTCGGCGATGCGCATCTCGAAGGTTTCGAACCGATGACCGAGCGCGATCGCCGCCTCGGCACGCTGTATCTCGATTTCGACACGGCGAAGGTGCTGCGCGAGCGGCTCTCGGACAACCTGCGCGTCGGCGCCGTCGTGATGGCGCTCGTGCTGCTGGTGGCTTATCTGCTCTCGCGCGCCGTCCAGCGGCAGATTTCGCGTCCTTTGTTCGATCTCGCCGCCACCGTGGCCGACATCTCGGCGCGCCAGGATTTTTCCGTGCGTGCGCGCCGGCACGGCGACGACGAGATCGGGCGGCTGACGGACGGCTTCAACGAGATGCTCGGCATCATCGAAGCGCGCGAGAGCGCGTTGCGCGAGAGCGAAACGCGCTACAGGACGACGCTCGATCGCATGCTCGAGGGCTGCCAGATCGTCGATCGCGATTGGCGCTACGTGTACGTCAACGATACCGCCGCCGCGCAGGGTCGCCGGCGCAAGGGGGAATTGCTCGGCCGCACGATGGAGGAGTGCTACCCGGGCATTGCGAGCACGCCGATGTTCGCGTCGCTTGTGCGCACGATGGCCGAACGCACGGACGAGCATCTCGAAACGGAGTTCTACTATCCCGACGGCTCGAGCGCGTGGTTCGAGCTGCGCGTGCAGCCCGCGCCGGAGGGCGTCTTCATCGTCTCGCTCGACGTCACGGCGCGCAAGCGCATCGAGACGACGCTGCGCGAAGCGAAAGACGAGCTCGAGCGAAAAGTCGCCGAGCGCACGGCCGAGCTCAGCGTCGCCAAGGAACAGGCGGAGTCGAGCGATCGCCTCAAGTCGGAATTCCTCGCCACCATGTCGCACGAGCTGCGCACGCCGCTCAATGCGATCATCGGCTTCACGGGCACGCTGCTCATGAAGCTCCCCGGGCCGCTCAATGGCGAGCAGGAGAAGCAGCTGCGCACCGTGCAGATGAGCGCCAAGCATCTCTTGTCGCTGATCAACGACTTGCTCGACGTCGCGAAGATCGAATCCGGCAAGCTCGAACTCAAGCTCGAGCCCGTCGTCTGTCAGCGTGTGATCGACGACGTCGTTACGGCGCTGCGACCCGCAGCGGCGTACAAGGGCCTCGAGCTCGCCACCGATATGCCGGCATTCGACGTGGCGGTACTTGCGGACCGGCGTTCGCTGAGCCAAATCCTCATCAACCTGACCAACAACGCGATCAAGTTCACCGAGCGCGGGTCCGTGCGCATCGTGCTCCACGGCAGCGACGCGGATGCCGGCTTCGTGCGCATGGACGTGGCGGACACGGGCGTCGGCATCGATCCCGTCGATCAACAGAAGCTGTTCCAGTCGTTCGCGCAGATCGACACGGGATCCACACGACGCGTCGAAGGCACTGGGCTCGGACTGTACCTGAGCCGCAAGCTCGCCGAATTCATGCACGGGCGCATCGCGCTCACGAGCGCGCGCGGCGCGGGCAGCGTGTTCTCGTTGTTGCTGCCGGGTGCGCCGGTCGAAAGCGGCGCAGGTCCCGGAAAGGAGCCTGCGGTCGTGGGAATAGTCGCCGGTCGAGGACCGGCGGGCTCGGCTTCCGGATAGATTCGCCAGAGATAGGCACGCGCGCCGAGCAACGCGTCGGGGCTTCGTCGAGCTCAGTCTTCGGTACCGTCGGAGAACACGCGGTCGGTCCCGAAATCGCAGAAGGCGTAGATGGCGCCCGTGCCCGCCGGGTCGCGGCCGTTCGCCGTGGCGCCGACGACGAGCGTCGAACCGTCGGTCGCGAGCGAGACGCCGAAGCCGTCGCCGGTGGCGAGATCGTCGGTCACGAAGATGCCGACTTGCTGCCAGGCGCCATCGACGTTGCGGTACGCGTAAACGCGGCCGGCGTCGCCGGTGTTGGGCGCGCCCATCATGACGAGACCGCCCGCAGCCGCCACCGAGGCGCCGAACAGATCGTTGCCGTAGCCGTCGGGCGGGCTCACGTCGGATTCGAGCGAATACTGCGACCCCGCGCCCGCGTACGAGAACGCCACGCCCATCGGGCCGCCCTTGCCTTGGCTGCGGTTGTGGTAGTCGCCGGCGATGATGCGGCTGCCGTCCATCGTCAGCGCGCTCGGGAAATAGTCGAACGCCGATGCCCACGGCGATTCGAGCGACACCCCGGGTGTCCAATGCTTGCCGTTCTGCGCAAACGTGTAGATCACGCCGGCCGCCGAACCGACGCCGGGCAGACCTTGATCGTTCGCGCCGACCGCCAACGTGTGATAGCCGGCGGTCAGCGTCGTGCCGAAGCCCATGCCTTCGACCGCACTCGCCGGCGCGATCTGGCCGAGATACGTCGCGGGCGCGCTCGAGATGTCGTAGGCTTCGACGTCGCCCGTGCTCAAGCCGCTGCCCGAAACGTAGTCGGGAAATCCGACATAGAGCGTGTCCGCGTCGGCCGCGAGCGCCGTGCCGAAGCCCGATGCGCTACCCATGAAGCCGGTGTAGCTGTAGATCTGATCGTTGAGCATCCACTGGTCGAGCTGAAACGTGTAGATCGATACCGTGCCCATGTTCGCGGCGACACGCGGGTCGTAAGCGCCCGGCGAACCGACGACGAGCGCTTTGCCGACGAACATCAGCGCATCGTTTGCGCCGGCGCCGTCGGGCGGAGCGATTTCCTGGAACAGCGACCAGACGCCCGCTGCCCGGTGGAAGACGTACACGCGACCGTCGCCCGCATTGGCCGAAAGCCGGCCGAACGCGGCGATCCAATCGCCGTTCACCGCCGGGCTGCCGTACATGTAGCCGCCCGCGCCGATATCGGGAGCGATCAAGCGTTGGCCATGCAGTGCGGTGCTTGCGACGCCGAACGTCGGCGCGGCTGCGGCGATGAAACCGCCGGCGAGGATGAGGGCGTTGGCGATTAGTCGTTTCATGGCGAGCTCCCTCGTTTGGCGTCCCTGGAAGCTCGGCTCGGACGCGCTGCTCCAGCGGACGAACGCATCGTACGCAGCGGAGGTCGGCGTAATAATCCGTACGATTACGTAGTGACCGTGATCGCGATCAAGCTTCGCCGCGATGGTCTTTCGGGAGTCAGCCGGCAGCCGGCTGTTCGCGCGTCATGAGGCGCATGCGCACGAGATCGGCGAGCGTCTCGGCATGCATCTTTTCCATGAGATGGCCGCGATGGATTTCGATCGTACGGTGGCTCGCGCCGAGCGCGCGGGCGATCTCCTTGCTCGTCTTGCCCTCGACGACGAGTTCGAGCACTTCGCGCTCCCTCGGCGTCAGCGAGCTCAGCCGTTCGCGCACGAGCTTGAGTTCTTCCGAACTCTTACGCAGCCGATCGTGTTCGTCGAGCGCCTGGCGGACCCGCCCGACCAGATGCTCGTTTTGGAACGGTTTCTCGATGAAATCGATGGCGCCCTCGCGCATGGCGGCCACGGCGATCGGGATATCGGCGGAGCCCGTGAGAAAGATGACCGGCAGTTCGGTGCTGCGCTCGTTGAGTTCCGCCTGCACTTCGAGACCGTTCATGCCCGGCATGCTGACGTCGAGCAGCACGCAGCCGTGACGGTCGAGTCTGGCGGCGGCGAGGAATTCGCCCCCTGAGGCATAGGGCTCCACGGCGAGCCCGGCGAGCGTCAAAAGCCGTGTCAACGCCGATCGCATGTTGGTGTCGTCATCGACGACGAACACCACGGGCCCTGCGGGCGCCCTGCTTCCGTTGGCTGGTCCACGCGACATTGCTCAAGTTTCTCGCGCATGCTGTGGAACGGCAACTTGCGGCCATTCTAGCGCAGTCGAGCGTACTGGGAGCTGTCTATTTCGACAGGGTGGCATGGCGAGGTTCCCTAGCGGAAAACGAGATTGACGCTGACCAGCGTCACGACGAGCATCAGCAACGTCAACGGCACGCCGGCCCGTATGAAATCTCGCGCGCGGTAGCCGCCCGGTCCGGCGACGATCGTGAGGACCGGATTCGCGCTCGCGATGATGAAACTGTTCGAGGTCGAAATCGCGACGATGAGCGCATAAACCGCCGGATTTCCGCCCGATGCGAGCGCGATGTTGATCGCCATCGGCACGAGCATGACCGTGGCGCCCACGTTGGAGACCACCTGCGAAAAGAACAAGGCGAGGATCGCAATGACCCCTTGCAGCGCCCATTGCGGCCAATTGCCGAGATACCGCAGCACTTCCTGGGCGATCCACGCCGCGGCGCCCGTCGAATCCATGGCCCAGCCGAGCGGGATCAGGCAGGCCAGCGTGAAGATCGTTTTCCAGTTGATCGCGCCGTAGGCCTCTTCCATGTTCAGCACGCCGGCGAGCAGCATGCCGACGGCGCCGGTCAGCATCGCCACCGAGAGCTTGAGGTCCGTGAACAGGCCCAGGCCCATGGCCAAGGCGAAGAAGAACGTCGCGTGCCAGATCTTGCTCGGGCGGCCTTCTTCCTTCGGGTAGTCGGTGACGACGACGAAATCGCGGCTCTCGGCCGCGAGGGCGAGATCGCGCCAGAGGCCGTGCAGCACGAGGGTGTCGCCGGGGCGCAGCACGGTCTTGCGTACGTCCTCGCGGAAGATCTCGTCGCCGCGGTTCACGGCGAGCACGCTGATGCCCGATCGCTTGCGCAGGCGCAGGTCGCCGACCATCTGCTTGATGAAATGCGAGTTCGGC
>DASRGX010000263.1:0-2287 GCA_035650835.1 Rudaea sp. | reverse complement strand
CCGGGCGCTACCGTCCTCGTGGCACCGCGGAGACGCACGCGACGTCGAGCCCATCGATGGACATCTCGAAAGCGTCCAACTTCGAGCGCTACGTGTTCGACATCGTGGATCGCGATCCCGCCGTGGTGCGGGAGCTGTGGGAGAAGCTCGGGCGCGACGGCGGATTCGATCTCTCCGGCACGCCGTACTGGCAACGCGTGCGCGCCTCGGGGTTCGTCTCGGGGGTGAGCCGCCATGCCGATCGCATCGCGACCATTCGCGAATGCGAGTCACGCTATGGGGTGGTGATCGATCCGCATACCGCGGACGGGGTGAAGGTCGCGCGGGAGCTACGCGATGCGTCGGTGCCGGTCGTCTGCATCGAGACGGCGCTGCCGGCGAAGTTCGCGGCCACCCTACGCGAGGCGCTGGGCCGCGATCCTGCGCGTCCGCAGGCGTATGCCGATCTCGAGTCGCGGCCGCAACAGTTCACGGTGCTGCCGGCCGATGCGGCCAAGGTGAAGGACTACATCGTCGCTCTCGCCCGGCGCGCGCAGGCCTGACGCGGCCGCGCGCCCTCCACGATGCGCCACCAGCTCGTACAACTCGTGAGGAACCTGCGCGCGGGTGCGCGCCTCGCGTTCTTCATGCCCGTGCGGAGGCTCGACTTTCGCGTCGGCCTCGCCGAGATCGTGATGCTGTTCGTGCTCGGGGCGATCCTCGATTTCGGCAACGACTGGATTCGCTACGGCCCCGATGCCTACCTGTCGCTTTACGGCGGCGGCAGCGAAGTGTTTTCCGCGGGCTTGCTGCTCCTCATCGCGGCGATTCTCGCGCTTTTGTTCCGGCAGCACACGTTGCTCACGGCGCTGCCGGTGATGGTGCTTTCGGCACTGCCGTTCATCCAGAGCGTGCACGCCATCGAGGATGTGGCGAACCGATGGTTGCCGAAGCTCGCTCGCGACATCGGCAATGTCGAGAGCGTATTCACGGCCTGGATCGTGATTGTGCTCATCCGCTGTGTCGCGACGGCGCTGACCGACTCGCGGCCCCGGCGCATGGCGCGATCCGTGGTCGGCGGACTCCTGCTTGCGACGCCGCTCTGGATCGCCTCTGCGTTCATGCCCAATGAGCCGTGGTGGCAACAGCCTGCGCTCACTGGCGGCGTCGATCCACGTTATCCCAATCCGGCGTCTGAAGCCGTGCTGTCGGCGCAAGCCGACCTGCTGGATTCAACGCTCGAGGAGCTCGACGACGAGCGGCCCGATACCACCGACCTCTATTTCGTCGCGTTCGGCGGCTATGCGAGCGAGGACGTGTTTCGCAAGGACGTCGAAACCGCGCAACGCATCATGGACGATCGCTGGGATACTAAGGATCGCTCGGTCGTGCTCATCAACAACCCGCGCACGCTGCTCGAGCGCCCGATGGCGACCGTGACCAATCTGCGCGAGACCTTGAAGGAGATCGCCGGCGCGATCGATGCCGACGAAGACGTGGTCATGATCTACCTGGCAAGCCACGGCGCACCGGGCCAGCTCGCCGTGCGCATGCCGCCGCTCGATCTCGAGCAGCTCACGCCGGACGTGCTGCGCAAGCTGCTCGACGACGCAGGCATCACCTGGCGCATCATTGTCGTCTCGTCGTGCTACAGCGGAAGCTTCATCCCCGCCCTGCAGGACGAGCACACGCTCGTCATCACTGCGTCACAGGCGGACCGCACCTCGTTCGGCTGCGGCTTTCGCAGCGATGCCACGTATTTCGGCGAAGCGTTCTTCGAGCAGGGGCTCGCGAAGAGCGAATCGTTTCCCGAGGCGTTCGAGCGCGCCAAGCAACGCATTGCCCAGCGTGAGCGCGAAGAGGGGTACTCGCCGCCGTCGAATCCGCAGATCTTCGTCGGTGCGGCGATGGCCGAGAAGCTCAAGGAGCTCGAACGCGGCGGCGCAGCGCGGCGCGCGGGTAAGATGGTCTGTTCCGATTGCAGTAATTTGACGCGGGTTCGCGGCGCGCAGCACAATTTGCGCCGCGCATTCTCGTCGTGATCCGACAAGGAGGAGGAAGCATGCGTCGCACGTTTGCACTGATTGCGGTAGCGGTTGCCGCGCTGATTGTGTTTGCGTCGCCGTCGATGGCGCAAGCGCCCGAGAAGACGAAGATCACGATCGGCGTCGGTGGCAAGACTCTGTTCTATTACCTGCCGCTCACCATCGCGGAACGCCAGGGCTACTTCAAGGCGGAAGGGCTCGATGTCGAGATCCTCGACTTTCCCGGCGGCGCCAAGGCACTGCAGGCATTGCTCGGCGGCAGC
>DASRGX010000262.1:0-7734 GCA_035650835.1 Rudaea sp. | reverse complement strand
CCGAGGCCTTGACGAATACGGATTGGTCGATCAGCGTGCCGAGATCGAGCCCGGGCGGCGCTCCGGCCTGGATCGTCGGCAGCAGGCGCTTGACGTGGTCGACGATGTCGAGCGTGGACGCGTTGCCGTTCTTCTCGATCGTGGTCAGCACCGAACGCTGGCCGTTGACGAGCACGAGATTCTGCTGCGGCGAATAACCGTCGCGCACGTGGGCGACGTCGCCGAGCTTGATCACCGTGCCGTTGACGGCCTTGATCGGCAAGTCGTTGAGTTCGTCGAGCACGGTCGGGCTCGCGTTGAGCTTCACGTGGTATTCGAATTTGCCGATCTTCTGCGTGCCTGCCGGCAGGATCAGGTTCTGCACGAGGATGGCGTTCGTGACGTCCTCGGGCGAGAGCCCCTTGGCGCGCAGCGCGTTCGGGTCTAGGTCGACAACGACCTGCCGGTTCTTGCCGCCGTAAGGCGAGGGGATCGCCGCGCCTTCGACGCTCGCGAGCTGCGGACGGATGAAATTGTTGGAGAGATCGAAGAGCTGCTGGTCGGTCAGCGTTTTGCTCGTCAGGGAAAGTTGGAGCACCGGTACGCTCGACGCGTTGTAGGTGAGGATCAGCGGCGGCGTGATGCCGGGCGGCAGTCGCTTGAGCACGGTCTGCGATACGGCCGTGACCTGGGCGAGCGCGGCATTGACGTCGACGTCGGGCTGGAAGAACACCTTGATGACGCCCGTCCCGGGCAGCGACTGCGACTCGATGTGCTCGATGTCGTTGACCGTCGTCGTCATCTGCCGCTCGTAGTACGTGATGATGCGGTCGGACATGTCGGCCGGCGGCATGCCGTTGTAGGTCCAGATCACGCTGATGACGGGCAGGTTGATACCCGGGAAGATATCGACCGGCGTGCGCAGGATCGCGAGCGGCCCGATGATCAGGATCAGAATCGCGAGCACGACGAACGTGTAAGGGCGGTTCAGGGCTAGGCGGATGATTCCTTGCACGAAAAGGGCTCCGGGTGAAACGGCAACCGCCAGAGGCGGTGTTGGGAATGCGCTGCTTCCGCTGCGCCGGAACGGGCTCGAGGGAACTGGGGCTCGCGGCCATCAAGGACAAAATGGCCGCTCTTTAGTTCCGAGTCGCCCGAGTATGCGCGTTTCCGATGGCCGGAATGATACGCCTGATGCGGCTTCGGGATCGCGCCGCTGCTGCCTTCTACTAAGGTCTAGCGGAGGCTTCGTCACGGGACTGAAATATTCGGTTCATACTATTCCGGGGCGATTTTTTAACAAAGTCCGCGGCCGAGGCTCCGAACGGCCGTCGGCGCCATACATCCTGCCCCGAGGGACTACCCATGAAGTCGAAAGATCGCCAAACCCCGGCTGTGTCCGCCATGCAGCCGATAACTTCTATCAGATCGGTCAGAGGAGAACACAACGTGAAAAAATCGGTACTTAGCGCAGCCGTGCTGGCCAGCATCGCCAGCGCGGGATTCGTCACCGCGGCCCACGCGGACGACAGCCTGACCTGGAACGGCATCACGCTGTACGGCACGATCGACGTCGACGTGTCGCACCAGAACCACGGCGCTCCGCTCAGCCAGGACTTCTACACTGGCCTCGAATACCTGATCCAGAAGAACAGCAACAAGCCCGTGACCTCGGTCGGCCCGAACGGCTTGAGCCAGTCGAAGATCGGCCTCAAGGGCAAGGAAGAGATCATGGAAGGCCTGAATGGCGTCTTCAATCTCGAGATGGGCTTCCTGCCGACGTCGGGCAATCTCGCCGACGCGCTCAAATCGCTGACGCACAACAACGGCGTGCCGCTGAGCCAGCAGACCACGGCCGCCGACGGCAGCCGCGCGGGCCAGTTCTTCAACGGCCCGGCCTATTTCGGCCTCGAGTCGAAGGAGTGGGGCACGCTGACCGCGGGTCGCCACAACACGCTGCTCGCCGACGCGATCGGCAAGTACGATCCGATGGGCGGCTCCTACGCGTTCTCGCTGATCGGCTTCTCGGGCACGACGGCCGGCGGCGGCGATACCGAAGACGTGCGCCTCGACGACTCGATCAAGTACAACTACAAGTACGATTGGCTCCACTTCGGCGCGCTGTACCAGTTCGGCAAAACCGACAGCAGCCCCGGTGAAGCTTGGCAGGCCGACGTCGGCTTCGATTACGAAGGCTTCGCGGTCGACGGCTTGTATGCGCGCAAGAAGGACGCGATCTCCGCCGGTTCCCTGAGCGCTTCGCAGGTGACGACGCTGCCGCACAACTCGCTGGCCGCGACGATTTCGGACAACGAGTCCTACACGATCGCCGCAAGCTACACGACCGGTCCGTGGAAAGCGTCCGGCGGCTACGAGCACATCAAGTTCGAGAACCCGAGCCTGCCGCTCACGGCACCGTTCACGGGCCTCGGCGGTTACGACTTCAGCGTCGTCAACAACACGGCGTTCCCGCACCCGAAAGTCGTCGAAGTGTCGTGGATCGGTCTGCGCTATCTCATCGACAAGGACTTCGACATCACGGGCGCCTGGTATCACCTGAGCCAGAACGCGTTCGGCGCAACGAAGTGTTCGAACACGAGCGCCGGCAACTGCAGCGGCGACGAGGACGTCTACTCGCTCAAGGCCGACTGGCGCTTCACGAAGCGTTGGGACACCTACGCGGGCGTGATGTACTCGAAGGTCTCGGACGGTCTCGCCAGCGGCTTCCTGCACACCTCCGTGGTGTCGCCGACCGTCGGCATCCGCTTCCAGTTCTGATTTTCGCCGGCACCCGCCGGAGCGACGACGACAAGCCGGAGGGCGCGAGCCCTCCGGTTTTTTTTTGCGCAAACATTGAAGTGACTCCCTCCGCATGCACGTGTATCATGCGCCGTCGCTCGATATGTCCATACGGCTATATCGCTTGCAAATTCGAGGGAGGGACGGACCAATGCCATTTCCGCGTTGCTCACCGGTTGCCGCGGCGATCGCGGTCTCGATCGCACCCGCGGCGCACGCCGCCGACGATACGAGCCTGACCTGGAACGGCATCACGCTGTACGGCGTCGTCGACATCGGCATCGCACATCAGACGCACGGCACGCCACTCAGCCAGGACTGGATGGTCGGTCTCGAGTACTTCATCCAGAAGAACAGCAACAAATCGATCACGTCGGTCGCGCCGAACGGCATGAGCCAGTCGCGCATCGGACTCAAGGGCGTCGAGCAGATCGCGGACGACCTCGCCTTCGTGTTCAATCTCGATTCGGGCTTCGATCCGCAGTCGGGCAATCTCGCCGACGCGCTCAAGTCGCTGACGCACAACAACGGCGTTCCGCTCGACCGGCAGACCTCGGCCGGCGACAGCTCGCTGGCCGGCCAGCTGTTCAACCGTCAGGCGTACGCGGGCCTGAGCTCCCCCGGCTACGGCACGCTGACGTTCGGGCGCCAGAACTCGCTGCTGCTCGACAATATTCTCGCCTACGATCCGATGAGCGGCTCGTATGCGTTTTCGGTGATCGGCCTGTCGGGCACGACGGCCGGCATGGGCGACACGGAAGACGCGCGTCTCGACGACTCGCTCAAATATGTGTACAAGTGGCAAAATATACACGCCGGGCTCCTCTACCAGTTCGGCAAGACCGACAACAGCCCCGGCGAGGCCTGGCAGGGGAATCTCGGTTTCGAGGCGGCCGGCTTCGCGGTCGATGCGGTCTATGGCCACAAGAAGGACGCGATCGCCGCGTCCTCGCTGAGCGCGGCGCAGGCTGCCGTCCAGCCGGCGGATTCGCTCGTGGCGACGGTCTCCGACAATACCTCGTACACGCTGGACGCGAGCTACGCCTGGGGCGCTTGGAAAGCCTGTCTCGGCTACGAGCACATCAAATACGAGAATCCCTCGCTGCCGATCGCGGCGCCGATCACGGGCCTCGGCGGCTACTACTTCGGCATCGTCAACGACGCGGCGTTCCCGCGTCCGAAAATTCTTCAAGTGTCCTGGGGCGGCCTCAAGTACCTGGTCACGCCGGACTTCGATGTCACCGGCGCGTTCTATCGCTACGATCAGAACAGCTATGGTCTCGTCCATTGCTCGAATGCGAGCGCCGGTACGTGCAGCGGTACGCTCGAAGCGTACTCGCTGGTGGGCGACTACCGCTTGACCAAGCGTTTCGACGTCTATGCCGGCGCCATGTTCTCGCGCGTGTCCGACGGCCTCGCGTCGGGATACCTGCACACGTCCACGGCGAGCCCGATGGTCGGCATGCGTTTCAAATTCTGAAGCCGGCGCGATTGCTTCGGCCGATACCCGCGTGCTAACGTACGAATAAAATCGTACTACAAGAACGCACAACGCCGGGAGGAACGCCATGTCGCCATCGTCGTGCTCGAACGTCGTTCGGGCTTGCGCCGCCGCGTGCGCGATCCTCGCCGCCGCGCCGGCGCGGGCGCAGACGTGGACGCCGCTCGCGAACCAGCCCGATTTCATCCCGGGCGAACCGTTGCTGCTGACCGACGGCACGGTGATGGTGCAAGCCTCCGGCACGAACCACTGGTGGCGGCTGACGCCCGACAGCGGCGGAAGCTACGTGAACGGCACCTGGTCGCCGATGGCGGCCATGCCGGCCGACTACGCGCCGCTCTACTACGCTTCGGCCGTGCTGCCCGATGCGCGCGTCGTCGTCATCGGCGGCGAATACAACGACGCGGACGGCAGCGGCGACACCGCGCTCGGCGCGATCTACGATCCGAAGACGGACGTCTGGTCCCCGCTCGCCGGCCCGACGGGATGGCTGCAAATCGGCGATTCGCCGAGCGTCGTGCTCGCCGACGGCACGTTCATGATCGGCAACGCGGTGCAATCCGATCCGCGGCCCGCGCTCCTCGATGCGAATAGCCTGACCTGGACGTTCACGGGCGCGCTCGCGCAATACGAATTCTCGTTTTCCGAGCAGGGCTTCACCTTGCTGCCGAACGGGCAAGTGCTCACGATCGACGTCGGCGACAACGTCAACAACTCGGAGATCTACACGCCGAGCGCCGGCAAGTGGGGCAGCGTCGGCAGCACGGCCGTGCAGCTCGTCAACCCGCACTGCGCGGAGATCGGGCCGGCCGTGCTCATGCCGGACGGCAAGGTGTTCGCGACGGGCTCGACGAGCAACACGGCGATCTACGATCCCGCGAACCGCACCTGGACGGCCGGCCCCACGTTCCCCGACGGCGTCGGCGTCGCCGACGGTCCCGCGGCGTTGCTGCCGAACGGCAACGTGCTGGTCCAGGCCTCGCCGGTTTCCGATGCGTGCTTTCAGTCGCCGAGCGAATTCTTCGAGTTCGACGGACAGAATCTCAATCGCGTGCCGCCGGCGGCGGGCGCCGACGTCGTCGCTTCGAATGCCGGACTCATGCTCGTGCTGCCGACGGGGCAGATCTATTTCAGCGGCACGGGACGCGTACAAATTTATACTTCCGCGGGAACCTACCAGAGCGCCTGGGCGCCTGCCGTCACCGGGTTCCCGGCCGCGGTGTTCGCCGGCGAGGCGAACTACCCGATTTCGGGCACGCAGTTCAACGGCCTCTCGCAAGGCGCGATGTACGGCGACGATTCGCAGATGGCGACCAACTATCCGCTCGTGCGCATCGTCAACAAAGCGAGCGGTCACGTGTTCTACGCACGCACGCACGATCACAGTTCGATGGGCGTAGCGACCGGAACGACGGTCGTGTCGACGCACTTCGACGTACCCGCGACGGTCGAGACAGGCCCGAGCTCGCTCGCCGTCGTCGCCAACGGCATTCCGTCGCCGCCGGTCGACATCGACGTCAAGTTCAGCATCGTTCCCGCCATCACCGGCAATTGGTACGACCCGGCCGAGAGCGGCATGGGTTTCAGTGTCGAGGTGCTGCCGGGCAACGTGATGCTCGCGCAATGGTACGCATTCTCGCCGAATGGCGGACCCGTCTGGATCACCGCCAGCGGACCGATCGTCGACGGCAGCGCCACGCTCGATGCGTGGCTCACGAGCGGTCCCGGCGGCCGTTTTCCGCCGAATTTCAACGGCAATCAGGTCGCGAACCAGCCTTGGGGCAAGATCACGTTCACATTCGACGATTGCGATAGCGGCCGCGCGAGCTGGGCACCGACGGCACCCGGTTACACGCCGGGTGCGATGCCGATCAAGCGCTTGACGATGCCGGCGGGCTTGAGTTGCGGCTGAATCCGCGCCGGCGGCATATGCAAATTCGCTTCTTTCACTGTGCTCGTTCCCGGCGTGCGGATACGGTGTAACGCCACCCCCGCACAGGAAACCACATGCCGCGACCTGTCATGCGCGCGCTGCCGTTGGCGGCGCTTCCGCTCGCAATCGCAACCGATACCGCTTTCGCCGCCGACTTGCCCGACGGGCTCGTCGTCGATCTGCGCTACCGCAGCGCGCACATCGACGAAGACGGCTATGCGCGCGCGGCGAACGCCAACACGTTGCGGGCCACGCTGGGATACTTGTGGAATTTTGCACCGAGCTTCTACGCCTACGCGGAAGGCACGCGCGTGATCTCCGTGTTCGGCGACGACTACAACAGCGGCGCGAACGGCCGCACGAAACTGCCCTCGGAAGGCGATCCCTCGTCCAGCGAGTTCAGCAGCGCCTGGGTCGGCTACGCGAGCGACAGCGTCAAAGCGCGGGTCGGCAGACAATACGTGAATCTCGACGATCAGCGCTTCTTCACCTCGGGCTTGTGGCGGCAGAACCCGCAATCTTTCGATGCGCTTTCCGCGCAGTGGAGCGCCGGCGCGGGCACCACTCTGCGCTACGTGCGCCTGGACGAAGCGCACCGTTCGGTCGGCAACAATTATCCCGATCCGACGCAGCGGCAGTGGTCGCTCGATGCGAACTTGTTTCACGTCGACCAGACTTTGCCGCTCGGCAAGCTGACGGGGTACGACTACTTCGTCGAGAACCGCACGATGGCGAAATTCTCATGGCGCACGGCCGGCCTGCGCTGGACGGGCGATCACGCGATCGGCGCCGGCACGGCAAGCTGGACGGCCGAATTCGCCGAGCAGCGGAGTTGGCGCAACAATCCGCTGCACTACTCGGCGGACTACCACCTTCTCGAATTCGCCTACGGCGTGCCGCTCGCGAGTTTGAAAGTCGGCGACGAACTGCTCGGCGGCAACGGGCACGCCGCGTTTTCGTCGCCGTACGGGTCCAACCACGGCTTCAACGGCTGGACGAGCCAGTTCAAGAACGTACCGGCGAACGGCCTCGAAGACCGCTATCTCACGGCGTTCGGCAAGATCTCGCCGCGCCTCAGCTGGAGCGTGACCGAGCACGATTTCTACGCTCAGCGCACGAGCCAGCGCTACGGCTCCGAGCTCAACGCGCTCGTGAAATTCTCGCTGCGCCGCGATCTCGACGCCGAGCTCGACTATGCCGACTACCATCGCCACAGTTTCGGTACCTCCGAGCGTGAGCTGTGGGTCGCGGTCGAATATCACGTCGGCGCAACCGGCGGCGGGTAGCGCATCTCCCGATCCGGTTCGCACACGGCGCTACCCGGAAGCGGTCTTGTGCCGGTATTCGCAAAGATCGCGGATGATGCACTGCGGACAATCGGGCTTGCGCGCTTTGCAGACGTAGCGGCCGTGCAGGATCAGCCAGTGGTGCGCGTCGCGCTTGAACTCGGCGGGAACGGTTTTCTCGAGCTTGTCCTCGACCGCGCGCACCGTCTTGCCCGGCGCGAGCCCGGTGCGGTTGG
>DASRGX010000261.1:0-6797 GCA_035650835.1 Rudaea sp. | reverse complement strand
GTCTTGCCGGCACCGAGTTCCCCGGTCAAGAACAGCGTGCCGGCGCCGATCGCCGGCGCCAGCGCTCGCGCCGTCGCGGCGAGCGCCGGCTCGTCGACAGCGGACCACGACAGCGAGCGCCGCTCAGCCATGCGCAGATTCCACATTGCGCAATTTGCGCAAAGGTATAAAAAGCTCGGAGGCGAGCGTGCCGGCTTCGCCGTCGGCGGCCGCCATGTCGCCGGCCTGTGCGTGCAAAGCTACGCCGAGGCAGGCGGCCCGCCACGGCGTCAGTCCTTGCGCGGCGAGCCCGGCGATCACGCCGGTCAGCACGTCGCCCATGCCGCCGGCAGCCATGCCCGGATTGCCCCATGGGCACACGGCGAGCTCGCCCGACGGCGCAGCGATCAGCGTACCGGCCCCTTTGAGCACGACGACGGCCGCGTAGCGCCGCGCGAGCGCGCGTGCGGCGGCGAAACGATCGCGGCCGACCTCGGCCGTGGTCGTGTCCGCCAGACGCGCGGCCTCGCCCGGATGCGGCGTCAGGATCGCGGCGTGCGGCAGCGCTCGCGGCGCCGCGGCGAGCAGGTTGAGCCCGTCGGCGTCGACGACGCATGGCTTGCCGGCATCGAGCGCGGCCTGCCATAGAGTGCGGCTCCAGTCGCCGGTGCCGAGGCCCGGGCCGAGCGCCACGACCGTGGCACGTTCGATCATGCGCGCGAGCGCCGTCGCGTCTGCGACCGCGTGCGCCATGAGCTCCGGGCGCGCGGCGTTGAGCGCGACCACATGCTCGCCGCGCGTGGCCACGCTCACGAGTCCCGCACCGACGCGCAAGGCAGCCTCGCCGGCAAGCCGGATCGCCCCGCCCATGCCGTGTTCGCCGCCGATCGCGAGCACGTGACCGTAGAGGCCCTTGTGTGCGTTGCGCGGGCGCCGCGGCAGCCACGACATCATCGAGCGCAGATCGAGAAGCTGCGCATCGGCCGCGACGGCGTCGTATACATGCGCAACGCCGAGCGTGTCGAGCGCGAGTTCGCCGCAATGATCGAGCGCGTCGCCCGTGAACAAGCCGCGCTTGTGCGCGACGAACGTGATCGTCGCGCTCGCCCGCACCGCCGCGCCGAGCACGGCGCCCGTGTCGGCGTCGAGCCCCGACGGCACGTCGATGGCGAGCACCGGCGAGCCGAGCGCATTCACGCGTTCGATGAGCGTGCGCGCCTCGCCTTCGAGCGGTCGCGAGAGCCCGGTGCCGAACAAGGCGTCGACGTAAACGTCGGCCGGCGGCAGCGTCGTCGGTGCTTCGACGTCGCCGCCCGCCGCGCGCCAGTCCGCGCAAGCACGCGCGGCATCGCTTTCGGCCGCTGGCGGCGCAAGCGCAATCGCGGTGACGCCGAGCCCGGCCGCGCGTGCGAGCTTCGCGACGAGATAGCCGTCGCCGCCGTTGTTGCCGGGACCGCACAGCACGACGATGCGCCGCGCCAGCGGCCAGCGGCGGCGCAAGGTCCGCCACGCCGCTTCCGCAGCGCGTTGCATGAGCGTGTAGCCGGGCGTGCCGTGCTCGATCGCGGCACGGTCGAGCGCACGCACCTGCGCGGCAGTGTAGAGAAGCGTCGTCATTGCTAGCGATTATACTTGTCGCGTGAACGTCACCGACTACGCCCGCCTCGCGGCCGAGATCAAGCGCTGGGGCGCCGAGCTCGGTTTCCAGCAGATCGGCATCAGCGCCACCGAGCTCGGCGACGACGAAGCGCGGCTCATGAATTGGCTAGCCGCCGGCCGCCACGGCGAGATGGACTACATGGCGCGCCACGGCGCGAAGCGCGCGCGGCCGGCCGAGCTCACGGCGGGCACGGTGCGCGTGATCTCCGCGCGCATGGACTACGACCCGCCCGCCGCACGCGACGCTTGGGAGGTGCTCGACGACGCCGCGCTCGGTTACGTCTCGCGGTACGCACTCGGGCGCGACTACCACAAAGTGCTGCGCACGCGCTTGCAGAAACTCGCCGACCGCGTCGCTGCCGAAGTGGGACCGTTCGGCTATCGCGCGTTCGTCGATTCGGCGCCCGTGCTCGAGAAGGCGCTCGCGCGCAACGCCGGGCTCGGCTGGATCGGCAAGCATACGAACCTGATCAACCGCCAGGCGGGATCGTGGTTCTTCCTGGGCGAGCTTTACACCGATCTGCCGCTACCCGTGGACGCGCCGGCGACCGAGCACTGCGGCACGTGCGTACGCTGCATCGAGATCTGCCCGACGCAGGCGATCGTCGGCCCGCGCGAACTCGACGCGCGACGCTGCATCGCGTATCTCACCATCGAATTGCGCGGCAGCATCCCGATCGAGTTCCGGCCGCTGATCGGCAACCGCATCTACGGCTGCGACGATTGCCAGCTCGTTTGTCCGTGGAACAAATTCGCACGCAAGAGCGCCGAACCCGATTTCATCGTGCGGCACGGCCTCGACGGCGCATCGCTCGTGACGCTGTTCGCCTGGAGCGAAGAGGAATTCCTCGCGCGCACCGAAGGGTCGGCGATCCGACGCATCGGCCACGAATGTTGGCTGCGGAACATCGCCGTCGCGCTCGGCAACGCAGTATATTCGGCGGACGTCGTCGCTGCCCTGCGAGCGCGCGCGGAACATCCGTCCGCCCTGGTGCGCGAGCACGCGCTATGGGCGTTGGATAGGCAACTGCGTGCGCGAGAAACCGGCGTGCGCGAGGGCGCCCCGGCGCGGCACGCTTAGCTCGTTTTTTCTTCGCGTCCGGCCGCGAAGCTCACGCGGCCTGCTTCGGAATCGAATTCTTCGTGTGGCTGAGCTTGTTGTGGCGGTCGACGTACACGAGCATCGGCTTGTACGCCGCCGCCTCGGCTTCGCTCAGCTGACCATACGCGCAAATGATGATGATGTCGCCCGGCGACGCGCGATGCGCGGCGGCGCCGTTGATCGAGATGACACCCGAGCCTTCGTCGGCGCGGATCGCATAGGTCACGAAACGCTCGCCGTTGTTGACGTTGTAGATGTGGATCTGCTCGTACTCGCGGATGCCCGAGACATCGAGCAGATGCCCGTCGATCGCGCAGGACCCCTCGTAATGCAGTTCGGCGTGCGTGACCGTCGCCCGGTGGATCTTGGCCTTGAGCATGTTCAGGTGCATGGAAACCTCACAATGGGCAGTAGGCTGTTGCGCCGTTGCAACAGATCACGATCGGCCGCTCTGTGGCAGCGCACAAATTATCGCGAGGAGTGCGGCCGCGCCGCAAGTTTTGCAAGGTGGCGTTCTCGCCAAACCGAGCGCGACAGCGTAAACCGCTGATCCATAGGCGAAAAAAAAACCCTCGTTGAAGTCAACGAGGGTGGAAAATCGGAGTGACGATTACCAACGATGCGCCCTGCTACCACGGGGCAACGAGCTCGCGTTGCAAAAATCCCAATGGCGGTTGCGATACTACCACAAGAACGACGAAATTGCTATGGGTCTGTGACCAAGTTGTCAATCAGCCGCGCACGGCCAAGCCGGGCGGCGATCAGCGCGATAAGCCCGACGCGCTCGCCGGCCGCCGGTTCGGCGAGATCGGCTTGGCGGCGAATCGTCGCGTAATCGGGCACGAGGCCGGCGTTTGCGAGCGCGGCGAGCGCTTCGGCTTCGATCGCGCCGCGATCGCGGCCGGCGTTGACGGCATCGCGCATCGTGCAGAGCGTGCGATGGATGACGCCGGCGCGCTCGCGTTCCTCTGCGGTCAAATACTGATTACGCGAACTCATGGCGAGGCCGTTCGCTTCGCGCAGCGTCGGCGCGGGCACGATCTCGACGGGCAAGCCGAGATCGGCGACGAGCCGTTGGATGACGAGCAGTTGCTGGTAGTCCTTGCGGCCGAACACGGCGACGTCGGGCTGCACGAGATGGAAAAGCTTCGTGACGACGGTCGCCACGCCGGCGAAATGTCCGGGCCGCAGCACACCTTCGAGCGGCTCGCTGACGACGGGCACCTCGACGCGCACGGTATGCTGAGCGCCAAACGGATAGATCGTCTCGACGGCCGGCAGGAACAAGAGATCGCAACCTTGCGCGGCGAGGCCGGCCGAATCCTGTTCGGGCGTACGCGGGTAGCTCGCAAAATCCTCGCGCGGACCGAATTGCGTCGGGTTCACAAACACGCTCGCGACGACGCGCTCGGCGCGCGTGCGTGCGAGCGCGATCAGGGAAAAGTGCCCATTGTGCAAATTTCCCATCGTCGGCACGAAGCCGATGCGGGCGCCTTCGCGCCGCCACTCGCCGATGCGCGCGCGCAGTTCAGCGGTGTCGCGGACGACGTCCATCAGTACGCATGCTCCGCGCCGGGGAATTCGCCGCTGCGCACGGCGCCGGCATAGGCGCGGATCGCCGCGGCCACCGAACCCTGCTCCGCGAGGAAATCCTTGCTGAACTTCGGACGCTTGCCCGGCGTGACGCCGAGCATGTCGTAGATCACGAGCACTTGGCCGTCGCAGCCGGCGCCCGCGCCGATGCCGATGACCGGGATCGTGAGCTCGCGCGCAATGCGTTCGGCGAGCGCCGCGGGCACGCACTCGAGCACGAGCATGTCGGCGCCCGCATGCTCGACGGCGCGCGCATCCTCGAGCAGCCGCTCGGCCGCCGCCTTGTTCTTGCCCTGTACGCGATAGCCGCCGAGCTTGTGCACGGACTGCGGCGTGAGCCCGAGGTGCGCGCACACGGGCACGGCGCGGCGCGCGAGGGCGTCGATGACCTCGAGCACGTAGTCGGCGCCCTCGAGCTTGACCATCGCCGCGCCGCCTTCGGCCATGAGCCGCGCCGAAGCGGTCAGCGCGGCCTCGGCGTTGCGGAACGTCATGAACGGCAGGTCGGCGACGAGCAAAGCTTCGCCCGCAAGGCCGCGCGACACGGCGGCGCTGTGATAGACCATGTGATCGAGGCTCACCGGCAGCGTGCTGGTCTGGCCCTGCACGACCATCCCGAGCGAGTCGCCGACCAGCACGACGTCGACGCCCGCGGCCTCGCATTGCGCGGCGAAGCTCGCATCGTATGCCGTGAGCACGACGATCTTCTCGCCGCGCGTCTTCATCTCGTGCAGGCGCGGCACGGTGATCGCCGAACGCGGCGCGGGTTTGGCGTGGCTGGACATTCGCTGGGCTCCGGGCGTCGGGCTGCGCATTATCAACCGGTCGGCTTCGCATCGAAAGATGCCGCGCTGCTTTCCTCTCGAACCCACGTGTCGCGGATCGAAAAGACTCTCAAGCGTGCGGCTCGGGTTCGAACGGGACACATACCGAACCGTCCACGCGCGCGAGCAGCGCCGCGACCGGGCCCCGTCCCGGCACGACGAGATCGGGCGCGATTTCCGCAAGCGGCACGAGCACGAACGCGCGCTCGGCCAAATGCGGATGCGGCACGCTGAGACCCGGCTCGGCGATGCGTGCGTCGCCATAGGTCAGGAGGTCCAGGTCGAGCATGCGCGGGCCCCAACGCTCGGCGTCGCGCACGCGGCCGGCCGCACGCTCGACGGCGAGCAATTCGGCGAGCAGCTCGCGCGCACTGAGAGCGGTCTCGACGAGCGCCGCGGCGTTGACGAACTCGGGTTGATCGGTTCGCCCCCACGGCGCACTGCGGTACAAACGCGAACGCCGCACGAGCCGCGATCGCGGCAGCCGGCCGAGCGCCGCGAAGCCGCGTTCGACTTGCGCGCGCGGATCGGCGAGATTGCTGCCGAGCCCGATGCCGACTCGTACCATCGTATACTTTTTCTATTGCGGCGCGGCCGAGGCGTCGTTCGCGGGCTTGCGGCGGCGTCGCCTGCGTCGGCGTGTCGGCGCCGCCGTTTCGGTATCGTCCGCGGCCGCGGGCGCCGCAATCGGCCCTTCGACGAACTGCACGTTCTGCGGCGACTTCTGCGCTTCCGTCCACCAGCGGCCGAGTTCGGCGATCTGCTCGCCCTCCACGGCGCGCAGCAGCAGGAAATCGTAGGCGGCGCGGAAGCGCGGATGCGCGAGCAAGCGCGTCATGCGTTTCTTGATGCGCTGTTCGAAGCGCGGCTGCAGCGACCAGATCTCCTGCATGACCACGCCGAAACGGCGCGGGATTGCGACATGTTTGGCCTGTTCGGCGATCACGTGATGCCCGACGCGCTGCCATGCGCCGTTCACGTCCGCGCCGCGCGCGACCTCGCGCTCCACCTGCGCACGCGCCGGCCCCCAGAGCAGGATCGCGAACAGGAACGCCGGCGTGACCGGCTTTTCGTCCTTGATGCGCGCGTCGGTGCCGGCCATGCCGGCTTCGATGAGCGCGCGGAATTCGTCGCCGCCGCGGAACGCGAGCGCGCGCGCGGTCAGCGGAAAGACGTCGGCGAGCAGACCCGACGCTTCGAGCGCGCGGAAGCTCTTCACGCTGTTGCCGGCAAGGAACAGCTTCAGCGACTCGTCGAACAGCCGCGCCGGCGGCGCGTGCAGCAGGAGTTCGCCGAGGTCCTCGAACGGCGCGCGCGCGTCGGGCGCAATGGCGAAATCGAGCTTCGCCGCGAGTCGCACCGCGCGCAGCATGCGCACCGGGTCTTCGCGGTAGCGCTGCTCCGGGTCGCCGATCAGGCGCAGCACGCGCGCGTCGAGATCGGCGTAGCCGCCTACGTAGTCGCGCACGCTGAAGTCGGCGATGTTGTAGTAGAGCGCGTTGACCGTGAAGTCGCGGCGCACCGCATCTTCTTCGAGGGTGCCGTATACATTGTCGCGCAGGATGCGGCCGTCGACGACGTGGCGGTCGCCCGTGCCGTCGTCGCTGCTGCCGCGGAACGTGGCGACTTCGACGATCTCG
>DASRGX010000260.1:0-7531 GCA_035650835.1 Rudaea sp. | reverse complement strand
AACGACGACTTGATGTCCCCTTCGCAGAACGCGGACGGCAATACCGAAGTCTACAGCGCGAGGACGCCATGAACGCCAAGCGCCTCCTCGTCGGTATCGCCTTGCTCGTCGCCGCACAGGCGAATGCGCGCAACTCAGGCTCTTTCGACATCTACGGTTACGTCGCCTACGACTCGACGGGCAGTCTTTATCACGTGCTGACGCCGGCGATGTCGGTGTGCTTTTTCGATCCGCGCTTCCCGCCGGTGTCGTCGTGCAGCTACAACTATGTCGACGCGAGTGGCGGCACGGCGTTGTCGCTCGTCGCTCCCAAGGATGCGACTGCGCCAGCCACCGATGACGGCGGCGCCGCCGTATCGCTGGCAGCGCCATTCGAGCTTTACGGCGTGAGCGCGAATTCGCTCGTCGCCTCGAGCAACGGCTACCTCGCCGCCCCGGCCGATGCGAGCAGCGAAGACGGCGGCGATTTCAGCCAGGATTGCCCATTGCCCGCGATTGCCGACAACGCCGTCGCGACGCAAGCGCGCATCTACGTCTATCACGCCGATCTCGACGGCGGCCCGAATGCAGGCAGCATGTACGCGAGCTATTTTGCGAGCTGTCCGCGCGCGAGCGAATCGGGCTTGAGCGAAGCCTGCACGGTCGTGCAGTGGCGGAACTGGGCGTTACGCGGGCAATCGGGGGCGCTCAACATGGAAGCCGTGCTGTATCACACGTCGTTCGAAATCGCGCTGCAGTACCAGACGCTTGACGCGAGCGCCGGCACGATCGCCACGATCGGTACACAAAGCAACAATGCGACGTCGGGCAACGCCTACAATTGCGGCGGCCCGGCGGACCGCATCTTCAAGAGCGGCTTCGACTCCTGACCCTCCGTCGAGAGCATCGATGGCGGCGCTCTGCTCTCGCGAAGCGCCGGCCATCGGTATACGCCGATATTCACACCACCGATTCCGTCGTTCGTCGCATGCGCCCTTCACGGCGGATGCGATTGCGGCGAGAGTGCTAAAAAACCTAGGATGCCTTTGATGACAGCACGTGATTTCTCGCCGCAAACCTACGCCCGCGTCGCGGGATTCCTGTACCTCGTCAACATCGTCGCCGGACTGCTCGGCGAAGCTTTCGTGCGTGATGGCACGATCGTCGCCGGCGACGCGGCGGCGACCGCGGCGAACATCGTGCATTCGCCGGGACTGTGGCGCATGGGAGTCGCGGGCGATTTGCTCATGCACATCACCGACGTACCCATGATGATGATCTACTACGTGCTGTTCAAACCCGTGAACCGCCGGCTGGCGCTCATGGCGATGCTGTTCACGCTCGTGCAGAGCGCGACCCTCGTTGCGACCAAGTTGAACCAGCTGCTGCCGCTGTTCCTGCTGTCCGACGCGGCATATCTCAAGGCATTCTCGCCCGAGCAGGCGCAAGCGCTGGCCTACGTGGCGATCCGCGCGGATGCGCACGGCTTCGGCATCGGGCTCATTTTCTTCGGCTGCGCGTGCCTGACGACGGGCCATCTCATCCGGCGCTCGGATTTCCTGCCGAAGCTCCTCGGCGTGGGTTTGCAGATCGCCGGCATCTGCTATCTCGTGAACAGTTTTGCGCTGATCCTCGCGCCGGACATCGAAGGCATGCTGTTCCCGGCGATCCTGATGCCGTGCTTCGTCGCCGAGTCGGCGCTCTGCCTATGGCTGCTCGTGAAGGGCATCGACGCGGCGAAATGGCGCGCATGGAGCCCGGCCTGAGCGTTCGAACTCAGAGGACGACCGCGATCTCGGCGCCCGCGCTTTGCGTGTCGAGCAAGCGGTGCGCGTACTGGATCCACGTCGACGGAATAAGCCGCAGTCGCTGCGTACGCGAGACGCGGTCTGGCGAGCGCCACCGCAGATTGATCGCCGTCAACACAACGCCATGCGATTGCGCGATGATGTGCGCTTGGCCCGCCAAGAGGAGCACACCCATGAACGATCAGACGACGAATCCGTTTGCGATGCCCGACCTCGGCGCGATGTCGGACTCCGCGAAATCGGCGATCGAGGCGATGTCGAAGACCTACATGAGCTGGTTCAAGAACGCCAATCGCGTCCAGGCAGAGGCGATCCGGTTCTTGAGCGACCGGTTTGCGAAAGACCTCGCACTCGCGTCGCGGTTCGGTGCCTGCCGCAAGCCGGAAGATTTCGTGGCCGTGCAATCCGAAGTGGCCACCGAGCTCGTCAAAGACTACATGGAAGAGAGCGCGAAATTCGTGGCGCTGTTCGGCGACGCGTTCAAGGATCTCCAGGCCAACGCAGCAGGCGCTCCGAAGAAATGACCCGCGGCGTGCGCCACATGCAGAGTTGATGTGGATCAAGCGCTCACGGCTACCGTATGCCTAATCTGCGCACTATCGATCGCAGGAGCATCGCCATGAGCACCGAAAACGCTGCACGCCGACCCACGGCCGAGAAGCAACCCGACGCCTGCGCGTGCGACCATCACGGCTTCGAGCGCGAACTGCGCGAAGTCCGCGCGCGCTGGCTCGACGAGACAAAAGGCCTGCGCAGCGAACTCGCCCGGCAGGCGCAGCAGCATCCGCTCGCGACGTTCGGTGTTGCGTTCGCGGCGGGGCTGCTCGTGGCGCGTGCGCTGCGGAGATGACCCAGGCGGCGCCGCCTCCGGACACGACGTCCGACGCGGACGCGGCAGAAATTCGTCGGCTCGCCGGAGATGCTTCGGCTTACGTCGATGCCTGGCGGGAGCTATTCGCGGCGGAAGTCGCCTTGGCGCGTCAGAACCTCGGCGCGCTCGCGATCGCCGCGTTCGCCCTTCCGGCGCTCTTGCTCGCCGTCTGGCTCAGCACGGTGGGTCTCGCCGTCGTCGCGTTGCACGAAGGTGGATTGGGTTGGCTCTCCGCTGCAGCCATCGGCTGTGCCGCGCAGCTTTGCTTCTTGTATTTGCTGATCCTGCGCGCGCGGCGTTGGCTCCGCGAGCTTGCGCTTACGCATAGCCGCTTTGCGGTACAGCAGTTGCTCGAGCGAGTGCGATGAACGCGATACGTGAACGGGTCGCTCGCGCCACGGCGCGCACGAAAACAGCGGAAGAGACGCTACTCGGCAGCTTGCAGCCCTGGCGCGCACGCGTCAGCGAACATCGGACGGCGCTCACGATGGCAGGCGGTTTTGCCGCCGGATTCGCCGCGGCGAGCGTACCGGCCCGATGGTGGGGCCGGCTCGGTCGCGCTGCGCTGCGCAGCGTGGTGGGCGCCATGCGATCCGTGCAGACGAATAGCGCACGCGCGAAGGCGGACTGACCGCTCTTGCCGGCGACGGCGCGTCAGAGTTCCACCACCTCGCGATGCTCCGGAACGCAAACGGCCCAGCCGAGTCGACGCTCGATGCGTTGGCGCAAAGCGTCGGCGGCGACGGGTTCGCCATGGGTGATGAACGTGCGCCTAGGGGGCGTGCGCAGCCGGCTCATCCAGTCGAGCATTTCCTCGCCGTCGGCATGCGCCGACAAACTGGACAACACGGCGATTTCCGCACGGACCGGCACGTCGCGCCCGTGGATGCGGATATGCGGGGCACCGGCAAGCATCGCCGCGCCGCGCGTACCGGCGGCCTGGTAGCCCGAGAAAAGTACCGTGTTGCAGGGATCCGGCGCGAACGCCTTGAGATGGTGCACGACGCGGCCGCCCGTCGCCATGCCGCTCGCCGCGATGACGATCATCGGCTGCGTACGCGCATTCAGCGCTTCCGATTGCTCGACCGAGTTCACGTACGTCGCCGCATGGCAAACCGCCTCGCACTCGGCCGCCCCCAAGCGATGCTCGGCGCGGAAACGCAAATAGAGTTCCGTCACGTCCACAGCCATGGGACTGTTCAGGAATACCGGCAGATCTTGCGGAATGCGGCGCTCGCGTTTGAGACGGTGGATGCAATACAGCAGCGCCTGCGCGCGCCCGACCGCGAACGAAGGTACGACGATCACGCCGCCACGCCGAATCGTGCGCGACACCACGGCCGCAAGCTCGTCGCAAGGCTCGCTTCGGGGATGGACGCGATCGCCGTACGTGGACTCCACGACGAGGAAATCCGTCTCGAGCGGCGCATGCGGCGGCGCCATGATCGGATCGTGCGGCCGGCCGAGATCGCCCGAGAACACGATGCGCGTTGCGCCGTCGTCGATCCGCGCGAAGCACGCGCCGAGAATGTGCCCCGCCGGCAGCAGCTCCGCGCGCAACCGCGTGCCGATGCCGATCGTGCCGCCGGCGGGGACGGGGGCGAAATAGCGCAGGCAGCGTTCGGCATCTTGCTGCGTGTAGAGCGGCAGCGCCGGATGGTGCTTGGAGCAGCCGTGGCGGTTCGCGTAGTCGGCGTCTTCTTCCTGCAAGTGCCCGCAGTCGGGCAGCAGCAATTTGCATAGTTCGTACGTGGCCGGCGTGCAGTGGATCGGTCCGTGGAAACCTCGCTTGACGAGCAGCGGCAGATAGCCGCTGTGGTCGAGATGCGCGTGTGTGAGCACGACGGCCGACAGCGACGCAGCGTCGATCGGCGGCGGCGCCCAATTGCGCAAGCGCAATTGCTTCAAACCTTGGAACAGGCCGCAATCGACGAGGACGCGTTCTTCTCGCGTGCTCACGAGATATTTCGATCCGGTAACCGTTCCGGCCGCGCCGAGAAATTGGATTTGCATCGCCGTCCGCCGTTTGCTTTGCGAGCAACGCTAATCGCCGGCTTCTAAGCGGTTGCTGACGCAGATCAATCGTACGGGGTGGCGATCTCCCGGTTTCCGTGCGTCTCGTGCGCGGCCGCGTGTTCGGTATCGCTTCCTCGTCTCGTTACGGAGAGTTGCAGAAGCAAGCGTGAACCCGCGCCGTGCGCGATGCGCGTTCCGAAGATTTCGGCATTTCTACCCTATGCGAGGAGATCCGTACTTATGAAAACCGCACTGCTTCGAAGAACCGCGGGAGGGCGCAGCGCTGGTTTCCTGAGCGCGTTCGCGCTGGCATTCGGTTGCGCACTCGTCGCGTCCACGGCGCAAAACAGCTTCGCCGCGACGCTGACCGTGACGACGACGAAAGACGAGGCGAACTGCAACACGACGAACAGCGGCAGCCCGAATCCGGCCTGCGTCGTCATGAACACGGGCGGCAACAACTATCCGCTTTCGCAGGGCTGCTCGTTGCGCGAGGCGCTACAGAACATCGCCGATGCGGGCAACGGCATCAGCCCGCAGTCGTTCCCGGAATGCGGAAACGCCGATTCCGGCGCGGCCGCGACGAATACGATCGTGCTGCCCGCCGGCAACATCAACGTGAACGAGGCCGTGCCCGACCCGGGCGACAGCACGGGCATGGCGATGAAGAACAACGGCACGCTGCCCTTCGTCGGCGATGCGGCGACGTTCGGCAAGGTGATCGTCACGGGCGGCAGCATCTCGTGCTTCAGCGATCCGAGCGCCACACCGGCCATCGACGGCGTCACGATCTTCCACGAGACGTCGGGCGGCGATCTCACGTTCGCCGGCGTGAGCTTCAGCAACTGTACGGCGCCTTCGGACGGCGTTGCGATCGACAACACGGGCGGCGGCGGCGGTTCGCTCACGCTCACGGGCGTGGCGTTCACGAACATCCGCGCGACGAATCAGGGCAACGGCGGCTGCGTGGCACACGGCAGCGGCAACCTGACGATCGCCGGCGGCAGCTTCACGACGTGCGTCGTCGACGACGGCGGTCTGATTCCTGGCGGCGGGAACGGCCAAGGCGGCGCCTTGTACATCGGCGCGGTCGGAGATTCGACGTTGGCGACGATTTCGGGCGTCACGTTCCAGGCCAACGTCGCCGGCACGAACGGCGGCGCGATCTATCTCGCGCAGACCGATGCGATCTCGATTTCGGGCGCCGCGTTCCAGGCGAACGTCGCGAACGGCAATACGAATTCGAGCGGCAACGCCGAACAGGGCGGCGGCGCGATCTATGCCACAGGCACCGCACGGCAGGCCATCAGCGGCGGCGGCGGCTTCAACGCCAGCGACTTCCTGATCTTCAACTCGTCGTTCATCGGCAACATCGCGCCGAACGGCACGGGCGGCGCCATCCTGCTCACGGGCGGCGATTTGACCTACGGCAGCGCGTCGTTCGACGGCACCGTCATTCTGAACAAGCAGATTCCCGGTGGCATCGTCGCCTGCAACTTCACGGGCAACAAGGCCAAGGGCACGTGGGCCGGTTCGCCGGTCGATCCGCGCGCAGGCTCGGGCGGTGCGATCTACGCGAGCGGCAATTTGAGCATCGTCGACAGCAGCTTCGTCGGTGCGAGCCCCGCGAACAACGAGAGCACGAATGCGAGCGGCGGCGCGATCGCGTACTACGACGCTTCGAACGGCAACAGTCCGATGGCGATCTCGAACGTGACGTTCAGCGGCAACGCCGCCGCCACGAACGGCGGCGCGATCGCGATCTTGTTGAGCCCGATGACCAACGAGGCCGGCAAGGCCACGCTGATCAACGATACGTTGTCCGGCAATTCCGCCGGAGCAGGCGGCGGCGGTGCGCTGTACAACGGCAACGCGACGGCCACCGACGTGAACGTCAGCAACACGATCTTCGACAGCAGCAGCAGCGGCGGCAATTGCGCCGGCAACCCGTTCACGGACGGCGGCGGCAATCTTCAGTTCGGTCCGACGAGCGGCTGCGCCAGCATCGCGAACACGGGCAATCCGAACCTCGCCTCGGCCGCGCCGTTCGGCGGCGCGAATGCGCTCGTGGCGGTCATGAAGCTCAATCCCGGCAGCGCCGCGTCGGGCGCCGGCGTCCAGAGCATCTGCGCGGCGTCTCCGATCAACAATCTCGATGCCGCGCTCAACTCGCGTCCGAGCGGTCAGCCCAATTGCGACGTGGGCGCGTTCGAATCCGGCAACGCGCCGGCGTATGCGTCGAATCCGACGCCCGGTTCGACGATCAACATGACGACGCTCGCCGGCACCCCGACGAGCTCGAACGTCGTCATCTCCAACACGGGAACCGACAACCTCGTCATCAACACGTATTCGTTGGATGCGGGCGCCGGGCCGCAGATCACGGTCAACGGAGCGCCTGCGCCGTTCACGATTCCGGTCGGCAGCAGCACGCAGACGCTCACGCTCGGCTGCGACAACGCGACGGCGGGACCGTTCACGGGCACCTTGACGGTGACCCACAATGCGCAGGGCAGCCCCGCGACGTATACGGTCAACTGCACGGTGACCTCGCCCGGCAACCCGCTGTCGATCACGACGACGTCGCCGCTGCCGCAGGCGACCGTCGGCACCCTCTACAACCAGACATTCGCCGCGACGGGCGGCACGCCGCCGTACACCAATTGGGCGATCACGGCGGGCACGTTCCCATCGTGGGCCAATCTCAATGCGGCGACTGGCGCGATGACCGGCACGCCGCCGGACACGACGGGCAGCCCGTTCTCGTTCACGGTGCAGGTGACCGACAGCGCGATGGTCACCGCGACCAAGGTGTTCACGCTCGATGTCGTGGCGCCGCCGCTGTCGATCACGACGA
>DASRGX010000259.1:0-9321 GCA_035650835.1 Rudaea sp. | reverse complement strand
CCGCTCTACGGCAGCGGCGGCTTCACGAGCTACACCGACGACCAGCTCGTGCGCCAGTTCGAGCAGTGGCTCGACAGCGGCTTCACGATGGTCAAGATGAAAGTGGGCGAGCATCCGCAGGACGACCTTCGGCGCGTCGAGGCCGCACGTTCCGCGATTGGACCGCAGGCATGTCTGTTCGTCGACGCGAACGGCGCCTATACGCGCAAGCAGGCGCTCGCGTTCGCGCAACGCTTTGCGGAATACCGCGTGGCCTGGTTCGAGGAACCGGTGTCCTCCGACGATCTCGATGGCCTGAAGCTGCTGCGCGATCGCGGCCCGCCCGGCATGGACATCGCAGCGGGCGAATACGGGTACGAGCTCGGCTATTTCCGGCGCATGCTCGCGGCCGACGCCGTCGACACGCTGCAGGCCGATGCCAGCCGCTGCGGCGGCGTCACGGGATTCATGCGCACGGCGGCACTGGCCGAGGCGTTCGGCATCGCGCTCTCCTCGCATTGTGCACCGGCGCTGCACGTGCATCTCGGCTGCGCGACCGATCGTCTCGTGCATGCGGAGTACTTCTTCGATCACGCGCGCATCGAGGGTATGTTGTTCGACGGCGCGGTCGCACCCGAGAACGGCGCGCTGCGGCCGGATTGCTCGCGTCCGGGTTTCGGTATCGAACTCAAACGCGCCGATGCGGCGAGGTTCGCCGTATGAGCACGGCTGCCCGACATCGTTTGCATTGGCCGCACACGTGGGTGCGCGGGCGCACCGAGGAGGAGGCGCACGCGGCGCTGGATTACGTGGAGGCGCTTTCCGCGCGGCTGCGCGAGCGCGTCTCGGGCGAAGTGCGCTTCGACGACGCGAGTCGCGCGCTGTACGCCACCGACGCTTCGAACTATCGGCAAGTGCCGATCGGCGTCGTGGTGCCGAAGACGATGGACGACGTGATCGCCACGGTGGCCGCCTGTCGCGAGTTCGGTGCGCCGCTGCTGCCGCGCGGCGGCGGCACGAGCCTCGCCGGTCAGTGCTGCAACGTCGCCGTCGTGGTGGATTTTTCCAAATATCTGCGTCGTATACTCGAGCTCGATGCGGACAAGGCGCGCGCACGCGTGCAGCCCGGATGCGTTCTCGATGCGCTGCGCGACGCCGCCGAGCGACATCATCTGACGTTCGCGCCCGACCCCTCGACACACAACCACAACACGCTCGGCGGGATGATCGGCAACAACTCCTGCGGTGTGCATTCTGTGATGGGAGGCAAGACGGTCGACAACGTCGAGTCGCTCGAGATCCTGACCTACGACGGTTTGCGGCTCACGGTCGGCGCGACGAGCGACGACGAGCTCGAAGCGATCGTCCGCGCCGGCGGACGACGCGGCGAGATTTACCGGCGGCTCAGGCAGCTGCGGGACCACTACGCACCGCTGATTCGCGCGCGCTATCCGCAAATTCCGCGCCGGGTGTCCGGATACAACCTCGATGAGCTGTTGCCCGAGCGCGGCTTCCACGTGGCGCGCGCGCTGGTCGGCTCCGAGGGCACCTGCGTGACGGTGCTCGAGGCGACGCTGCGGCTCGTGCCGAGCCCGCGCGCCAGGTCGCTGCTCGTGCTCGGCTATCCAGACGTCTATACGGCCGGTGATCACGTTCCGGAAATACTCGAGCATCGGCCGATCGGCCTCGAGGGCATCGACGATTTGCTGATCGACGACATGAAGAAGATCGGCTTGCATCCCGAGGACGTGAAGCTGCTTCCCGACGGCAAGGGCTGGCTGCTCGTCGAATTCGGCGGAGACACCAAGGACGAATCGGACGCGCATGCGCGCAAACTCATGGACGCGCTGCACGGCAAGCACGATGCGCCGTCGATGAAGCTCTTCGACGACCCGCACGAGGAGCGCCAACTGTGGACCGTGCGCGAATCGGGGCTCGGCGCGACCGCGCACGTGCCCGGCAAGCGGCTCACGTGGGAAGGCTGGGAGGACGCCGCCGTACCGCCGGCGAAGCTCGGTCACTACTTGCGCGGATTTCGGGCGCTGCTCGAGCGCTACGGCTACAGCGGCGATCTTTACGGCCACTTCGGCGATGGCTGCGTGCATACGCGTATCGACTTCGACATGGAATCGGAAGAAGGCATTGCCAAGTATCGTGCCTTCATCGGCGACGCGGCCGACCTCGTAGTGCGCCACGGGGGGTCGCTCTCGGGCGAGCACGGCGACGGTCAATCGCGCGCGGCGCTGCTCGACAAGATGTACGGCCCGGAACTCGTGCGCGCGTTCGCCGAGTTCAAGGCGATCTGGGACCCGGCCGGGCGCATGAATCCCGGCAAGATCGTCGCAGCCTACCTGCCGACGCAAAACTTGCGTCTCGGTGCGGACTTCCGCCCCGAGGCGCGCACGACCTATTTCGGTTATCCCGACGACCGGGGTGATTTCCGCCATGCGGTGCTGCGCTGCGTCGGCGTCGGCAATTGTCGACGCGAACATGGCGGCACGATGTGTCCGAGCTACCAGGCCACGCGCGAAGAGACGCATTCGACGCGAGGACGAGCGCGCATGCTGTTCGAGATGCTGCGCGGGGAATCCATCACGTCGGATTGGCGCAACGATGCGGTGCGCGAGTCGCTGGACCTCTGCTTGTCATGCAAGGGATGCAAAGGCGATTGTCCCGTCAACGTCGACATGGCCACGTACAAGGCGGAATTCCTCGCTCATTACTACCGCGGACGCATACGCCCGCGCGCGGCGTACACGATGGGGCACATCGCCGGTTGGGCGCGGCTGGCCTCGACGATGCCGAGCGTCGCGAATTTCATCGTCCAGGCCCCGTGGTCGAGCCCGGTGCTCAAACGTTTGGCCGGCATCGCGCCGGATCGCAAGATGCCGCACTTCGCGCGCCGGACCTTCCGCGCCTGGTTCGTCAGACGCCCGCGCGAACCGACGCTGCGTGCATGGAAGGTGCTGCTCTGGCCCGATACTTTCGTCAATTATTTCGAGCCGGCGATCGGCATCGCCGCCGTCGCCGTCCTCGAGCACGCGGGCTGCGAGGTGACGCTGCCCCAGCGAGCGCTCTGTTGCGGGCGCCCGCTCTACGATTTCGGCCTGCTCGACGCCGCACGCCGGCGCTGGCACACGATCCTCGACGCGCTCGGCGCGGAGATCGACGCCGCGACTCCCATCGTCGGACTCGAGCCCGCATGCGTCGCCGCGTTTCGCGACGAACTCGTCGGCTTGTGCGGCGCCGATGCACGCGCACGCAGGCTCGCAAAAAACGTGTATACGCTCGCCGAGTTCCTGCAGACGATCAATTACAAGCCGCCGCGGCTTGCATGCGCGCCGCTCGTCCACGTGCATTGCCATCAACGCGCCGTGCTCGGCTTCGGCGCGGACGAGGCGTTGCTGCGCGCGATCGGCGCGGACTACACGATCCCGACCGCCGGCTGCTGCGGGATGGCCGGATCGTTCGGCTTCGAAAGCGGCAAGGCGGCGCTTTCGCGCGAGATCGCGGGCCGCACGCTGCTGCCGGCCGTGCGCGGCGTCCCGCGCGGGACACCCCTGATTGCCGACGGTTTCAGTTGTCGCGAGCAGATCCGCCAAGCCACCGACCGGCATCCGCTGCACCTGGCGCAACTGCTCGAGCAGGCCTTGCACAACGAAACGGAGGGCACATGAGGAAACGTGGGACAGGCAGGCAGCCGTTCGCAGGAAGCGTCGTCGTCGTCACAGGTGCTTCGGCAGGCGTCGGCCGCGCGACCGCGCATGCGTTCGCGCGCGGCGGCGCGAAACTCGGGCTGATCGCACGCGGAAAGGAAGCGCTCGAAGCGGCCGCAGAGGAGGTTCATGCCTTGGGTGGCGAAGCGATCGCGATCGAGACCGACGTCGCCGACGCTGCCGCAGTGGAACAGGCCGCGCAAACCGTCGAAGAACGGCTCGGCGCGATCGACATCTGGGTCAACAACGCCATGGTCACGGTGTTTGCACCCGTGAGCGAGCTCACGCCCGAGGAATTCAGGCGCGTGACGGAGGTGACTTATCTCGGCGGCGTCTACGGCACGATGGCGGCACTCAAGCGCATGCGTGTCTGCAATCGCGGCACGATCGTGCAGGTGAGCTCCGCGCTCGCCTATCGGAGCATTCCCCTGCAATCCGCGTATTGCGGCGCGAAACACGCGCTCGCCGGTTTCATCGATTCGCTGCGCAGCGAACTCGAACATGAGCGCAGCCGTATCCATCTCACGACCGTGCAGATGCCGGCGCTCAATACGCCGCAATTCGATTGGGCGCGCAACAAAATGCCGAATCGTCCGCAGCCGGTCCCGCCGATTTTCCAACCCGAAGTCGCGGCAGACGCGATCACATGGGCCGCGAGGCATTGGCGCCGCAGTGTCGCGGTCGGCGGTCCGACGCTCGCCGCGATCTGGGGCCAGAAGTTCGTGCCGGGACTGCTGGACCGTTATCTCGCACGTACCGCCTACCGCGCGCAGCAGACCGAACGAGCCGACGATCATGCTCGCCCCGACAATCTCTTCGAGCCGGTTGCGCCGGCGGCACGCACGCATGGTCGTTTCGATGCCCAGGCGAGGCGGCGCAGCTCCGCGTTGTGGGCGGTCGAGCATCGCGGATCGCTGCTCGCCGCCGGCGCGCTCGCTGCGGCCGGAACCGCCGCGGCGTTGCTTGGCCGGGCACAGTTGCAGCGAGCGCGGCGTGCGCGTTCGTTGCTGTCTCGGATCGGAAGGATGCGCCCATGAACGTCGGACGCCGACTATGGGTCATTGCCGAAGGCTACATTCCGGGCGGCAGTCTGCACCCGGACGATCGGCGCCTGATGAGTCACGAGACCGCCTGCATTCTCAACGCGGGCGACGAAGACGTGGAAATTTCTATATTCGTATACTTTTCCGACAGCGAACCGGCCGGGCCTTACCGCGTCACGGTTCCGGCGCGCCGCACGAAGCATCTGCGCATGAACGAGCTCGACGATCCGGCGCCGATTCCGCGCGACACCGACTACGCGAGCGTCTTCGTCGCCTCGGCACCTGTCGTCGTGCAGCACACGCGACTCGATTCGCGCGATCCGGCGCTCGCTCTCATGACCACGACCGCGTACTCGGAGTAGGCCTTGCAATTTGCACTCATCGACGTTCGTGTCATTGCATTGCGCATCGGGACGCGCACCTTTCGACGACGTCGAAGGCGCCGCGCGTGGCATGGACTTTTCATCGACAGCTCAGGCATTTCGCGCGAGTCTGCGTCATGAAGCGTTACATCTACGCGTTCGACACACCGGAAGCGGCGCATAGCGCGGTGCAAACGCTGCGCGAGCGCGGCGTATCCGAGAAATGCATTTCGCTGGCCGCGCGCTCCGACATTCAGCTCGAGAAAATTCCGGACCGCTATCTCGACGTCAAGCACGATTTCATGCCTGCGCTCGGCCGCGGCGCCGCTCTTGGCGGCGTGACGGGCCTGTTCGCCGGGCTCGTCGCGATGGCGATACCGCCGCTCGGCATCGTGCTCGGCGGCGCGGAGCTCCTGAGTTTCCTGGCCGGCGGTGCCGTGCTCGGTGCGTGGCTGTCTTCGATGGTCGGGGCGAGCGTCCCCGATGAAGTGCATCGCAAATTCGAAGACGAGATCAAGGCGGGCCGCACGCTGCTGGTCGTGGATTCCGACGGCCGCAACGACACGCTCGTCGCGGCGGCAATGGCCGGCAATGCGAATCATCACCTCTTGTGGCAAAGCAATGTCGGCACCCCCGCCGCGGTATGAACCCGATACCCGCCGCCGACGCTACATTCCGCTCGGCGTGATCGTCTCATCCGCATCGCGTCCGGCGATGCTCGCCGTGTTGCGCGAACTGCGACCGCAGTTCGACGTGCGGCTCAACAAGATCGCCGAGCACGGTGAACAATCCTCGTACCGCGTCGAAGTCGCCGTGGTCGACCGCTCGGAACTCGAGCACTCGATCGACGCATGGCTGCGCATCAAAAGCGCATTGATCGCCGGGTTCCCGCCGGGCAAGCCGGGCACCGTGACGGCGCTCGACCCCGAGGTGGAAAGGCGCGAGAAGCGAAGCGGCTGAGTTAGCCGGCCACGATCACGCGGGACAGTACTGCTCGTGCGCGCTTTGCATGTGCGCGCGGTGCATGCGGAACGCGTCCTGGATCTGCAGGCGCAGCGCTTCGTCGTTCCAGGGTTTCGTGAGGAACTTGTAGATCGCGCCTTGATTGATCGCTTCCGTCACGACCGCGAGATCGGTGTAGCCGCTCAGCACGATGCGCACGGTGTCGGGGTGCATGTCCTTGACCTTGCGCAGAAGCTCCGTGCCGCTCATGCCGGGCATGCGCTGATCCGAGACGATCACGCCCACCTCCTCGCGCGCGAGGATACCGAGTGCGTCCTCGGCCGAGGTGGCGCTCAGGATGCGATAGCCGTCGCGGCGCAATGCGCGCTTCAGCGCGTTCAGCACGTTGGCTTCGTCGTCGACGAGCAGCAGCGTCTGCACGAGCTCGCTGCGCGCGGCGAGGTCGCGGCCGAGATAGCGGTAGCGCAGGAGCTCGAGCGCACGGTCCGGCGGCACCGGCTTGCTGAAGAAGAATCCCTGGAAGATGTCGCAGTTGTTGCGCTTGAGGTAGCCGACCTGGTCGGCCGTTTCCACGCCTTCGGCGAGCACCTGCATGCCGAGCTGATGACCGAGCTCCACGATGGCGCGGCAGATGCCCGCGGAGCCGGAGTCGGTGCTCACTTCACGCACGAAAGACCGGTCGATCTTGAGACAGTCGATCGGGAAGCGCCGCAGATAATTGAGACTCGAGTGTCCGGTGCCGAAGTTGTCGAGAGCGAGGCGTACGCCGAGCGCCTTGAGCGTGCGCATCGTGCCGAGCATGCGCTCGGTGTTCTCGGTCATGATGCTCTCGGTCAGGTCGAGTTCGATGCAGCGTGCCGGCACGCGGAATTGCGCGAGCGCGGCGCGTACGTCGTCGACGAACTCGGCGCGCTTGAGTTGCGGCGCCGGCACGTTGACCGCGATCGAGAAGTCGTCGGCTCCCTCGTCGAGCCACGCGCGCGCTTGTCGGCACGCGCTTTCGAGCACGTATCTGCCGAGCTCGATCGCCGAACCGAGCTCCTCGGCCGCCTGCACGAATTGCATCGGCATGATGAGACCGAGTTCCGGATCCTGCCAGCGCAACAGCGCCTCGAAGCCGCGGATCTGCCAGTTGAGGCCGCTGATCTGCGGCTGATAATGCAGCAGCAGGTGGTGCTCCGTGATCGCATGGCGCAGGCGCGTGCCGAGCGCACTGCGTACGCGCAGTTCTTCGCCCTGATCCTCGGAGAATGCGTGAACGAGATTGCGTCCGTCGCGCTTGGCGCGCGTCATCGCGGCCTCGGCCTGGCGCAGCAAATCCTGTGACGTCGCGGCATTGTCGGGAAAGCAGCTCACGCCGATGCTGCAGGTCACATAGACGTGGTGGCCGTCCAGCGTCATCGGCGCGGCGACAACGTTGCGCACGTGTTCGCCGAATTCGATCTGGTCTCGCCGGCTGCTCGCGTCGATGCCGATGATCGCGAATTCGTCGCCGGCGACGTGCGCGACCTTGCCTTCGACCCCGATCAGATCCGACAAGCGATCGGCGATCCGGCGCAGCACGGCGTCGCCGACGGCGCGGCCGCGCATTTCATTGACGGCGCGGAAGTAGTCGATGTCGACGTAGAGCACGAGCACGCGTGCTTCCTGCGCGGCGGCGGCCGTGAGCGCGGCCTGCAGATAGCCGTCCAGCGACGCCAGCCGCGGCAGCCCGGTCGTGATGTCGTGGGTGAGATGGTGCGTGAGCGCTTCCGCCGCGCGCTTGCGCTCCGTGATGTCCATCATCGCGCCGATCATGCGCACGGGTTCCCCGCGGTCGTTGCGCAAGACGAAACCTCGATCGTAGATGTCGAGGTAGTGGCCGTCGCGATGGCGGAAGCGGTATTCGTCGCTCCACACGTTGGTATTCGAGGCGATCGCCGCGCGCACGCCGGCGATCACGCGCTCGCGATCGTCGGGATGCACGCCCCAATACGCGCCGCCGCTGGCCAGCGACGCGGGATCGTAGCCGAGCAGCGACTGCATGTTCGGGTTCCACCAGCGCTCGTCATTGGTCAGGTTCCAGTCCCAGACGATGTCGTTGGTGGCGCGTGCCACGAGTTCGAAGCGCTCGTCGCTGGCCCGCAGCGAGCGTTCGGCGGCGAGCTTGGCTGTGACGTCGTTGGCGAGCACGAGCTTGGCCCGGCGGCCGCCGAAATCGACGACGTGCGAGGTGATGTCGACCTCGATGACGCGCCCGTCCTTGACGCGGTGGCGCCAGATGCCGGCGTATTCGTAATCGGCGCTAGCCTGCGCGAGATTCTCCGCGAGGCGCTGCTGCTCGTCCTCGGGCCGGATGTCCCGAATGGTCATCGCGAGGAATTCCTCGCTCGTGTAGCCATACTGGCGCACGGCGGCTCGATTGACCTCCAGAAACGCCAGCGAATCGAGATCGTACACCCACATCGGCAGCGGGTTGAGATCGAACAGCGTCCGGTAGAGTTCTCGACCCTGTGCGATCTCGCGCTCGGCGCGCCTCGCCTCCGAGAGATCGCGTGCCGCTCCCACCACGTACGGCTTGCCGTTCAATACGAGCGGATGCCGGCTGAGCCGCACCGGGACGCGCGTGCCGGTGCTGCGGATGAGCTCGGTTTCCACGGCGATGGCGCCGCCGCCGTCGGCGAGGAGGGCGCGATAGGCCGCTTCGAGCTCGGAGCGGGGATGGATCGAGACGTCGGCGGGGCCGCGGGCGAGCAGGTCGGCAAGCGAGTAACCGAGCAGGCGCACGGCCGCGTCGTTGGCATCGACGAAGCGCAGTGTTTCGAGATCGACGACGAATATCGCGTCGCTGCTCGCGTTGACCGCCGCGCGCAGTACGTCTTTGCGTTCCTTAGCTCCGCCGGCAGCCGCGGGCGCGGCCGTCGAGCTGCGCTCGGCGAAAGCGATTTCGTGCTTCGGATGCATGTTTCGGATCGGCATGGTTCCGGTTTGCGCCCCTTCCCGCCCCGTGTATGTTCGCCAAACGGTCGTGGCCGGCACAATACGTACTCGCACGTAGGCCGCCGGCGGCGGCGCCCTTCAGCGCACCCGTTTGCGGCTGCGGGACGCGCGTTTCCGTTCGGATGCGGGTGTCTTTTTTGCGGGCGTCGCATTGCGCCTGCCGGCTTGGCGATGCCGCGGTTGCTGATCGCCGCGCTGGCGCGCCGGTCCGTTGTTCTGCATGAGATTGCGCGCGCTGTTGACGATGGCGACATGCGAGAACGCCTGCGGGAAGTTGCC
>DASRGX010000258.1:0-11248 GCA_035650835.1 Rudaea sp. | reverse complement strand
ATCAGGGGAAGGTTACGGATGGAGATTCGCACTTTTTTCTGCGGCGCCTTGCGCAAGGCGGTCAGATGCGGCACATCTTTCGCGCGCTTCGCGGTCCTGAAATCGTATTCCTTACGCATGCGCTTGGCTTCCTTCCGTAGTCGTGCGAGCACATTTAGGCGAGGGAATTTCGCCTCTGCAATGTGCGAACGGTACGATATCCTATGCGTCAACCGACCACCCGCCCCGCCGTGAACCAACCCGACGCCGACATTGACGCCCAGCCCCGCCGTTCGCTCGTCGCGCAGGCGCTGCGACGGCATCGCCTGCTCGCCAATATCGCGGCGGTCGTGGTTTCGGCGGTGTCGATCTGGGTCGCGTTCGGCGCGAATACGGTGCAGGAGCGCATGCTCGCGGCGAGCGTGTGGCCGCATTTGAGCTTCATCACCGAGAACCAGCGCGGCGACAAGCACGCCATCGATCTGACGATCGTCAATTCGGGCACGGGACCGCTGCAGCTCGAAGTGTTCAACGTCTACTACGGCAACGATCCGATCCACAACAGCGACGAGCTGCTCGAAGCATGTTGCGGCTCTCCCGAGCCACGCACGAGCACGGCCACCGAGCCCGCGGCGGGACGCGTGATCAGGCCGGGCGAGTCGATCGACATCCTGACCTTGCCTCAAGAATCGCCCGACGACGAGCTCTGGAAAAAGCTCAATCACGAACGCTACAAAGTGCACGTGCAAGCCTGCTACTGCTCGGTGCTGCACGATTGCTGGAAGCTCGACACGACCGATCCGCAAGTCGGCAAGGAGCACGTCGCGAGCGTGCGTTCGTGCGCGGAATTCGACGATTCGCAGATGTGGAAGGGCTGATGTTGCGCTGAGGCGAGGTTCCGGCGCGGCGAAGCGAACCCAGCAGCGTCTGCACGCGACGATAATGGCGCACCTTTCCGCGCGAGAAAATTCATGTTCCGTCCGATCGCCTTGCTTTGCCTCTCTCTGCTGCTCGGAGCTTGCGCGACGACGCGCGTGAGCGACGCGCCGAAAAGCTGCTACCACCTCAACGCCGCGATGGAAACTGACATCGGCTATTGCCAGGCCGTGCGCAGCGGCAATCTGCTCTATGTGTCGGGCAGCGTCGGGCAAGGCGACATGCCGGCGGCGATGCACATGTCCTACGATCGATTGAAAAAAGTGCTCGCTGCGAACGGCCTCGATTTCCGCAACGTGGTCAAGGAGAACGTCTACGCGACGGATCTCGACGCGTTCATCAAGAACAAGGACATCCGCAAGGACTATTACGGCACCGAGCTGCCTGCGGCGACGTGGGTGCAAGTGCAACGGCTCTTTCTGCCTGCGTTCGTCGTCGAAGTCGAACTCGTCGCCGAATTCCCGAAGTGACGCGTGCTGCGCTGCGCATTGTCGCCGTCACGTCGCGCTGACAGACTGCGCGCGCAACGTCACACGAAGGGGAGGAAGACATGGTTTCGCTCGTGAGCCTGTGGCTGCCGATCGTGCTGTCGGCAGTGTTCGTGTTCATCGCCAGCAGCGTCATCAACATGGCGCTCAAGTTCTGGCACATGCCGGAATACCGGGGTTTCAGCAACGAGGGCGAGGTCGGAGCGGCGATGCGCAACGGCAATGCCGGGCCTGGTCTCTACATGATCCCGTTCTGCAGCCCGGAGGCCATGAAGAACCCGGAAACGCAGCAGAAATTCGCGAGCGGGCCGGTCGGCGTCGTGTTCTTGCGCCGCCCCGGTCCGATGAACATGGGCGCGTATCTCGGCCAGTGGTTCGTGTTTTGCCTCGCCGTCTCGTTCTTCTGCGCGGGCCTCGCCGGTCACGCCGTGCCACCGGCAGCGCCGGGACATCTCGTGTTCCACACCGTCGCCCTCGCCGCCTTACTCGGCTACGGCTTCGGCGTGTTTCCGGACGCGATCTGGTGGGGACACCCGTGGCGCAGCGCAGTCAAATACTTCATCGACGGCGTGGTCTACGCGGTCGTCACGGGCGCCACCTTCGTCTGGCTCTGGCCTTCGGCGTGAAACGCCGGCGAGCGGCCGCGGCCGTTCGCCGGCGCGCTCAAGCGAGGATCGCCGCGAGCGCGGCGTCGAGTTCGGCGTAGCGGAAAAGAAACCCTTCGGCGGCCGCGCGCGCCGGCATCACGCGCTGCCCCGTCAGCAAAAGGTCCGCCATCTCGCCGAACATGAGCTTGAGCGCGAACGCGGGCGTCGCGAGTTTCGCGGGCCGCTTGAGCGCCTTGCCGAGAGCGCGCGCGAACTCTGCGTTGCGGACGGGCGCCGGCGCCGTCGCGTTGTAGGCGCCGCTCGCCGTGTCGCGCTCGGCGAGCCAGCGGATCAGTGCGACGATGTCGGCACGCGCGATCCAGCTCATCCATTGGCGGCCGTCGCCCATCGGCCCGCCGAGCCCCAGCTTGAACGGCAGCAGCATCTTCTTGAGCGCGCCGCCGTCGCGGTCGAGCACGAGGCCGGTGCGCAGGCGACAGACGCGCACGCCGAGCGTTTCGGCGCGGCTCGCTTCGTCCTCCCAGGCGCGGCACAGGCGCGCGGCGAAATCGTTGCCGGGCGCGGCGGTTTCGGCGAGCTCCTCGTCTCCGCGCGGACCGTACCAGCCGATCGCCGACCCCGAGACGAGCACCTGCGGCCGGCGCGGCTGGCGCGCGATCCACGCGAGCACCTTGTCCGTGGTGCCGATGCGCGAATCGAAAAATGCTTGTTTACGCTGCTCGCTCCAGCGGCCGTCGGCGAGGTTCTCGCCGGCGAGATTGGCCACCGCATCGACATCGTTCACCGCATCGAGCGATTCGACGAGCGCCGCCTCGGCCGGCAGGCGCTTGCGCGCGCGCGCCGTGTTGCGCGTCGACACGGTGACGCGGTGCCCGTCCGCGACGAGCCCGCGGCACAAGGCGCTGCCGATGAATCCGCTGCCGCCGGTGACGAGCCAGTGCATGAGCGCTCCGCGATGTCCGTGGCCAACAGTCTACGCGCATCGCACGCGATGCGCGCCGTCAGCGCACGGCTTCGAGCGCGGCCAGTGCCCTGGCACGCTCCGCGGCGTCGAGCCGTCCGATCCTGGCCGCTTCGGCGTAGAACCGCGCCCAATCCCCGTTGCACGTTTTATACAATGCGGCAAATGCGCCAACCCAGCGATGATAGAGGCCGAACGGCAGCAGCTTCGCATTGTTGATCTCCGTATCCATCCACGCGTCGTAGGCGCGGTCGCCATGCCATTGCGTGTCGCGCAGATGCCGGTAGTCGGCGCGCAATCTTTCGAATTCCTCGTGCTTGCGCGCGCGCATGAGGTCCGCCGCGAGGTTCGAGGCGTAGAGCGTCTCGAGCCGCGCGCGCGCCGCGAGCACCAGCGCGTCGAACGCGTCTTCGCGCGCCTGCGCCGTATCCGCGGCGGCGGGCGGCAAGCCGCGCGCCGCGCGCCACTGGCGCACGCCTTCGCGCTGCACGAACGTGGCGTAGGATTCGTTGAACTCGGTGTCGCCCTTGACGTACAGCCGCTGATGCGCAAGCTCGTGGAAGATCGTGCCGGCGAGCTCGTCGTCGTCCCAGCGCAGCATCGTGTTCAGGAGCGGATCGGAAAACCAGCCGAGCGTCGAATAAGCCGGCACTCCGCCGATCCATGTTTCGAGGCCTTGGGCGCGCAGTTTCGCCGCCGCGGTCTCGGCGCGACCGCGATCGTAAAAGCCGCGGTAGGCCACGCAGCCCGCGATCGGGAAACATTGGCGTGCCGGTTCGAGCGAGAACTCGGGCGCGGCGAACACGTTCCACATCGCGTACGGCCGCTTGAGGTCGGCATACGTGGTGTAGCTCGCGTTGCGCGGCAGGCCGAGGCGGTCGGAGGCGAACGCGCGCGCTTGCTCCGCGAGGGCCAAGCGCGTCTTGAGTCCGGCGTCCACCGACGGATCCTCGAGCACGCGCGCGACCGGCCGCCGCGCCGCCAACAAGGAGAGCTCGCCGTGGGCGAGGTGGCCGTAATACCCGATCGTGGAGCAGGCCGCGAGCGGCAAGGCCGCGAACGCGCCGACGAGCGCGCGGGCCGACCGGGAACGATTCCGCTTGGACATGGGTCATTCTAGCGATGCCGGCGCGCGTTACACTACCCGGCACGAAGGAGCACCGGACATGAAATCGACCATTCTCCCGCGCGTACTGCTGACCGTCGGCATCGGTATCTGCGCACCTGCGCTCGCCGGAGTCGGCGCGACGTCTTCGGGCGTTACGGGTACGGTCGGCAGCACCGACCCGTCGCCCGATGTGCAATCGCAATCGGCCAACTTCGTGCAGCAGAACGCGGCGAACAACGGCGCGACGGGCGCGGTCGTCGGCGGCACGACGACGCTGCCGTCCGGCGTGCCGGTGGCGGCGAACTCCGCTGGTGCGGCGGGCGCGACCGACGCCTCAAAAGGCGCGGCAGGCAACGCAACCGGCGCCGACGCCAAGTCGAAGCCTGGAGATCCCGCGAATTCAGCCCCCGCGGTCCCTGCGGCGCCTCCCCCGCCGCCGCCGACGTACATGTCGGTGGTCAAGCACTTGAAACCGGATGCACCGGCGACGACGACCGTCGCCGTCGCGCCGCCCGCGGTTGCGCCAGCGACCAGCACGCCGGCATCTGCTGCCGGTGCGACCGCGCCACCGAATTCGACGCCGGCTCCGGCACCTGCGCCGCATCCGCCCGCACCGGCTTCGCATCCCACGACGCCGGCCACGGTCGCGGCGTCTTCCGCGAAGCCCGAACCCGCGGCCAAGCGTCCTGCGTCGAGCGCGCCCGTCGTGACGGGCGGCACCGGCGCGGCGCCCGATGGCCTCACGTTCTATGTCGGGTCCGGCATCGCGGCTGCACTCTGCGCGATGGCGTTCGCGGCGTATGTCCGCTCGCAACAGGACGATGCCGCACGTCAACGGCCGCCGCCGCGCGCATGACGGCGCCGAGCCCGCTCGGCGAGTTCTATTTGTCTACTTGTATACTTTGGCCGCCGCACGAGCTTCGCTCGCCCGGCGGCGAGCCCTGCGAACCTGCAGCCAAGCTGAACGGCGACGTCCAGAGCGCGCCGGCGCACGCATCCGGCGCAGACGCCGGTGCTAGGCTTGCCGCGGCACCGCCCGTGCTTTGACAAGGAGAGAGGACATGGTCGTTTCCATCCACCCCGCGATCGCACCGCTCGTGGCGCTCATCGCCGGCATCATCATCCTGTTCGTGCCGCGCGTGCTCAATTACGTGATCGCCTTATACCTGATCGTCATCGGCCTGCTCGGCCTTCTCGGCTCCGGCAGGCTTTGAGCGAAGTTCAGCCGGCCGCGTGGCGCGCGCGCTTGGGTTTCAGGATCGTCCCCGTGCAGCGGCGCGCGCCGCAGCGGCAGGCCCAGATCTCGCGCAGGCGCTTGGTGTGGCGCTCTTCGAGCACTATGCCGTAGTCGTACGTGAGCTCTTCGCCCTTGCGCACGGCGCGACGCGTCTCGATGACGATCTTGTCGCGCCGCCGATCCCCGCTCTCGTGCTCGATGACCCAAGCCTGGCAGTTCGGCGCGCAACTGTGGTTGATCCAACGTGCGACGTTGCCGCCGACGCTCGCGTCGATCAGGTACTTCTCGTTGAGCGTGAACAGGAACGTATGGCCGCTGTCGACCTCGGCGCCGTAGATGCGGTTCGCCTGCGCATGCGTAAGGCGCCGGCCGCGATATTCGATGAGCGTGGTGCCCTTGGGCAGATCGCGTGCGGCGAAGACGCCGTTGCCGTGGATCGGCGACTGGCGCCGGACGATGCGTGCGGACATGCGAAGCGTCGAACCTCGATGATGCGGAAGATCGCGATGATAACGCGATCGGCGCGTCCGCACATCGCCGCTTTGCTCTCTTGTGGTCGGAGGCGCAGCGCTCCTAGCATGCGCAGATTGCGAGGAAGATGAGATGCGACGTTTTCGGGCTATTCCGCTGCTCGCGGCAGCGTTGACCTGCACACTTGCCGCGCACGCGCGCGAGCCGCACGGCGATTCCGCGGCGGGTCGGTTCGACTATTACCTCTTGTCGCTGTCATGGTCGCCGAGCTACTGCGCAACGCACACGGGCACGAGCGAGGAGTGCGGCAAGGGCTACGGTTTCGTGCTGCACGGGTTGTGGCCGCAGAACCGAGACGGTAGCTGGCCCCAGCATTGCCGTGGCAACGGACCCGACGAGGCCACGATCGCGCGCACGCTAGCGTTCATGCCGAGCCGGCAGCTCGTCGAACACGAGTGGCAGACGCACGGCACCTGCAGCGGTCTCGACGCGGCGGCCTATTTCGCGCTCGCCGACCGCGCCTTCGCGGCTGTGAGAATCCCGCCTGCGCTCAAGGCGCCGGCCGTGATGCCGAACCTGAGCGCAGAAGACGTCGCGCAGGCCTTCGAGCAGGTCAATCCCGGGCTCGACGCGAGCATGATCAGCGTCGCCTGCCACGGCAGCGACCTCGCCGAAGTGCGCATTTGCCTCAGCCGCGACGATCTCAAGCCGCAAGCCTGCGGCGGCCGGGTGCGCAACACCTGCCGCGCGGGCAATCTGCGCATTCCGGCCGTGAAATAGCGAGCTCAGCCGCCGAATTTGTCCGCGAAGATGTCGTCGCTCGTGTTGGGATCGAACACGATCACGTCGTAGCTCACGCTCGTCGGCACGCCGCTGCCCGCGATGCCGCTGACCGTGACGTGGTAGGTCGTGTCGGACGCGGGCTGCGTGTAGGCGACGCCCGTGGGTTCCCAGACCAGCGTGTTGTCGCCGATGAACGAGCCGCTCGGCTGCCCGTCGAATTGCAGCGCATCGAGCGTCGGCGCCGGCAGCGCGACGCCGTTGCGCGTCATCGACACGCTCGCATGCGTGAAGTCCGCGTTCTCGATCGAGAGCGACCAACGATTCGAGCCCGACGGCAGCAGCTGCCACGGCACGTAGCCGCGCGGCGGCCAGGCGATGCCGTTCGGCGTCGACGGCCGCGTGCCGAAGGGACCGAACACCCAGAGCGCGTTCGCCGAATAGCCTGCGGTAGCAGTCGTTGCGTCGACATCGCCGGTGGCCATCTGCGCCTGCGGTGGATAAAGAATCCAGCGCCGATGTCCGGCGGCCGTGTTGTTGCTGCCGCCATCGTCCATGTAGCCCTCGATCGCGGCGGGACCGTTGTAGTTGAAATTCTGGCCGAGCGTGAGATTCGAGCTGCCGGCGCCCGTGTGGCCCGCCGTCGTGTAGCAGGTCCACGTACCCGGCGGATCGTGATTGAGCTGCCGATTCGCCGCCATCATGAGCGCGGCGTTCTGATCGTTGGTCTGATCGGTGGAACTCGAAAACGCGGTGATATTGCCGGGCAAGCCCGCCAGCGCGCGGAACACGTTGACGCGTTCCAACGTGGCGTTCTGATACGCCTGCGAGGTGCTGCCCGGATTGCACGGCGACACCGTGCCGCTCCAGCCGTTCGTCACGGCGTTTTCCGGCACGTACGTGTGGAGATAGAGCGCTGCGACGGCCGCGCGATTCGTCGGATCGACCGTGATCGTTGCCGGGGTGACGGGCTGCGCCGATTGGGCTTGGAATTGGATTTCGCGGCCGGCCGGAAACACGGGCGCAGGGGCGAGATCCGCGTTCAGCGCTTGTGCGAACGCCACATCGGCGGCCGCGGCGGGCAACAGGACGAGGAGCAAACGAAAGGTTCTGGACTGCATCGGACACGCATGAGCTTAGGGAGATTGGCGCGTCCGTGCGTGATCTGCGCATGAGGATAGCGTGGCGTCGGCCGGCGAAACCGGGGACGCCGTCACGCTGTTTTCATCGAGTCGGTCATAATTTTGGGCGGAAAACCGCCGCTCAAGCGGTCTCATCGGCAACGGGGGGGAAATCATGCGCAAGTTCGTGCGTTGGGTCGGCCGTCTCCTGGCGACGCTCGCGGTCGCGGCGGCCGTATTGCTCGGCCTCGTCTATTGGCGAAGCGGCGCGCTGCTCAGCCAGCGCATCGCGCTGAACGAAGCGGCGCTCGCGATCCCGGCGGACGCCGATGCGGTGGCGCGCGGCGAGCATCTCGCGGTCACGCGCGGCTGCACCGACTGCCACGAGCACGACCTCGGCGGCAAGGTGCTCGTCGATGCCGCTCCGATCGGCCGCATCGCCGCACCGAACCTCACGCGCGGACGCGGCGGCATCGGCGCACGCCTCGACGCCGTCGCCCTCGAACGCGCGGTGCGCCACGGCGTGGATGCGAGCGGCCGGCCCCTGCTCTACATGCCGTCGGTCGACTTCGCGGGACTGGCCGACAGCGACACGGCCGATCTGATCGCCTACGTACGCGCGCTGCCGCCCGTCGATCGCGACATCCCGGCGGCCACGGCGGGCCCGCTCATGCGCACGCTGTTCGTGCTCGGCAAGGCGCCGCTCGTCGATGCGCTGCGCATCGACCACGCGGCCGCGCACCCGACCAGCATGGCCGCGGACGCGTCGTCCGCCTACGGCGGCTACCTCGCGCACGCGTGCAGCGGCTGTCACGGCGAACACTTCAGTGGCGGCCCGGTGCCGGGTGCTCCGCCGGGCTTTCCGAGCGCGGCCAATATCACGCCCGATCCATCGAGCGGCATCGGCAATTGGTCAAAAGTGGATTTCTATACCGCAATGCGGACGGGCAAGCGCCCGGACGGCCGCACGCTCGACACGTTCATGCCCTGGCGTGCCTTCGCCACCATGACCGACACCGAACTCGATGCGCTCTGGAGCTTTCTCCATGCGCAACCGGCGCGCGCGGCGGGCGGGCATTGACGTTCCCGCGAGGACGCCATGCGGTTCGCGTACTAGGGTCACGTTCTTCTGAGCAGCTTCCCGAATACGGCCTGCCGCTTGCGCTCCACGTACCCTTCGCGCAGATAGAAGCGATGCGCGCGTTCGCGGCTCACGTTGCTGCGCACGCGGATGTCGTCCACGCCCGCGGCGGCGGCCCACGCCTCGGCGGCGGCCAGGAGCTGCGCGCCGACGCGCGACCCGCGTCGATCGGCTGCGACCACGAGACCGTTGATGATCGCGCTCGGTGCGTGCGTGAGCGCGGGTTCGAGATTCACGCCGATCCAGCCGACGACGCGCCCCTCGGCTTCGGCCACGAACACCGTCGCGGTTGCGCCGAGCAGGGCCGGCAGGCGCTGCCGCATCTCGTCCGGCGTGGCCGGGTAGCCGAGTTCGCCGCTGAGCTCGGCGAGCGCCGGCGCATCGTCGAGCGCGGCATGGCGGATGACGACCTCGCTCATCGGCGATTCCCTCCGGTGCGGATGCGCTCGAGCGCCGAGTAATGCGGCACGATGTACCGTTCCGCCAAGCTGCGTTCGAGCGGGCCGGCTTCGGCGCGCTTGGTGTCGCGGTCGTCTTCGAACGCTCGGTGCGGCCGCTTGGCATGGACCCTGAGTGCTGCCGCGAACTGAGCAGCTTCGACCTCGGCCGGGTCGAGGCCGAACGCACGCGGCACGCGTGCGGCGAGCGCCTCCGGCAGCTCGGCATAGTTGAGCAGATGCGCGGCGTCGACGTGCGGCAGCATCTGCCGGCAGATCGCACCGAGCACGCGCGCGGCGTACTCGGCGAGCGCATCGTCGCCGTCGACCGAGAACACCGCGTCGAGCCATCCCGGCGGCAGCATGCCCGGAACCGTGTGGCGGCCCGGCTGGCGCCGATGCGAGACGAGCACCTCCACCGGATCGCGGTACACGAAAATCCAAGGTGCTTGCGGCGCGCATGCATGCAATGGCGCGAACGCAAGCACGTGCCAGGCATCGAGCTTGATCGTCGCGCGCGTAGCGTCTGCGCCCGGCTGCGCGAGTGCCGCGAGCACGGCGCGCGGCGCGAGGAATTGCGCATCGCCGGCAGTCAGCGCGAACATGAGCGCGCTGTCGAGCGGGCCAGGCTCGCCGACCACGCGCTGTCCGGGCCAGACCTTCAGCGCTTGCCCGAGAAGCGTCGAGCCGCAGCGCGACATGTGGAAGATCAATCCGATCGGCAGCGCGGCGGCTTCGAGATCCGCGACGAAGTGCGCCGTGATCGGCGTGCGCACGGCGAACAGGCGATTGAGCGGCCGCCCGCGCAGCGCGGTGAGCGTGAACTCGTAGAACGGCGCCGCTCTGTTGAGCTCGCCGTTGATCCAGACGAGTTCGAGACCCTGCATCCCGGGTTCGCACGAACACGGCAGCCAGCCGCGCCGCGCCTGCGCAGGCCAGTGTTCGAGTACGGCGCCGTGGCGGCCGAAGCGGCCGCGTGCTCCGCTCGCGAGCGCCGCTGTGTCGAGCAGGATGCCGCGCTCGCGCGCGGCAGCGCAGAGCGCATCGGCGAACGCTGCGTCGTCGTCGATGCGCGCGAGCGCGCGTGCGAGCTCGGGCTCCGCGGCGATGCACTGCGCCACGCGCGAGAGCGCCGCGTCGGGGAGCGGCACGTCGCGGGCGGCGCTCACGGCATTGCGTTCAGCAGCAGGAATCGCCGTGATGCGAGTGCGCCGCGCTCGCGGCGACGCCCGCGGTCAGCCCCTGCTGGCTGGCGCGATAGTGGTCGGCGATCACGCGCGCCACGCACATGCTCACGCGCTTGCCGGTCGGAATGTGCAGGAACTCGTTGGGTCCGTGCGCGTTCGACTGCGGCCCGAGCACGCCCGTGATCAGGAATTGCGCGCCCGGGAATTTCTCGCCGAGCATGCCCATGAACGGAATGCTGCCGCCTTCGCCGTTGTATGCGGGCGGCGGACCGAAGAACTCGCGCGAGGCCGCATCGACCGACTGCTCGAGCCACGGCGAAAGCGCCGGCGCGTTCCAGCCGGTCGTCGCCTTCTCGAGCTCGAAGCCGATCTTGCAGCCGTAGGGCGGATCGCGTTCGAGCAAGCGCTTGACGAGCTCGCCCGCGCTCGTGCCGTCGAGCGTCGGCGGAAGCCGCAACGAGAGCTTCACCGACGTGAACGGCCGCAGCACGTTGCCCGCCGACTCGAGCGGCGGGATGCCGGCCGCGCCGGTGACGGCGAGCGCGGGGCGCCACGTGCGATTGAGCACGAGCTCGGTGAGATCGCTCTCGAGCGGACGCATGCCGGCAACGAACGGGAACTTCGAGTACACCGCGTCGCCGAGCACCTCCGCCGTGCGCCGCGCCTGCGCGATGCGCTGCGCGGGGATCTCGACGTAGAGCTCCTGGGGCTTGATGCGGCCGCTCACCTCGTCCTCGAGCCGCGACAGGAGCTGGCGAAGAATGCGGAAGCTCGACGCGACGATGCCGCTCGCG
>DASRGX010000257.1:0-3187 GCA_035650835.1 Rudaea sp. | reverse complement strand
AACCCAATTACCTGAGCGACGGCAGTATCGTGTTCGTCAGCGACCGGCCGCGCAACGGCGCAGCGGCGCTCTATCCGATCCTCGACGAATACCGCGCGCAGCCCGCCAACAGCGGCGTATGGCGCCTCGATCCGGCGAGCGGCGCGCTGACCCTGCTCGAGAACACGCCATCGGGTTCGTTCGGCCCGTTCGTCGACAGCTTCGGCCGCCTCGTATTCTCGCGTTGGGACCATCTCAATCAGGATCTCAACAACGATCCGCAGACGAGCCCGCCGACCGGCATCACGCCGTTCGACTACGCTTCGGAAGCGCCGAACGCCTCGGCCGGCACGCCTGCCGTCGACCTCTATCCCGAGGCGATCCACAGCATCGCGGGCAGCAATCTCAACGGGTTCGAGATCAACCAGTTCTTTCCCTGGACCGTGAACCAGGACGGCACCGACGAGGAGATCGTCAATCACATCGGACGCCATGAGCTCAAGCAAGGCTTCGCGCGCAGCTATACGAACGACCCGAACCTCATCGATTTCAATGCCGCGACGTCCGGCCGCACCAATACGGTGTCGATCAACAACCTGTTCCAGATCCGCGAAGACCCGACCACGCCGGGCCGCTACGTCGGCGTCGACGGGCTCGAATTCCAGATGCATCGCGCCGGCCAGATCGTCGCGCTGACGGCAGCCGCGGGCGTGCCGCCCGTGCTGCTCAACGCGAACGCGATGACGGCCACGTACATCACCGATCCGGCCACGGCGAGTGTCGTGCCCAATACGTTCAACATCGGGCATTTTCGCGATCCGCTGCCGATCAGCGACGGACGGCTCGTCGCGGCGTTTGCGGGGACGCCCGGTGGCGAAAGCGCGAGCGGACCGCTGCCGCTGCCGCCGGGCACCTATCAATTCCACTTGTATACCCTGACCGCGGTCGCGCAGAACGGCGGCACCGAGTACGTGCCCGGCACGGCGCTCGTCGCCGGCGGCATCGCGAAATCGGCCATCCAGTACCACTACACGTCGAACATTCCTGGACAAGCGAGCGGGACGGTGAATTTCACCGGGCAGCTCTGGGAACTGCAGCCGGTCGAGATCGTCGCGCGGTCCGTGCCGCCGACGACGGCACAGGCGCCGCTCACGGGCACGCCCGAACAAGCAATCTTCGACGCCTACAACGCCGCGCATCCGACCGACGGCGTCACCGTTGCCGAGATGCAGCAATTCCTCGTGCGCGAGAATCTCGCGCTCGTGGTGATGCGCAACGTCACGTCGCGCGATCGCGCCGATCAGCAGCAGCCGTACAACCTCGCCGTCGCCGGCGGCGGCGCGCAGACGATCAGCAACGTGCCGGCCTACGCCGGACCGCCGCTCTACTGCATCGATCGCATGCAGTTCTTCGAAGCCGACCAGGTGCGCGGCTTCACGACGGGCACGGTCGCAAATCCCTTGCCTGGCCGCCGGCCGCTCCCGCGCCCGCTCAACGATGCGCACGCCGTCGCCTTCAACATGCCCGGCGACCTCGCGGTGCCCGGCAGCCAGTTCATCGAGACCGACGGCTCGGTCGCGCTGTTCGTGCCTGCGCAGCGGCCGATGGTGTGGCAGTCGCTCGCCCCGAATGCGAGCTGCGGCACCTCGCCCGATCCCGCCGGCAGCGCCGTCGTGCGTGAGCGCTACTGGATCGAATTCCAGCCCGGCGAGATCCGCGCCTGCAACAGCTGCCACGGCGTCAATCAGCAAAACCAAGCCGGCCAAGGCGTGCCTGCGAATCAGCCGAAGGCGCTCACCGACCTGCTCGGGTGGTGGAAGCTGCACGGCGACGAGATCTTCAGCGACGGCTTCGGTCCGTAGGCGAACATCGCTCGCCGCCGTATCGCTCCGTCGCGCGCGCCGGAGTATGCTCGCGCGGTCCGCCCAGACCGCCGCGAGCCAGCCATGGAAAAAATCCTGCCGTCCCGCTATTTGCCGTTCGTGTTGTGCCTCGTCGTCTGCGCATTGTCGCTGGCGATGTTGTGGGACGGACTCGTCTGGCGCTGGCTCGCGGGCATCGCAGGTGCGCTGTCGATCGTCGGCATCGCGGACCTCATGGCCGAGAAACACACGTTGCGGCGCAATTTCCCGATCACCGCGCACATCCGCACGTTTTTCGAATATTTCCGGCCGATGCTGCGTCAATATGTCGTCGAATCCGATACCGAAGAGGTGCCGTACTCGCACGCGCAGCGCTCGCTCGTCTATCAGCGGGCGAAGAACGTGGAGGACAAGCGGCCCTTCGGCACCGAGCTCGATCTCTACGCGACGCAATACGAATGGATCAACCATTCGCTCGCGCCGGCCAAGATCGACAGCTACGACTTCCGCGTGACCGTCGGCGGCGACCGCTGTACGCAGCCCTATTCGGCGAGCGTGTTCAACATCTCGGCGATGAGTTTCGGTGCGCTGTCGGCGAACGCCATCCGAGCGCTCAACGAAGGCGCGCGCCGCGGCGGCTTCTATCACGACACCGGCGAAGGCTCGATCTCGTGCTATCACCGCGAAAACGGCGGCGACCTCTGCTGGGAAATCGGTTCGGGCTACTTCGGCTGTCGCAATCCGGACGGCACCTTCAATGAAGACCGCTTTGTGGAAAATGCGATTTCTCCACAAGTGAAGATGATCGAGGTCAAGCTCTCGCAGGGCGCCAAACCCGGCCATGGCGGCGTTCTGCCGGCGGCCAAGGTCAGCAAGGAGATTTCGGAGGCCCGCGGGGTGCCGCAGGGCGTCGATTGCGTGTCGCCGGCGCGGCATTCGGCGTTCTCGACGCCGATCGGACTGCTCGAATTCGTGCAGCGTTTGCGCGAGAAATCCGGCGGCAAGCCGACCGGCTTCAAACTTGCGCTAGGACATCCGTGGGAATGGTTCGGCATCGCCAAGGCGATGCAGGAAAGCGGCATCCTGCCCGATTTCATCGTCGTCGACGGTGGTGAAGGCGGCACGGGCGCGGCCCCACTGGAGTTCACCGATCACGTCGGCGCGCCGCTGCGCGAGGCGCTGCTACTCGTCCACAACACGCTGGTCGGGCTCAATTTGCGCGACAAAGTACGCCTCGGCGCGAGCGGCAAGGTCATCACCGCCTTCGATCTCGCGCGCACGTTCGCGCTCGGCGCCGACTGGTGCAACGCGGCGCGCGGCTTCATGTTCGCGCTCGGCTGCATCCA
>DASRGX010000256.1:0-12976 GCA_035650835.1 Rudaea sp. | reverse complement strand
ATGCAGTCGACGCACGCGAAGGTGTTCTTCGGCGGCGATGCGGCGTTCGGCCCGAAGAACATCATCTGGGCCGTCGCGCACGGCCACGAGGCGGCCGTATCGATCGACAAGATGCTGTCGGGCGAGGACATCCGCCACCGGCCCGAGCCCGCCGTGAGCCTCATCTCGCAGAAGATGGGCATCCACGAGTGGAGCTACGACAACGACGTCTCGAACGACATGCGCTATGCGGTGCCGTGGCGGGAAAAAGAGAAAACGCTGAAAAGTATCAAAGTGGAAGTCGAGCTCGGTTTCGATGCGGCCACGGCGTTCGCCGAGGCGCAGCGCTGCCTCAATTGCGACGTCGAGACCGTGTTCACGAAGGACGTGTGCATCGAGTGCGACGCTTGCGTCGACATCTGCCCGATGGACTGCATCAGCTTCGTGCCGAACGGCGACGAAGCCGAACTGCGCACGCGGTTGACCGCGCCGGCGCTCAACCTCACGCAGTCGCTCTACGTCTCGGACCTGCTCAAGACGGGCCGCGTCATGATCAAGGACGAGGACGTATGCCTGCATTGCGGCCTCTGCGCCGAGCGCTGCCCGACGGGCGCCTGGGACATGCGCAAGTTCCTGCTCGAGATGACGCACGCCGGCCCGGGATGCCACAAGCACGCGGCGCAGAGGACGGCGGCATGAAGCGCCGGGAGTGGGGAATCGGGATTCGGGATTCGGCCAAGCCGGTTGCCGTTGCCCGAGCGCCGTCGCTCTTCCCAATCCCCAATCCCGATTCCCGAATCCCGGCATTTCCGGCATGAAACCCATCGAAGCCACCAACGACTTCGTCGTCAAGTTCGCCAACGTCAACGGCTCGGGTTCGGCGTCGGCGAACGAGCTTTTCGCCAAGGCGATCCTGCGCATGGGCGTGCCGGTGAGCCCGCGCAACATCTTCCCGTCGAACATCCAGGGCTTGCCGACGTGGTACGAAGTGCGCGTCACCGAACGGGGCTGGCTCGGCCGGCGCGGCGGCATCGATCTCATGGTCGCGATGAATCCGCAGACCTGGGACGCGGACGTCAAGGAGATCGAGCCCGGCGGGTATCTGTTCTACGATTCGACGCGCCCGCTGCCGCCTGCGAAATTCCGCGACGATATCGAAATCATCGGCATGCCGCTCACGGCGATCTGCAACCGCACGTACGCCGACGCACGCCAGCGCCAGCTGTTCAAGAACATCATGTACGTCGGCGCGCTGTCGGCGCTGATCGAGCTCGACCCGGCCGTCATCGAGAAGCTGTTTGCCGAGCAATACAAAGGCAAGGAGAAGCTGCTCGACTCGAACGTCAAGGCGCTGCACTTGGGCCGCGATTACGCGATGCAGCATTTGAAGCATCCGATTGGCCTGCGCGTGCGGCGTGCGGATGCGGTGGGTGAGCGCATCTTCGTCGACGGCAACAGCGCGGCGGCGCTCGGCTGCGTGTACGGCGGCGCGACCGTTTGCGCGTGGTATCCGATCACGCCATCCTCCTCGCTCGCGGAGGCCTTCCAGAAATACTGCATGAAGTTCCGCGTCGACGCCGAAACCGGCACCAACAAGTTCGCGATCGTGCAGGCCGAGGACGAGATCGCCTCGATCGGCATGGTCGTCGGCGCGGGTTGGAACGGTGCACGCGCGTTCACGACGACCTCGGGTCCCGGCATCTCGCTCATGAACGAGTTCATCGGGCTCGCGTACTTCGCCGAGATCCCGGTCACCATCATCGACGTGCAGCGCGGCGGTCCGTCGACGGGCATGCCGACGCGCACGCAGCAGTCCGACGTGCTCGCCTGCGCCTACGCCTCGCATGGCGACACGAAACATGTGCTGCTGTTTCCCGAGGATCCGCACGAGTGCTTCGAGTTTTCGGCGCTCGCGCTCGATCTCGCCGACCGCCTGCAAACGCCGATCTTCGTGCTCACCGATCTCGACATCGGCATGAACCAGCGCCTTTGCGCACCGTTCGCCTGGGACGACGCGCGACAGTACGACCGCGGCAAGGTCATGACCGCGGAAGAGCTCGAGGCGGGCCGCGATTTCGGCCGCTACAAGGACGTCGACGGCGACGGCATCCCGTACCGCACCTACCCCGGCACGCACCCGAACAAGGGCGCTTACTTCACGCGCGGCACCTCGCGGGATCCGTACGCACGCTACTCGGAGCGCGGTCCGGACTACATCTACAACATGCAGCGCCTGCTCAAGAAGTTCGAGAGCGCCAAGGCGCTGGTGCCGGCGCCGCTCGTGCGCGAAGCGAAACAGAAGACGCGCTACGGAGCGATCTACTACGGCTCGACGAGCCCGGCGATGGCGGAGGCGATCGCCGCACTCGAGGATGAGGGTCTGCACCTCGACACGTTGCGCGTGCGGGGCTTCCCGTTCGCCGACGCGGTCGCCGATTTCATCGCCGCGCACGACAAGGTATTCATCGTCGAGCAGAACCGCGACGGTCAACTGCGCAGTCTCGTCGTTAACGAGTTCGGCATCGACCCGGCCAAGCTCGTGCCCGTCCTGCATTACGACGGCACGCCGATCACCGCGCGGTTCATCGCCGGCAAGATCGCCGAACGCCTGCAGGCCATGAACGTGGTGCGCATCGACAGCGGCAAGGTGGCGTGAGGAGCGTGCCGTGAACGGGTTTCCCCTCGATTTCGCCAACATTGCGTCGTGGTTGACCTCGTTCGTCGTGCTCGCCGCCTGCGTGATGCTATGGGCGCACCGCAAGAACGTTTGGGCGCTGCTTGCGCTGGGCGGCGAGGCCGCCGTCATCGGTTGTCACTTGTTCCTGCTGCTCACGCCGAACGCATTCAGCGAGTTCCCGCCGCTACGCGTGCTCTGGCCGGCAGCGGGCCTCATGTTCGCCGTCGGGCTCGCCGGTTACGCGTGGAACGAGCTCGCGACGGCCCGCCGCGATTCCGGAATCGTGCAATGACCTATATCGCCAAACCGAAACTCCATCATCCCACGCTCGGTTGCAACGCGATCGGCTTCACGCGCCGCGACTACGAAGGGAAAATTTCCACATTGTGCGCCGGGTGCGGGCACGACTCGATCTCGGCCGCGATCATCCAGGCGTGCTGGGAGCTCGACATCGAGCCGCACCGCGTCGCGAAGCTGTCGGGCATCGGCTGCAGCTCGAAAACGCCCGACTATTTCCTCGGCCAGTCGCACGGGTTCAACACCGTGCACGGACGCATGCCGTCGGTGTTGACCGGCGCGAATCTCGCGAATCGCGAGCTCATCTATCTCGGTGTCTCGGGCGACGGCGATTCGGCCTCGATTGGCATCGGCCAATTCGTGCATGCGATCCGCCGCGGCGTGAACATGACCTACATCGTCGAGAACAACGGCGTCTACGGCCTCACGAAAGGCCAGTTCTCGGCGACGGCGGACCTCGGCTCGCAATCGAAGAAGGGCGTGACCAACACCGACAGTCCACTCGACATGGTCGGCCTCGCGCTCCAGCTCGGCGCGAGCTTCGTCGCCCGCGGTTTTTCTGGCGACAAGAAGCAGCTCGTGCCGATCATCAAGGCGGCCATCAAGCACCGCGGCGCCGCGTTCATTGACGTGGTCAGCCCGTGCGTCGCGTTCAACAATCATGCCGGCAGCACGAAAAGCTACGAGTACGTGCGCGAGCACAACGAAGCGGCGAACCGCCTCGATTTCATCGACGTGCGCGCCGAGATCGTCGTCGACTACGCCGAAGGCGAGCTCGTCGACGTGACCCAACACGACGGCAGCGTGCTGCGGCTGCGAAAGCTCGCCGCGAGCTACGATCCGCACGACCGCGTCGCGGCGATGAACTACCTGCACGAGCGCCAGGCCAAGGGCGAGGTCGTCACGGGCCTGCTCTACGTCGACCCCGACGCGCAGGACCTGCACGAGCACTTCAAGACCACCCCCGCGCCGCTCAACCGCCTTGCCGCCGCCGACTTGAGCCCAGGCAGCGCTGCGCTCGCGAAGATCAACGCCGCTCTGCGCTGATGAGAACGGCACCCCCGCGGCGCAAAAAAGTATACGACCGCACGTATTTCGACAAATGGTATCGCGACCGCCGGCATGCGGTCGGTTCGCCGCTCGAGCTTGAGCGCAAAGTTGCGTTGGCGGTGTCGGCGGCCGAGTACTACCTCGGACGCGAGGTGCGCGACGTGCTCGACGTCGGCTGCGGCGAGGCGCCGTGGCGCGCACCGTTGCGGCGGATGCGTCCCAAGGCCGAATATCTCGGTCTCGACAGCAGCGAGTACGTCGTGGCGCGCTACGGCCGCTCGCGCAACATCCGCCAAGCGAGCTTCGGCCAGCTCGGCGAGCTGCGCTTCGACCGCACGTTCGACCTCGTCGTCTGCGCCGACGTGATGCATTACGTGCGATCGCCGGAACTGCGCCGCGGCCTTCGGGGCATCGTCGAGATGTTGGACGGCGTGGCGTTCCTCGAGCTTTTCACTGCGGCCGATGCGCCCGGCGGCGACAAGCAAGGCTTCATCGCGCGCTCGCCGAAGTGGTACTTGTCCACATTTACACATGCGGGCCTGACGGCCGTGGGCTCGCATTGTTATGTCGGGCCCAGGCTCCGCACCTGCGTCGCAGCGCTCGAGGTTCCGGCATCCGCGATGTAGGCGGATGCCGGCGGCGGTTTACGCCTTGCGCGCGTCGCGCCCGCGCCAGCGCCGCTGCTGGTTGTTGCCGGCGGCGTGCGGCTTGCTGCCGGGTTGCGGGTGAGGACGGCGCGCATGCGCGGGCTTGCGCGGTCCGGGGCGCGGCGCGCCCGGAGCGTCGAGGTTCAGTGCCCGCGACGGCTCGAAACCGGCGACCTGTTCGACGGCGATGTCCTGCTTGAGCAGGCGGCGGATGTCGCGCAGCAGGCGCGCTTCCTCGTGCGCGACGAGCGACACCGCGAGCCCCTCGGCGCCGGCGCGGCCGGTCCGGCCGATGCGGTGCACGTAGTCTTCGGCGACCATCGGCAGGTCGTAGTTAACGACGATCGGCAGCTGGTCGATGTCGAGCCCGCGCGCGGCGATGTCGGTCGCGACCAACACGGTGATTTTTCCATTCTTGAACTCTTTGAGCGCCCGCGTACGTGCGCCTTGACTCTTGTTGCCGTGGATCGCCGCCGACGACAGGCCCGATTTCTCGAGGAATTTGCTGAGTTTGTCGGCGCCGTGCTTGGTGCGACTGAAGACGAGCGTCTGGCGGCGGCTGTCGGCTGCAAGCAGGTGCAGCAAGAGCTCGCGCTTGCGATCGGCCTCGACCGGGTGCACGCGATGGGTCACCGTGGCGGCCACGCTGTTGCGCGCAGCGACCTGGATTTCCGCCGGCTCGCGCATGAACTGTGCGGCGAGCGCCTTGATCTCGTCGGCGAACGTCGCCGAGAAGAGCAGCGTCTGCCGGTTCTTGGGCAGCGCGCCCAAGATGCGCCGAATCGACGGCAGGAAGCCCATGTCGAGCATGCGGTCGGCTTCGTCGAGCACGAGCATCTCGATGCCCGAGAGGTCGGCGCTGCGACGCTCCATGTGGTCGATGAGGCGGCCCGGCGTCGCGACGAGGATCTCCACGCCGCGGCGCAGCGCATCGATTTGCGGGCCCATGCCGACGCCGCCGAAGATCGTCGCTCCGCTTACGCGCAGGTGCTTGGCGTAACCGCGCACGCTCTCGAACACCTGCGCGGCGAGCTCGCGCGTGGGCGTCAGGATCAGCGCGCGCGGCTTGCGCTTGGTGCCGGCGGCGCGCTCGCTCTGTGCGAACAAGCGCTCGAGCAGCGGCAGTGCGAAAGCGGCGGTCTTGCCGGTGCCGGTCTGCGCGCCGGCGAGCAGATCGCGGCCGGCGAGCGCGACCGGAATTGCAGCGGCCTGGATCGGCGTCGGTGTTGCATAGCCCTGCTCGGCGAGCGCGCGCAGCAGTGCGGGCGAAAGCCCGAGTGAATCGAACGACATTTTGTTTAGCTCCAAAAATCGCGCACGCATGCGCGGCTCCGATCGCGAAGATCGGAACGAATGAAAACCCGGAGCGTTCCCAGCAAACCGCGCGCAGGGCAGAAATCCGCTCGCTTGCGCGGGCGGCTTGGTGCGTCGATGCCGAGTGGTGCAGGCCAGCAGCCCGCCAGGAGCGGAGCGATCGGCCGTAAGGGAAAAACGGAGGGCGACGCAAGAAACGCACCGTGGCATGTTCCCCAGGTGCGAAGCGCTGCACAGTCTACATGAAAGGCGGCCGCGACGCCAGCGCGCATGCGGCTTGTCGACAATATCGATGCAGCTCATCCGTCGGCTGCGGTATCGCGCAAAGCGCTCTGGCGGAGCGTTAGATCGTCGTGCGTATCGAAAAAAAAATTAAGTTTGGGACATGCAATTGAGCACACTTCTACGAATTGGTATGTCGTGCTTCGCCCTCGTATCGTTATCCGGATGCATCTTCGGATATTACAAACCGCTTCCTGAAGACCTTCGTGGCCATTTCCAGCTGAGCCAGGAAGTCTTAGTAGAACATTGCGATCTAGGTCCAGGGTTCTTCAGCGGCAGTACGGACGCGAAATGTCTATATCCGTCTGCAGGGCGGCCATGTGAGTCCCGTTACGAAGGGGTGATCGGGCGAATGCCTCCTGGTACACCTGTCACGCTGCTTTGGGAGCACGTTACGGCAGGCGGCTCGGTACAAATAAAGATAGCGACGCCTACGGGCACGGTATACCTCGTCGGCTATGGAGACGACCCGTTGCATCAGCTGACGAACTTGCTTACTCGTTCTCGATAGGTCCTCGTTGCATGGAAGCATGGGGGCTCGCCTCAGTTCCTGACCGCCTTCGCCCAGTCGAAATACGTGTATACGTCGTGGCCGTAGCCGAGTTCCTTGACGGCAAGGTCGATGCTGTACGACGACTTGCCCGTCTCCGCTCCGATCGGCGAAACGATCGCGAGCCCCGTCGCCGGGGCCGCCGCCGCAATCGTGTGCGGCCTCACCGTGTAGACCTTCGCATCGACGTGCGCGGCGCCGCGCAGCGCTTCCAGCAGCGGACGTCCATCGGCTTTCGGCAGGGCGAAGCCGAACAGCCGCGCGATCGTGGGCGCCACGTCGACGTTGCCGGACGGCAGCGTGTCGGTGAAATGCTCGGCGAAATCGGGGCCGGCGGCGATCAGCGTATTGTGCACGTCGCGCGGACTGAAGCTGCCGTGCATACCGTGGTTCGTCGCGCCCGACACGCCTTCGAACTCGATGCCGGGAAAGCCCTGGATCATCGCATTCTCGTCGAAGGTGTAGCCGACTACGATGTCGGGATTGCGGCCTTCCGCGTTCTCCAGGCGCACGCGCGACAGCGGCAGAGTGCCCGGGATGTCGCCGTAGCGCGCGTCGACGAAGATTGCGCCGAACTCCTCGTGGCTCTGCAGGAATCGCACGGCCTTGCGGATGCGCTCGGGATCGTGATCGGGCTGGTAGAGGTAATCGCTGCCACCGTTGCTGGCCACCACGAACGCCTCGCGCGGCAGAAACGGATGCAGGAGCTCGTAATCGGGCGTCGTGTAGCTATGGAGACGGCTGTCGGGGCATGCATCGCCCTGGACGGGCCGGTCGGCATGGAGCTGGCGGCCGTCGGCGAGAATGCCCGACATGACCGGATCGTACATGCAGCCGCCGCCGTCGTAGGCGCGGATGCCGGCGGCGCTCAGCGCATCGGCGAGGCGGATGTCGCCCGAAACGGCATAGCCGTGCTCGCGGTCTATTTCTCCCATTTTACCATTTTCCACTTTGCGCGGCGGGAAAAGGTCGAGGGGGCCGGAAACGTTGCTGTGGCCGTGGTCCGAGACGACGATGAGGTCCGTCGTGTCGGCAAGGCCGAGCTCGGCGAGCTTGTCCTCGAGCTTGCCGAGAAGCTCGTCCTGCGCCTTGAGGGCCGTGTGGAAATTCGGCGAGCCGACGCCGTACGGATGCTCGGTGCTGTCCGGATTGCGCAGCCACACGACCGAGAGGTCCGGATGCTTGCGCGGCAGGATGTAGTCGAGAAAGACGGACATCAGATAGCGGTTCGCCGCGGCAGGCGGCGAGCCGCTGCGGTCGTCGGGGTTCGGCGTGACGTGGTCGGCGAGGCGTGCGGGCGGCGGCTGGAACGTGGGGTCGCCGTTGTCCTCGGCGAGCTTGAGCTCGCCGCCGCGGTAGGCGAACGGCGCGGTCAGCGGCAGCGCGATGTGCGCCGCGGCGAGCTCGCGCGCGAACGCTAGCGGGAACGCGCTCTTCTCGTCGAGCACCAGGCTGCCGGTCTTGTAGTCCTGCAGGAACGCCGGGCCGGACTTGCCGACGGCGACCGTCGTGAGCCCCGCTTTCTGCGCGGCCTGGAACAGCGTGCCGATCAGGAATAGGTGTTCGTCCTGGTTGGCGTCGAGCTGCTTGAGTATCCCGTAGTCCTCGGTGAAGACCGGGTCGTTGAGATCGATTTCCTGCCCTTGCGCATCGCGCGCCGGCGCACCGGGACGGTAGAGCGAATTGCCGAAGAAACCCGAGTCGCCCGAGAACGCGCCCGTGGCGAATGCCGCGGCGTTCATCATCGTGAAGGTCGGATAGCTCGAATGGTTGTCGGCGAAGAACGTGCCGCGCTTGGCGAGCGCGGCGAGCCGCGGCGTGTCGGTTTCGCTGATCGCGTCGGGCCGCATGCCGTCCCAGACGAAGACGATCACGCGGCGCGCAGGCTTCGCCGCGGCGCCATGCGCAGGCGCGTTCGGAACGGCCCCGTGCGCAGCGACACCGACGGCGAGGGCGAGCGCGACCAGCAGGATCGCGCCGCGGTGCAGACGTTTGTTCATTCGATGAGTTCCTGTGCTATTTTCGTACGGTTTAGCGGCGGCACATTGCAATCCGGTTGCAGCGGCCCGCGCAAGACACGGAACTTTAATGCGCATCACCCTCGAATTGGAACCCGCCGACATCGAGCGCTTCCTGCATGCGCTGGCGCGCTCGCATCATCTTGCGCTCGATGCCGACGAAAGCGACGTGCTCGCCGCTGCCAAGCATGCGCTCGACACCCTGCCGATCGGCAGCGCGCCCGCCTACGTGCGCAAGCGCGTCGTCGTCGTGCAGCGCCTCATCCTCATGCTCGAAGACGAAGCCTGGTCGCTGCCGCGCCCGGAGCGCACGCGCGTGCTCGAAACGCTGGTCTATTTCAGCGATCCCGAGGACCTCATCCCCGACGACATCGAAGTGGTCGGCCTGCTCGACGATGCGATCGTGCTCGAGCTCCTGCTCAGGCGCCAGCGCCACGTGTTGCAGGCGTATACGGATTTCTGTGAGTATCGGCGCTCGCTCGGCGAGGCGGCGACGGCCGCGGACCGCGTCGCGCTGGCGGCGAAGCTCGCGCGGCGGCGCGAGATGCTCGTCGCGCGCATGCGCCGGCGCGGAGAGCGGCTGCTGGCGATGCAGACGGCATAGCGGCGCGACGAAGAAGGGAGGGGGCATGGCGATCTGGTCGGAACTGCGCGCGATGAATTCCGTGCAGCGCAAGGTGGTCACGGCAAGCTTCCTGGGCTGGACGCTCGACGCGTTCGACTACTTCGTGCTCACGTTCGCGATCAAGTCGATCGCCGCCGAATTCAACGTCGCCCGCGACGAGGTATTCGTCGCGGTCGTGCTCACGCTCGCGGCGCGGCCTTTCGGCGCGTTCGTGTTCGGCTTGCTCGCCGACCGCTACGGCCGGCGCCCGATGCTCATGATCGACGTCGCGCTGTTCTCGCTGTTCGAGCTCGCCTCCGCGTTCGCGCCGTCGCTCGGCGTGCTGCTCGTGCTGCGCACCTTGTTCGGCTTCGCGATGGGAGGCGAGTGGGGCCTCGGCGCATCGCTGACCATGGAATCGATCCCCGCCGGCACGCGCGGCTTCGTCTCGGGCCTGCTGCAGGAGGGCTACGCCTGCGGGAACCTGCTGGCGGCGGCGCTGTTCGGTCTGTTGTTCGACCACATCGGCTGGCGCGGCATGTTCGTCGTCGGCACCTTGCCGGCGCTGCTCGTGCTCTACATCCGCGCGCACGTGCCGGAATCGCCCGTGTGGGAGGAGGTACGCACGCGCCCCGTCGCCGAGCGCACGGGCTTGGCCGCGATGCGCGGATTCTGGGGACGCGCGGTGTTCATGATCGTCCTCATGACCTTGTTCAACTTCTTCAGCCACGGCTCGCAGGACGTGTATCCGACGTTCCTGCAAGTCGAGCACGGCTTCGACACGCACACGACGAGTCTGCTCACGATCGTCGGCAACGTGGGGGCGATCTGCGGCGGCATCTTCTTCGGCGTCTATTCCGAGCGCATCGGCCGCAAGCGGGCGATCGTGCTGGCTGCGCTGCTCGCCCTGCCCGTGCTCAAGCTCTGGGCTTTCAGCAGCACGCCCGTGCTGCTCGGCCTCGGCGCGTTCGCGATCCAGTTCATGGTGCAGGGCGCTTGGGGCATCGTGCCCGTGCACTTGAACGAGCTCTCGCCGGACGCGGTGCGCGCGACGCTGCCGGGATTCACGTACCAGATCGGCAATCTCATCTCTTCGCCGGCCATCTGGGTGCTGCCCTACCTCGCCGAGCACAACGACCGCCAATACGGCGTCACGATGGCCGTGTTCATCGCCGCGGTCGCCGTGCTGCTGGCGATCGTCACGGCCTTGGGTCCGGAAGCCAAGGGACAGCGCTTCGGTCGGGCCACACCGGAACCCGTGCCGGCGGACTAGAATTCGCGGCGGCGCTGGATCGCGCCGCCTGCGCGCGCTAGGCTCTAAGCGACCCTTCGGGAGCCGACCATGGACGCCGTGGCGCTGCTGCGTTCGATACCGATGTTCGAGGGCCTCGCCGACGAAGACCTGGCGGCGCTCTCGGCGACGCTCGAGACGCGCTCGTTCCGCGCCGGCAGCGCGATCTTCAACCAGGGCGACGCCGGCAACGCGATGTACATCGTCGCGAGCGGGGACGTGAACATCTACCTGCCGGGCGAGGATTCCCGGCGCATTTCGCTCAAGGACATCGCGCGCGGCGAATATTTCGGCGAGCTCGCGCTGTTCGACGAAAAGCCGCGCAGCGCCTGCGCGCTCGCCACCACCGACACCGTGCTGCTCGAACTCAAGCACGGCACGCTCGCGCAGTACCTCGAAAAGCGGCCGCGCGCCGCGATGGCACTCCTGCGCACGATGAGCGAGCACCTGCGCCAGACCAACACGTTGCTCTCGGCGCGCGCGGCGAAGAACGTGGACGAGGAATTCGAGAAGAACCTGTCCTGGAGCGATCACCTCGCCGACGTCGTGGCCGAGCTCAACGGAAGCTGGTGGTTCATCGGTTTTTTGATCGCGCTCACGGCGCTCTGGTGCGCAGTGAACACCACGTGGATCCTGACGTCGCCGCCCGATCCCTATCCCTATCAGTTCTTCAACCTGGCGCTCGGCATCATGGTCGGCCTGCAGGGACCTCTGATCGTGATGAGCCAGAACCGGCAGTCGCGCAAGGATCGCGCCCGCGCGGAGTCCGACTTCAAGGTGAACTTGAAGAACGAGGTGAACATCGAGACGCTGCTCCGCGAGCTCGGCGAATTCCGTGCCGAGATGGCGGAACGGTCCGGCGTCGCGGCGCCGCGGCCGCGTGCCGACAACGCGGATCTGGCCTGAGAGTCCCGAAACGATTGCGCCCCTATCATCGGGTGCCGATTTGAGGCACTCTATGCGAATCGTTCCCATTCGCATCTGGAGCTCGTCCTATGAACAGGCGCATCATCGTGGCCGCCGGCGCGGTGCTGACGATCGGAGTCGCCATGGCCAGTCTGAGCTTGCCTGCAGCGACGCCAAAGCAGGACGACAAGGCCGAGATCGCCGCGCTCAGGAAGGAAATCGAAGCGCTCAAGAAGTCGGCGTTCCATCCCGAACTCGGCGAACAGATGCTCGGGATTCAGATTCGCCATGCACGGCTCTGGTACGCCGCGCGAGCGAAGAACTGGACGCTCGCCGCGTTCGAGCTGCAGGAGCTCAAGGAAGCGTTCGATGCGGTCGTCGAGCAGAACCCCGACCATGCGATCTTCCAGCCGCAGCGTCTCGCCGACATCCTGCCAGCCATGACGAAGGCACCGATCACGGCGTTGCGCGACGCGATCGACCACGGTAGCAGCGCCGAGTTCGAGAAAGCTTACGACGGCCTTTCGGCAGCCTGCACGGGCTGCCATCGTACGGCCGGCAACGATTTCCTCGTGATCCAGCGGCCGACTACGCCGGTGCTCGACAATCTGCGCACGGAGCCGACGTCGGCGGGGAAGTAGCTTCTGCCGCAACCGAAGAAGCTCGCGAGGTTCAGAGCAACACGCGGCGCGCGCCTTCGTAGTGCTCGTTCCAGTACGGCGCATCGAGATCGTCCATGCGCACCGTGCCGCCCGTGTTGGGCGCGTGCACGAACCGCCCCTTGCCGACATAGATGCCGACGTGACTTGCGTGGTGGGCGCTGCCGAAGAATACGAGATCGCCCGATTCGAGGTCGCGGCGGGCGATCGAAGGCGCATCGATCTCGCTCATCTCGGCGGCGGTGCGGGGCAGGTCGATGCCGGCGACGTCGCGGAACACGTAGGCGACGAGACCGCTGCAATCGAAGCCGCTCTCTGGCGTGTTGCCGCCGTAGCGATACGGCGTTCCGACGAGCGCGATGGCGCGGAACAGGATGTCGTTCGGATTGATGTCGCCAGGATGATGCGCTTGCACGTGGAATGCCGGCGGCGGCGTGGGTCTCGGGTGCATCGAGCACGCGCCGAGCGAGAGGAGCAAGGCGGCGAGGCCGAAACGCAAGCCGTGGGCGGGCAACGGGCGCATCGGTATACAAAGTTGCGTCAAACCGCGCACGCTGTCAATCGGCCTGCGTCGACGGGCGAAAACCGCTACCATGCGCGGCTCGCACCCGTGCTCTGAGGACGTGATGAACATCGACAACAACAAGGTGGTCAGTTTCCACTACGGTCTGGCCGACGAATCCGGCGCTCCGATCGAGGATT
>DASRGX010000255.1:0-16113 GCA_035650835.1 Rudaea sp. | reverse complement strand
CCGACGCAGGTCCAGGTGCAGGTCAGCGAGGCCGGAAATGTGTCGGCGACGGTCGCGCCCGGCGCGTTGCTCGGTCCGGCATTCGATGCCGTGATCGTGTATGTGACAGAACCGCCTGGCGTCGCGGTCGTCACGCCGTCGGTTTTGGTGATCGCCAGATCGGCCTGCGGTGTCAGCGTATCGGTGTCGGTCGCCGAATTGTTGGCCGTGTTGGGATCGCCCGCCAAGGTCACGGTGGCGGTGTTGCTGAGCGAGCCCGTCGCTGCCGCGGAGATTGCGCACGACGCCGTGTAGGTCACGCTGGCGCCGGCGGGCAGATTCGTCGTGTCGTTGATGTTGCCGCTGCCTGACGCCGTACACGTGCCGCCGCCGGCGCCGACGCAGGTCCACGTGCAAGTCAGCGCGGCCGGAAACGTGTCTGCGACCAGGGCGCCCGAAGCAGCCAATGCGGTTGGATTCGACGCCGTGATCGTATACGTCACCGATCCGCCCGGCGTCGCTGTCGTCACGCCATCGGTTTTCGTGATCGCGACATCGGTTCCGCCGGCCCAACCCGCGACTCCCCACGACAACGCGCTTGCAGCGAGCACGATGCGATACACCTGCGACAGGCGAAGACAGATCATGTTCCGCTCCCGAGTGATGTGCTGCGCAACCCCCGCGGCGTAGTATCGGCCGCGTTTCCCGGTCAGGCAAGCAGTTCACGCGGTGCGCCGGCCTCCGCCGCCGAGCACGATGGCATACTGTGTCCATGCCGAACGCTCTTGCGCGCCTGTCGGCCGCCGTGCCCGATACGATCACGGCGATCACCTACGCGATCGCGTGGGTCGCTCCGTCGCTGCTCGGCGTCGAGTGGGTGCGGGCGCTGCTCATCGCGCTCGTCGTCGAGTTCATGGTCATGCACGCGAGCGCGCTGTACAGCGTCGCGCTCGGCAAGCGCGAGGACCGTCTGCGCAAGCGCGCGGTGATCCTCGGCGCGCTGACGGCGCTCTATCTACTGCCGATCGGCGCCCTTGCGTTTTCCACGCAGACGCTCGCGCCCGTGCTGTCGTTCCTGTGGTTGTTCACGAGCCGGTTCGCCCACGTCATCGTCGCCGAGCCCGCCGCTGCCGCCGTGGAGACGCAGCGTGCGAAATCGCTGTGGCTGGTTTCGCTCGGTGCGTTCGCGGCCGGCGTGGTGCTCGTCAACAAACTGCCGCCGCCGGCGTTCGGTCTGACGCCCGAGTTCGTCGCTTCGCTGTCGATGTCGGGGCATCCCGACCCGAACGCGCAGCCGCCGCAGATGAGCATCGCGTTCGGCGTGTTCTATTTCATCGTGCAGGCTTGCGCAAAAGCGATGTTCGCGCCGGGCGCCGTCACACCGACTGCCGCCGCAGCGTCAGCAACAGGGCGCCGAACGTCATGAACGCCGTGCCGACGATGCGGTTCAGCCACTTCGCGAAGAACGGCCCGACGAGCACGCCTTTCGCGCGCGCGGCGACCGTCGCATAGCCCAAGTGCGCGATGTAGGAAATCGCCACGAAGACGCCCGTCAGGATCAGGAACTGCGGCATCACGGGCTGCGTCGCATCGACGAATTGCGGAAACAGCGCCGTGAAGAACAGCACGGCTTTCGGATTCGTCGCCGCAATCAAAAAACCTTCACGATAAAGCGCCGCTGCTCGCGGCGCTGCCGCGCGGCGCTGCGGGTCCGTTTCGGCGACGAGGACGGCCTGACCGCGCAAATGACGCCAGCCGACATAGAACAGATACGCCGCTCCGGCGAGCTTCACGATGCCGAACAGCAGCACCGACGATTTGAGCACCACGCCGAGCCCCAGCATCGCCGCGGCCGAAAGGCAGGTCACGCCGGAGATGTTGCCCAACGCCGACCACGCGACCGAGCGTGCACCCAAAGTCGCGCCGTTGCGCAGCGACAGCAGCACGGCCGGGCCGGGACTCAGGATCGCCATGGCGGCGACGGCGGCGAAAGCGAGCAAGGTCTGGAGGTGCATGGGTTCCCGAGCGCGTCTGGGTTCGGCGACGAGTGTAGCGGCTAGCGACGATCGAGCGCAAAAGCGTCGCAGGCAGAACGCGATCGCCGAGGAATCGCGTCGTGCGCTACTGCATTGCCCAGGATATCCAAGCCACTAACGGAAACACGGCTTGTATAGTCGCCGCGCGCAGCATCCGGCGCCCCGCAGAGACGAACAACACGATGCCTGCCCCGATCATGCACGCGCAGTTGAACAACACGAGGGTCTGCGCAACGACCGCATTGCCGCCGAGATGCAGCAGCGCCAGGCCCGTGAAAATTCCGCTGGCAAGAAACAGGTTGTAGAAGCCCTGGTTGAAAGCGAACAGCCGGCGCGCTTCGGCATCCGCTGGTGTCGCCGCGCCGAATCGCTTGTGCACGGCGGGCCGCATGAACCACACGCTTTCCATGCAGAAGATCAGCACGTGGATCGCGGCGGCGAGCAAGGCGAATAGCTGACTGAGCGGATTCATCGAACTATTGTCCCTCTGACAGCCCGTTCGTTATTTCGGCGAAAAGATGGAATCCGCAGTAGGATGGGTTGAGCAAAGCGAAACCCATCGGCTCTATCCGATTGCGTGATGGGTTTCGCTGCGCTCAACCCATCCTACGTGAGAGCCCGTCACACCTTCGCCGACAACTCCCGAATCTCCCGATTCAAAATCCGATCGTTGTCCGAATAGTCGATCGGCACGTCGATCAGGTGCACGCCGGGGGTGTCGAGGCACTTCTTGAGCAGCGGCGCGAACTCGGCGCACGACGCCGGGCGGTGACCGTGGGCGCCGTAGCTTTCGGCGTAGGCGACGAAATCGGGGTTGCCCATGTCCATGCCGAAGGCTTCGAATTTCATGTTCGCCTGCTTCCACTTGATCATGCCGTAGGCGTTGTCGCGCAGCAGCAGGACGACGATATCGAGCTTCAGACGCACGGCGGTTTCGATTTCCTGCGAGTTCATCATGAAGCCGCCGTCGCCGGCGACCGCGACGACCTTGCGGTCGTGGTGCACGATCTTCGCGGCGATCGCGGAGGGCAGGCCGGCGCCCATCGTGGCGAGCGCGTTGTCGAGCAGCAGCGTGTTCGGCTCATGGCAGCGGTAGTAGCGCGCGAACCAGATCTTGTACATGCCGTTGTCGAGGCACAAGATGCCGTTCTTCGGCATGACCTTGCGCACGTCGGCGACGAGCCGTTGCGGGTAGATCGGCCAGCGTGCGTCGTCCTTGCCTTCTGCGAGGTGCGCGTCGAGGTGTTTGCGCACGTTGGAAAAATAGGAAAAATCCCAATGTGTACGCGGGCTGATCACCTCTTTGAGCCGCCACACCGAATTGGCGATGTCGCCGACGAGTTCGATCTGCGGGAAGTACACCGTGTCGACTTCGGCGCTTGCGAAATTGACGTGGATGACCGTGCGCAGGCCCTTGCGCATGAAGAACGGCGGCTTTTCGATGACGTCGTGCCCGACGTTGATGATGCAATCGGCGTTCTCGATCGCGCGGTGGACGAAATCGCCGTCGGAAAGTGCGGCGTTGCCGAGCCACAGCGGATGCGTCTCGTCGATGACGCCCTTGCCCATCTGCGTCGTGAAGAACGGAATGCCGGTCTTGTCGACGAATTCGCGCAGCATCTTGCTGCACAGCTTGCGGTTTGCCGCGGCGCCGATCATGAGCAGCGGATGCTTCGATTCGAGTATGGCCTCGGCGGCGTGCACGAGCGCTTTTTCGTCGGCCACCGGGCGGCGGTGGTAGCTCGCCTTGATGAGGATCGCGTCGGTATCGTCGTGCGCGATGTCCTCGGGCAATTCCAGATGCGTTGCGCCGGGGCGCTCTTCCTCGGCGCGGCGGAACGCTTCGCGCACGCGTGCCGGGATGTTGTCGGCCGAGACGATCTGCCGCGTGTATTTGGTCAGCGGCTTCATCATGTCGACGACATCGACGATCTGGAAATGCCCTTGCTTCGATATCTTGATCGGCTTCTGGCCCGTGATCATGAGCATCGGCATGCCGCCCAATTGCGCGTAGGCGGCGGCAGTCACGAAGTTCGTCGCACCGGGGCCGAGCGTCGAGAGGCATACGCCGGCCTTGCCCGTGAGGCGCCCGTAGGTGGCGGCCATGAAGCCGGCGCCTTGCTCGTGGCGGGTGAGGATCAGCTTGATCGACGAAGTGCGCAGGGATTCGAGCAGATCGAGGTTTTCCTCGCCGGGAATTCCGAACACGTAATGCACGTGTTCGGCCTCGAGCGCTTTCACGAACAGGTCGGACGCTTTCATCAGGCTTCTCCCCGAGCCAGGTAGACGGATTGTAAGTGCAGCGCAACGCTAGGCAGTCTAGCGCAAGGCTGTGGCAAAAAGGCGCGGGCGCCGGTCAGATCGCCGCGCCGAACAGCTTGCCGAGACCGGCCGTCACGGCGAGCGCGAATGCGCCCCAGATGAGCACGCGCAGCGCACCCGTGCGCATGTCGGCGCCGCCTGCACGTGCGGCCACGGCGCCGAGTCCGGTGAGTACGACGAGCGTCGCCGCGCACACGATCGCGATGATCCAGGTTTCGGGAACGAGCATCACGGGCACGATTGGCAGGATCGCGCCGGAGGCATACGAGAACGCCGACGCCAGCGCCGCCTGCAGCGGTCGCGCCTTCTGCGTCTCGTAGATGCCGAGCTCGTCGCGCAGATGCGCATCGAGCGCGTCGTGCGCCATGAGCTGCTTGGCGACTTCGCCGGCAAGTTCTTCCGAAAGGCCGCGCTTGACGTAGATGTTCGCGAGTTCCTTGTGCTCGCCGGCGACGTCGGTGGCGAGCTCGTGTCGCTCGACTTCGGTCTCGGCTTCTTCGAGATCGCGCTGCGAGCTCACCGACACGTATTCGCCGGCCGCCATCGACAGCGCCCCCGCGACGAGGCTCGCGAGGCCTGCCGTGAGCACGGCACCGCGGTCGCCGTGGGCGGCCGCGACGCCGACGATGAGGCAGGCCGTCGAGACCACGCCGTCGTTGGCACCGAGCACGGCCGCGCGCAGCCACCCGATGCGGCGCGTGACATGGTGTTCGCGGTGGCGGCGTGGCGGGTTGTGACGGCTCACCGCGCTGCTTCCGGCCGCGTGGACGAATCATCCGGCATCGTCGTTCTCCCTGCGTACGAGGACTTCGCCGGCGGCCAGGCGCGCACGCAGCAGAGTGCCCGGCGGGGCCTCTGCGGCAGCGCGCACGACATGGCCGTCGGCGGCGCGTGTGAGGATCGCATATCCGCGATCGAGCGTGGCGAGCGGGCTCGTGGCGTTGAGCGCACGGGCGAGTTCGGCAAGGCGCAGCGCTCGCGCATGCAGGGCATGGGCGAGCACGGTGCGGCTGCGCGCTCGGGCGTGACCCAAGCGATCGGCGTAGCGCGCGATGCGCGTTGATGGTGTGCCGGCATCCAGGCGTGAGCCGAGCAGTGCGAGCCGGCCGCGCGCCGCGCCGAGCGCGCCGATTCCCGTTTGCTCGAGCCGGCGTGCAAGCGCAGCGAGGCGTTCACGCGATCGCGCGAGCCGCGCCGCGGGATGTTGGGCGCGCAGACGAGCGTATGCGTGATCGGCGCGCTGGGCGAGCGCGTGCAGCACGTGGCGCAGACGCAGCGCCAGACGGTCGCGGCGCTGCTCCGCGAGACGCAGCAGCTCGGCTGCATCGGGCACGAGCAGTTCCGCCGCGGCCGACGGTGTCGCCGCGCGCAAGTCGGCAACGAAATCGGCGATCGTGAAATCCACCTCATGGCCGATCGCGGAGACCACGGGCAGCGCGCTCGCATGGATGGCGCGCGCGACGATCTCCTCGTTGAACGCCCACAAGTCCTCGAGCGAACCGCCGCCGCGCGCAAGCAGCACGATGTCGTGGCGCCGCGTCGCGGATGCCGCCGCGAGCATTGCCACGATCGCCGGCGGCGCCTCCTTGCCTTGCACGGGCACGGGCAGGACGTCGATCTCGACGAGCGCGAAGCGGCGCGCGATCACGGCGAGCACGTCGCGGATCGCGGCGCCGGTCGGCGACGTGATCACCGCGATCCGGCGGGGCAGGCGCGGCAGCGGCCGCTTGCGTGCGGCGTCGAACAGCCCCTCGGCGGCGAGTCGCGCCTTGAGCTCGGCGAACGCACGCAGCAAGGCGCCTTCGCCGGCGGGCTCCATGTGCTCGACGATGAGCTGGAACTCGCCGCGCGCTTCGTAGAGTCCCACCCGGACGCGCGCCAGCACGCGCATGCCGTCGGCGGGACGGAAGCGCAGCCACGTGCTTTTCGGCTTGAACATTGCGCAGCGCACCTGCGCCTGCGCGTCCTTGAGGCTGAAATAAAGATGTCCGGAAACCGGTCGCGAAAAGTTAGAGATTTCGCCCTCGACCCAGATTAGCGGGAAACGCGCTTCCAGGACCTCGCGTGCCTGGCGCACGAGCGCGCTCGGGGTGAATACCTCCCGTTCCGCGACGTAGGCGGGCCGCATTTCCGGCATCGTGGCGAGTGCTCCGTTCGGGCCGGGGAGATTACTCCCCAAGGCGCCCGAAAGGCCAGCGCGCATGGACTGCCGTAAACGTTTTCCGCCCGGTATAGTAGGCGCATGTCCGACCAGAGTGCGGCGATGCCGCAACCCCCAGAAAAAAACGAAGCGAAGAGCAGCGGCGATCGCGCCCTGCGCCAGCGCGCGCAAGCGTTCGTCGACGGCTGGCGGCAAGCGCTCGGCAAAGAGTGGCAGCCGGAGCGCGCGAGCGCGATCTACGAAGATCTCGAACGCCTCGCCGAGACGGCAGAAGAACAGGGCGCGCTCGACATCGCCGGGCCCGCCCTCGAACTCACCGTCTACTTGTGCTCGTTCGTCGACGGCGGCGCCTTGCCGAGCCCGGTACAACGCCAAGGCCTCGAACAGCTCATCGAGCGCTTGGCCAAGGCGAGCGGCGAGACCGAGGTCCGGCGCAACGTCCGCGCGAGCGCTGCCGCGGCGGCCGACGAAGGTGCCCATAAGTACGCATTCTATTTGCGCAGCGACGCGCGCGAAGTGCCGGGGCTCGCCGCAGGCCTCGGCAAGCAGGGATATGTCGTGCGGCCGTTCGACGAACGCGACGCTGCGCTGGCGGCTCTCGAAGAGACGAGCCCTGACGTACTGCTCGTCGACGAGCCATTCGTCGCCGAGGTCCACGCCTTGACCGAAGCCGTCCAACGCATGCGGCCGGCGCACAAGGATCCGTCGCTCTGCCTGCTGCTCGCCGACGAGACCGACGCCACACGCACGCTCTCGGCGCAGCGCGCCGGCGCCGACGCGGTCGTCACGGAACGCGATCCGATCGCGCTCGTGGCGCGCCTCGACGGCCTCTGGGCGCAGCGGCGCGCGCTCGGTTTCCGCGTGCTGATCGTCGAAGACGACCGCGGCCAGGCCAAATTCTGCGAATCGATCCTGCGCCATCGCGGCATGATCACGAGCGTGGTCGAGGATCCGCTGCGCGTGCCGGCAGCGCTCGACGAATTCAAGCCGGATCTCGTGCTGCTCGACTTGTACCTGCCCGGCAGCAACGGCATCGAAGTGGCACAGCGCATCCGCGAATCCGGCCATGCGTTCCTGCCGATCGTGTTCCTCTCGGGCGAGCACGACCTCGACTTGCGCTTCGACGCGATCCGCATCGGCGCCGACGATTTCATCACCAAGCCCGTCAAGCCGCGCCACCTCGTGATGTCCGTCGAGAGCCGCGTGCGGCGGGCGCGCCAGCTCAGCGCGGGCCAAGCCGACAGCCGCGGCGAGCGCCGCGGCACGCTGTCGGGCCGCGACGTGCTCGCGCGCGAGGTGCTGCGCGCGGGCCGCGAGGAACAGGAGCGCTGCCCCGTGCTCGCGGTCGTGGCCATCGACGATTTCGAAGACGTCCTGCGCAGCGTCGGGTTCGTTTCGGCCGGCACGCTGAACCAGCAGCTCGCCGGCGCGCTCGCCGCCGAGATCCGCGGTGCGCGCACGCTTTGCGCCTGGGGCGACCTGCGTTTCCTCGCGCTCGTACATGGCGACGACGAACTCGGCGTGCGCGAGCAGTTCGATACGCTGCGGCGCAAGCTCGAAGCGCGGCCGTGGCTGTCCGATGCGGCGCCCATCCGGTTGCACATGAGCATCGGTTGCCAGCGCCTGCACGCGCAGATCGGCAGCGTCGAGGATGCGCTCGAACGCGCGCGTACGCTGTGCGTGAACGCGCAACAGGCCGGCGGTGCACGCTGCGAGTTCGATCTGCGCGTCCCGAGCACCGAAGAGAGCGAAGACCCGCAAGTGCGTCTCGTGCGCGCGATCCTGCGCTCGCCGAGCGTGCGCGGCACCGCGCAACTGAGCTATCAGCCGCTCGTGCCGCTGGCCGGGCAGGTGACCGGTCAATACGAAGCGCGCATGGCGCTCAAGCCGCCGAAATCGTCGCATGCGTTGCTGCTACAGCGTTCCGACTACATGCCGATCGCGCGCGATCTCGGGATGGTCGCGCATGCCGACCGGCACCTGCTGCGCGGCGTGCTCGAACAGGTCCGCGCCAAGCGGACGCCCGATCAGGAACTGCGCCTGTACGTACCGATCGAAGTCGCGAGCCTGTTCGATCCGGCATTCGCGCCATGGCTCGCCGCCGAACTCGGCGCTCACGGCGTGCCGAGCAACGCGCTCGTGCTCGAATTCGACGCCGAAGGCATCCGCAGCGAGCTCGCGCGCCTGCGCGGTGCACTCGAATCGCTGCAGCGCGTCGGCGTGCGGCTGGCCCTGACCGCGCGCAAGCCGGTCGAGGGCCTCTCCAAGCTGTTCGGGGTCGACGCGTTCGGCGTCGTCAAGTTCGCGCGCGCCGCCGATGCGAACGTCAAGGCCGATGCGGCTTGGGAGCCCTGGTCCAAGGCGCTCGCCGAGGCTCGCTCCCTCGGCAAGGTCGCGGTTGCCAGCGGTCTTGCCGGCATGGCGGATATCGGCATATTGCTCAAGCTCGGCGTGCATTACGTGCAGGGCGACGTGTTGAGCGGTTGGTTGTCGGATTGGAGCTTCGATTTCGCCGAAGCCGTGCTCTAGCTAGAGAGCCTCCGAACACGTCTGCATAGGCGACGTACCCGTTATTCACCCGAAATGTCGACCGTGCGCGGGGCTCTTGCACATGGCGGGCATTCGCAGCCACGCGCGTATCCATGGGCAACTCGGAAACGGAGCTCTGCCCATGTCCATGCCCAACTTCGGTCAGGGAGCCTTGCGCGCGGACGCAAGAGCCGGCCGCACTACCGATTCAAATGCCGCGAGCGACAGCCTGCTGCGGCAGCGTGCGCGTGGATTCATCGAGGCTTGGCGCCACACACGCCGCGGCGATTGGCAGGTCGATCTCGCGAGCGCCATGTACGAAGATCTCGAGCGCCTCGCGACCGCTGCGGAAGCGGTCGGTGCGACGGAGATCGCCGAGCCGGCGCTCGCGCTGACGGTCTACCTTTGCTCGTTCGTCGACGGCAATGCCAAGCCGAGCGTGATCCAGCGCCAAGCCATGGACCAGCTCGTCGAGCGCCTGGATGCTGCGGCGGGGCAACCTTCGGCTGGGCAAGCGGATATGGGGTCCGCCGAGCTCACGGCCGGCCGAGAGGTGTTCTACATCCGCAGCCGTGCACGTGAGATCGTAGGCCTTGCCGGCGGCCTCGGCAGGCTCGGCTACACGGTCCTGCCATTCGAAGGCAGCGAGCCGGCACTCGCCGCCCTCGAGAAGGTGAGCCCCGATGCCCTGCTCGTCGACGAGACGCTCATCACCGACGTGCACCGTTTGACCGAAGCGGCGCGCCGATTGCGGCCCGCACACAAGGACGCCTCGCTGTGCCTGCTGCTCTGCGGCGAGAGCGATGCCGCGCGCGTGCAGTCGGCTCAGCGCGCCGGCGCCGACGCGGTGATCACGGAGCGCGATCCCATCGCCTTGGCCGCCTGCCTGGACGTGCTCTGGGCCCAGCGCCGCGCGCTCGGCTACCGCGTGCTGATCGTCGAAGACGATCGCGGCCAGGCGAAGTTCTGCGAGTCGATCCTGCGCCACCGCGGCATGATCACGAGTGTCTGCGACGATCCGATGCAAGTGCCCGCCGCGCTCGACGAGTTCCGGCCCGACCTCATGCTGCTGGATTTCTACATGCCCGGCCGCAACGGGATCGAGGTCGCGCAGCAGACACGCGAATCCGGCCATGCCTTTCTTCCGATCGTCTTCTTGACCGGCGCGCACGACGTGGACGTACGCTTCGACGCGATCCGCATCGGTGCCGACGATTTCATCACCAAGCCGGTCAAGCCGCGCCATCTCGTCACGACGGTGGAAAGCCGCGTGCGCCGCGCACGCCAGCTCGCCGCGGGCGGCTCGGCGGGCCGCGGCGAGCGGCGCGGCCATTTGTCCGGGCGCGACGTTTTCGCGAAAGAGGCGCTGCGCGCCGCGCGCGAGGAGCAGGAGGATTGTCCGGCCCTCGCGCTCATCGCCGTCGACGACGCCGAAGACGTGCAGCGCAGCGTAGGCTTCGTCGCGGCGAGCACGCTTTCGCAGCAGCTCGCTAGCGCCTTGGCCGCCGAGATGGCCGGCTCGCGCTCCTTGTGCCACTGGCGCGATTTGCGCTATCTCGCGCTCGTGCACGGCGATGCCGAGCTTGCCGTGCGGGAGCAGTTCGAGGAGGTGCGCCGGCGACTCGATGCGCGGCCATGGCTTTCGGAAGCGGCGCCGGTACGCCTGCACGTGAGCATCGGCTGCGTGCGTTTGCATCCGCAAATGACGAGCTTCGAGGAGATGCTCGAGCGCGCGGGCGCGCTCTGCGCGAAAGCGCAGCTTGCGGGCGGAGCGCGTTGCGAATTCGATTTGCACTTGCCGACGGCGGAAGTGGCGGAGGATCCGAAGATCCGCCTCGTGCGCGCGATCCTGCGTTCCCCGAACGTACACGGCACCGCACAGCTGAGCTTCCAGCCGCTGTTGCCGCTCGCGGGCCCGGCGGTGCGGCAATACGAGGTCCGCATGGCGCTATGTCCGCCGAAATCGGCGCAGTCGTTGCTGCACCGTGAGGATTATCTGCCGATCGCGCGCGATCTCGGCATGGTCACGCAAGCCGATCGCCATCTGTTGCGCAGCGTCCTCGAATTTCTGCGCGATCGCAAGGATTCCGCCGCGGGTCTGCGGCTGTTCGTGCCGATCGACATCGCGAGCTTGTTCGATGTCGCCTTCGCGCCCTGGCTCGCGGCCGAACTCGGCGCCAACGGACTCTCCGCGGATCTGCTCGTGCTCGAATTCGACGCGGACGGAATCCGCAGCGGGCTCTCGCGCGTGCACGGCGCGCTCGATTCGTTGTTGCGCATCGGCGTGGGTTTGGCGCTGCGCGTGCCGGGGGATATCGATGTCTCGCTCTCGAAGCTCCTTGCCGTCGACGCGTTCAGCGTCGTCAAGGTGCTGAAAGTGCGGAGCTCCGCAACCGCTGTCGAAGCAGCATGGACGTTGCGATCGAAGGTCATTGCCGAAGCGCGCGCTCTCGGCAAAGCCGTGCTCGTCAGCGACATCGACAACATCGGCGAGCTCGGGAACTTGCTCAAGCTTGGTGTCCAGCACATCCAGGGCGAGCTCTTGAGCGGCTGGCTCGCCGAACTGAATTTCGACTTCGAAGCGGCGCTCTAGCGGGTCCGCTTACCGAGTTGGAAACAGGTTCAGGATCCGCGGGAAACTACCTGTTTTCTCGGGGATTCTCGAGAGCCTCGCGCAGCCTGCGCACGGCTTCCGCAGATTCCGCTTCGATGCACCGTCGCACGAACAGCCGATCGAGCAGCGCCGCGAACCAGTTCGGCATCGCGTAGACGAATTCGCGCCGGAATTCGGTCCCGACCGGGCTCTCGCGCAAGGTGTAGGTGATCGTCCCGCTGCCGCCAGCCGCGACGCGGCCCGCAATGACCCAGCGTGTGGGCCGCTCGCGCGCGACGACCTTCCACGTCACGGTACCGGTGCGGCCCGCGACCCGGAAATCCTCGTCGACCGCCTCGCCGATCTCGAGCGAATGATCCGTCGCGCCACGCAGCGCGATCGACGACGGATGCCATGCGAGCCAATTGGCCGGTGTCGTCACGTAGTCGAACACGGCCGCCACGGGACGACGGATGACGATTTCCGAGACGATTTCGGTCATGGCGCTTCGCCACCCTCGGGGCCGTAGAACACGACCCATGTTGCGAAATCGGGCGTGAAATTTTCGAAATGGTGCTCGGCGCCGGCCGCGACGAACAGGGTGGTGCCCGCGGACACCCGCGTGCGTTCGCCGGCGCAGACGAACGCGCCCGATCCCGAAATCACGAAATAGGCCTCGTCGCGCGAATGCGGCGTTTGCGGATCGTTGCCGGTGGGCGCGTAGAGCTCGACGACGAGGCTACCGCGTTTGAAGGCCTGCACGAAGCGCTCGCCGTCGGGCCAGCGCGCGGTCCGCGGTCCGGGCAGTTGCTGGAGCAGCTCGGCGACGGTCGCCTTCAGCACGCGCGCGGCCGTCTGTACGGGAAGCGTCTGCGCTTATCGCGGTCCATTCCAACGGGTGTTCTGCTTTCTGCGATCGCTCTGCTTACGGCGACCATCCTTGGTTTCGAAGCGGATCAATTCGCGCCGTTCCTCGTCGGCGCGACGGTTCTTGCGCCGGCGGTCCGTGATGCGCTCGAAGCTGCAGCGGCAGGCAATCACGCCGCAGCCCGCGAGCGGCAGCTTCGGCGCATCCTCGGCCGAGTAGCTCTTGCCGGTGATCGCCCGCGCGAATTCGCAGGCGCAGTTCTTGTCCGGGACGCGCAAGGTGAGCAGGAAGCCTTTCGTCGCAGCGCTCTTCGCGGGCGCGCTCTTGCTCGGGGCCGGGATAGGTTTGTTGCCGAGCGGGCGGTCGCCGTAACCCATGAAGACGAGTCCATCGCGTCGCGGGGCCGCCGATGCGCGCTGCATGCGCTGGCGCGCGAACACGACTCCCAGACAGAGCAGCAGGGCGGTGGCGGCGAGTGTCAGTAACATGTCGGCATCTCTCTGCGCTTCGTCGATGCGTGCAAGCGTCGCACCGAACTGTGCACGGAATATGGATCGGCTCAGTTCGCGGTTCCGGACGGTGTCGCCGCTGCTTGCGCCGGAGCCTCCGCCACGGGACGTTCGCGTCGGCGTTCGTCGACCGCGTCGCTCACGTACCAGGGCGTGCCGTCCTTGTGCAGATAGAGCCGCTGCATCTCGTCGAGATGGAAGGGCCGCGAGCCGATGCGGCCGAAGATCGCGACCTGATTGCCCGATTCGTCGACGGCACGGTCGCGTTCGAGCCCGCGCGAGAGCGACAGTGCCGGCGCCTTCGTCGGATACCAGGCGATGAGCTCGGGCTTCGGATCGGGGCTGAAGCCGTAGAACTTCGGTTGCGACTCGGGGCTCGTGAGCTGGATGACCTCGAGGCCGTTCTTGCCGTCCGCCACATAGGCGAACAACGAGGCGTTCGTCGTACCGACGACGACGTCGCGCGCATCGGCGATCTTGCCGCCAGCGTTGAACGTCTGATACACGAACGGCTTCTCGGGATTCGTCACGTCGACGATCGCGACGCCATCGGCGCCGTCGGCGACGTAGGCGTACGTGCGCGCGACGTGCAGCTTGTGCGCATCGCGCAACGCCACGAACGCGTCCTTCACCTCGTGCGCCTTGGCCGGCAACGTGATGTCGACGACGTGGAGGCCGTCTTTCGCCGTCACGAACAGGTAGCGGAACTGCGCTTGCGCCGCTTCGGCGTTCGCGATCGGGATCGTCGCAAGGTGTTGTGGCTTCAGCGGGTCGGCCATATCGAGTACGACGACGCCGCGATCGGTCGAGACGTAGAACGTGTTGCCGGCGATTGCGACGTGCCGCGCGCCGGCGAGCACGCCGTTGCCGTTCCAGGTCAGCGCGCGCGACAAGAAATTGTTGCGCGGCTCGCGATCGTGCAGTGTGGTGATGTCGGTGACGATCAGGCCTTCTTCCGCATCGGTGATGAACGCGTAACGGTAGATCGGGTTCATGACCTGTTCTTCGTTCGCGCCTTGCATGAGCTCGCTCGTGTTGCGCGCGGGGTCGACGGGTTGCGTCGTCGCGAGCGCGACGCAGGTCGCGTTCTTCGAGGCGATGTGCGTGTCCTGGCCGAGCGGCGAGAACGGCGCGGTGATCACCTTCTCGGAGAAACCCTTGTTGGCGACGCTCGCCACATCGTAGACGCGCATGCCCTTGCCGCCTTCGGCGACGTACAGGTATTCGCCGCGCAATTGTATACAATTGGACACGCCGGCATTGTGTTCCTGCGCGGTCTGCAGTTGCTTGCCGCGGTCCTCGTGCTGCTTGTACCAGTCGGGATACGCATATTTGTGCAGATAGCTGCCGATGACGGCCTGCGGCTCGTCCCATTCCGTCACCTGGACGGCGCCGATCGCGCCTTCTTCGCCGACCCAAGCGTCGTAGCCGATGAAATCGATGAACTTCGTGCCGAGCAGCAAGGTCTGCGCCATGATCGCGTTGTTGTCGTTGTTCTTCGACAGATGGCAGTCGTCGCAATCCTTGGTTTCGGTCTTGCGCTCGGTGTGCGGGTAGTGCGGAGCGAAGGCTTGCGACGAATAGCCCGCAGCCGAGATCGGCGGCTGCTGGATGTAGATGCGCTCGCGATTGATGTTCGTCGACGACAGAACGAGCGCCGACGACGAGCGCACCGGTGCGATCTTGTGATCCTTGATGTCGCCGTGCACGCCGAGGAAGAACATGTCGTCGCGGGCGACCTGCGGATTGTATGTGGCGAAGTTGCGCGTGAAGCCGCCTTCGTACTTGTGGCGCTCGGTTTTCCAATTCGCTTGGATCGGCAGGTGGCAGCCGCCGCAGCTCGTCGTCCACGAGGTATGGCAGGTGTAGCAGAGCATCTTGTCTTCGTTGTGCGCGCGCTGCTCTTTCGGCACGTCGGCGCCCCAGCGCTGCGAATCGGGGTTCGTCGAGACCGTGTGCGCGCGTACCGCTTTGGCGTCGTAGCCGGGGGCGCCCGGGATCGAATCGTCCTTGAGCAATGCGACGGTCCATTCCAGACCCGGCGTCACGGCCGAGCGCTGGATCAGCTTGCCGTTCACCCACTCGAAGCGTTTCTTGCCGTCCGGGTTGCGGATCAGCTTGAGGTCCTTGCCGTACGGCGAGGCGGCCGGCCCCGACGTCTTGAGCGTCGGGTAATTGTCGACGGTGCCGTGGCAGTCCTGGCATTGGATTTCGACCGCGCTCATGACTTCGGCTTTCACGTAGCCATCGCCATGCGCATCCTGCGCGTAGTGGCAGTCGACGCATTGCATGCCGACGTCGACGTGGATCGACTGCAAGTGCACGGTCTTCTTCCACTTGTCGGGATCGTCGTCGGCGACGACGTTGCGGTTCTTGTCGAGCAGGTCGCCCTTGCGGTCGCGCGCGTAGACGCCGCGGAAATTCCAACCGTGGCCGTGGTAGTCCGCGAACTGCGTATCGTGCAATTGCGGGTTCTGCAGACTATCGTCCTTCAGGAAATTGATGTCGCCCCACTTGCCGCGGATCGCAGCTTCTTCGGGATTGCGGTCGAGGATCTTGCGCGCTTCGTCGTCGGTCGGATATTTCTGCTTCTCCGGCCACATGAACGGCGCGTCGGACTCGTAGTCCCACATCGTGTAGCCGAGCATCGTGTTGATGAACATGTTCGGCTGGTGCATGTGGCAGATCATGCACTGGCTGGTCGGAATCTGCCGCGTGAATTCGTGTTTGAGCGGGTGGCCCGATTCGTTGTGCGGGATCGTCGGATCGGCCTCTTGCGATGTGCCCATGTTGCCGTACTTGGCGTAGATCGCCGAGTGGAACGCGTCGCGGTCGTTCGCGTAGATCACGTGGCACGACGAGCAGCCCGAGGCGCGGAAATCGCCGGGATTGTCGTTCGTGCCCAGGAACCAGATGAACGGGTCGTTCAAACGCGTCTTCGTGATGTTGAGCACCGGGATCGCGACGCGATTGCCCGTGCCGGGTCCGCGGTTCGACTGTTTGAGATCCGGCCGCCCGGGCTCTTCGAGGCGTTGGATGTTGCCGGCTTCGTCGGGCAGGCCGATTTCGGGGAACAGCGTGCCGATATTGCGGCCGCCGCGCTCGAACACGCGGAA
>DASRGX010000254.1:0-2546 GCA_035650835.1 Rudaea sp. | reverse complement strand
GGCGGCAACGACGGCTTCAACACGATCGCGCCGTATACGCAAAGCGCGTTCACGGGTTTCTACGGCCCGACCGGCGTCCGGCCCGCGCTGGCGTTCGACAACACGCAGCCCGATCTCGGACGTTCCACGCTGCATCCGCTCACCGACACGACGGGCAGCTCGAAGGACGGCATCCAGTACGGCTTGCATCCGACGATGCCCGAGCTCGCGACGCTGTTCAACCAGGCGACGAGCCCCTTCGCGATCGTCGCCAACGTCGGCGCGCTGGTCGAGCCGACGACGCAGGCGCAATACCAGGCCGCCGTGCAGAGCGGTGCGGCGACGATCCCGCCGCAGCTCTTCTCGCATGCGGATCAAGCCGCGTACTGGCAGTCCTCGCCGCCCAGCAACTCGCCGACGTTCGGCTGGGGCGGACGCATCGCCGATCTCGTCGCGAGCGCGAATCCCGCGAACATCCCGATCCTGACCGCGATCAACGGCCAGGACGTGTTCACGCGCGGCCAGTCCGTGGACGGCTACATCATGTCGGGCGGTGTCGCCACCCAGGTCGGGTTCCCGTACGATCCGGCCGGCGTCGGCGTGCAGGTGCCGTTCGATGCGCTGTTCGCGGCAGGCACGCAGGCGAACGCGCTGCAGCGCACCTATGCGGGCACGATGAACCATTCGATCGCGACCGCCGGCCTCATCAACACCGCGATGAACACCGCGCCGCCTAATTTTGCCTCGTTCTTCCAACAGGACGAGCTCGGCAACCAGTTGCTGGCGGTGGCGCGACTCATCTGGGCGGCGTACAACAATGCGGGCGGCTTCTCGGGGTTGCGGCGCCAGGTGTTCTTCGTCACGATCGGCGGTTACGACACGCACAGCGCCGAGCTCGCGACGCATGGGACGCTTGCGACACCGGGTCTGCTCGCGAGTCTTTCCAAAGGCCTCGCCGGCTTCTACAACGCGCTCAACAGCGTCTCGATCGGCGGTACGAACACGCTCGCGAGCGTCGCCACGGCGTTCACCGCATCCGATTTCGGCCGCACGCTGACGAGCAACACCGACGGCAGCGACCACGGCTGGGGCGGCCATCACTTCGTCGTCGGCGGCGCCGTGCATGGCGGCAAGTTCTACGGCAACGGCTGCGGTTTCTCGGCCGCCTCGAACTTCGGCACGGTCATGCCGAGCCTCACGAATCCGACCTCGCACACGCTCGGCTCGTCGCCGAACCTCAACGATTCGGGCGATGGCATCGGCCGCCTGATCCCGACGACAGCGATCGATCAATACGCAGCGACGCTCGCGAACTGGTTCGGCCTGTCGTCGAGCGACATCGGGCTCATCTTCCCGAATTTGAGCAATTTCACGAATCCGGCGAACTATCTCGGCTTCATGGGGTGAGCGCAGCGCTCCAGCCGGGAGCCGCAAGCAAGCGCTGCGCGCCGACGTCGAGCGTCATGACCCACGCCCGGCGCGTGCCGAAATGCCGGCCCGGGCTCCAGGTGACGGGCGCAATTCCCGCGACAGGCGCATCGCGCAAGGCTTCGAGCGCCGTGAGCAAGCGTGCGCGCGTCGCGTCCCGGCCGAGGTCTGCGAGCGCGCCGACGAGCAACGCGAGCGCGCCGGCCGCGGCCGCACCGTCGTTGCCGGGAGGATAGCCCGCGGCGACGAGGACGCGGCGATCCAGCGACGGCGGAATCGCGGCGATGTCGCATCGCTTCGCCGCTCCGGCTGTCATGAGCACGAAACCGGCGGGGTCGACGCGCTCGATGCCCGCGCAGCCGTTCGTGAACGTCGTCGCCGACGTCGACGCCGGCACCGCCGCGCGCAAGGCCGCGACCGCGTCGGCAGCCGACGCGGTGAGCACGAAGGCGTACTTCTCCGGCTCGGCCTGTGCCGCATTGAGTACGAGCGTCGGCACGTGTTCGCGCTCGGCGCGCTCGATGCTCGCCGTACCGTCGGGGGAAACGTCGATCGCAGCGAAGACATCGGATTCGCCGCCGCGCACGAGACGGATGGCGCGGCCGTAGATGCGCGTCTGCGGCGCCACGACGTCGACGTCGCCGGTCACACCGATGCGTATCTCGTGCTCGGCGACGCCGGGTTCGGCCTCCTTGCCCAATACGCCGAGATACGCGATGAGATCCTCGGCATCGCGCGCGGTGAGCGCGAAGCGTGGCATGGCGCGGTCGAGCGCGTTGCCGCTCGCGTCGAAGCCGAGCGTGATCGCGCGCTTGAGTTTCGCGGGCGTGTACGCGGTGCGCTTGCGCGCGCCGACCGTGGCCGCATCCGCGAGCGCCGCCGCGGTGATGTCGGGCGCGCGTATGCCGCCTTCGGACGTCCCGCGGCCGTCCACCCCGTGGCAGTTCGCGCATGGCACGAGCGCGGCGTCGATCGACGCCGCACCTTCGACGAGCGCGGTGATGGTCGCGCCGCTCGCCGCGCGGCCATGCGTGAAGATCTCGCGTCCGCGTTGTACCGCGTCGCCCGACACGGCGCCGAGCGCCGCAAGCGCGAGCAGCACCGCGCGCAGCATCTCAGCGCGCCGCGAGGCGCGCCGC
>DASRGX010000253.1:0-8059 GCA_035650835.1 Rudaea sp. | reverse complement strand
CCACGACCAGATCGGCGGCGGTTTCTGCCGCTACAGCGTCGATGAGCGTTGGGAGATCCCGCATTTCGAGAAGATGCTCTACGACAACGCACAGCTCCTGTCGCTGTACGCGCGGCGGACCGCCGCGAATGCGCGCTTCGGCGCGGTCGCGCACGAGCTCGTCGCCTGGCTCGTGCGCGAGATGACCACGCCCGACGGCGCGTTCTTCGCGGCGCTCGATGCGGATTCGGAACACGAGGAAGGCAAGTTCTACGTCTGGCGGCGCGACGAAATCCGCGGCGCGCTGAGCGATCGCGAATTCGCGGTTGCAGAGCGGCGCTACGGCTTCGACCGGCCGGCGAATTTCGAAGGACATGCCTGGAACCCGCTGATCGCGGGCTCGTTCGCGGACATCGCACAGGCGCTCGCGATCGGCGTCGACGAGGCCGAATCGCTCGGCCGCAGCGTACGCGACAAGCTCTTCGCCGCGCGCGCCGTGCGCGTGCGGCCCGGGCTCGACGACAAGGTGCTCACGGCATGGAATGCGCTCATGATCGGCGCGCTTGCGCGCACGGCACGCCGCTTCGACGCGCCGCCGCTCATGGACCTCGCAGCCGGCGCGCTCGACGTTTTATACAATGCCGCATGGCGCGACGGCCGCCTGTTCGCCAAGGCAGGCGCCGACGCCGCGAAGTTCCCTGCCTATCTCGACGATCATGCCTTCCTGCTCGCGGCATTGCTCGATTGCTTGCGTACCCGCTTCCACGAACGCGATCTGGCGTGGGCCATCCTCATCGCCGAGGCACTGCTCGAGCGCTTCGAAGATCGCGAGCACGGCGGTTTCCATTTCACGGCGCACGATCACGAGCGTCTGATCCAGCGGCCGAAGCCCTACGCGGATGAGGCCGTCCCGTCGGGCAACGGCATCGCCGCACGTGCTTTGCTCGCGCTCGGCCATCTGGTCGGCGAACCGCGCTACCTCGCTGCCGCCGAACGCACGCTGCGAGCCGCGTGGACCACGCTCGCGGACATGCCGCAGGCCTGCGCGAGCCTGCTGCGCGCGCTCGCCGATCTGGGCGAGCCGCGCACGCACGTCGTGGTGCGCGCCGCCGCGGAGGAAGTCGCCGCGTGGCGCAGCGCGATCGACGACGCGCACACCGAACGCTGCGACGTCTACGTCGTGCCGCCATCGACCGGACGCCTGCCAGGCGCGCTCGCGGCGCAGCCCCATGCGCGCGGCGGCCTCGCGTATGTGTGCCGCGGGACGCGCTGTCTGGCGCCGATCGCGGAGCCCGCCGCGCTCGCTGCCGCCTTGCGCGCTCGCGATTGACGCGGCGATATGGCCGAAACCACCCTGCTCGCCTACTGCCGCCCCGGCTTCGAGCGCGAGTGCGCGCAGGAGCTGGCGGACGCGAGCGGGCGGCCCGGCACGAGCGAACAAGGCGGCGGCTTCGTCGTCTGTCCCGCCGGCACGCATGCGCCGGCCTGGCGCGAGCTCGTCTTCGCGCGCCAGTGCCTGCCCGTGTTCGCGACGGTCGCGGACCTGCCGCGCGGCGACCGTCTGGCACCGATCCTGCGCGCCGTGGGCGAGCGCGGCGACAGCTATGCGGATGCCTGGGTCGAAGCGCCCGACACCGACGCCGGCAAGGCGCTCGCCCCGTTCTGCCGCAGCTTCGGCAACGCGCTCGTCGGCGCGCTGCGCCAGGCGCGGCGCCTCGACGCGGGCGCACCGCGCCGGCTGCACGCATTTTTTCCACGAAGCGACAATGTGTACCTCGCCGCCGCCGACGTCCGCGCGAGCGCGCCGTGGCCGCAGGGCATTCCTCGGCTCAAATTTCCGCGCGCCGCGCCGAGCCGGTCGACGCTGAAGCTCGAAGAGGCGTTCCTCGTGCTGCTCGACGACGCCGAGCGTTCGCGCTGGCTCGCCCCCGGCATGAGCGCCGTCGACCTCGGCGCCGCTCCGGGCGGCTGGACGTGGCAACTCGTACGCCGCTCGCTGCGCGTGACGGCGATCGACAACGGACCCATGGACCGCGCGCTCATGGCCTCGGGGCTGGTCGTGCATCTGCGCGAGGACGGCTTCCGCTATCGGCCGAAGGAGCCCGTCGACTGGCTCGTCTGCGACATGGTCGAGCAGCCGCGCCGCGTGGCCGCACTCGTCGCTCGCTGGCTCGAGGCGGGCTGGTGCCGCCGCACGATCTTCAATCTCAAGCTGCCGATGAAGAAACGCTACGAGGAGACGCGGCTCTGCCTCGACCTCGTGCGGCCCGCGGCGGAGCTCGTGCGCGCCAAGCAGCTCTATCACGATCGCGAGGAGATCACCGTTTTCGCGAGTGCGCGCCGGCTGCGCTGAAATGCCGCAGCCCTCGACACGGAACCGTCAAAAATCCCTGCTATGGTACCGGCCCTTTTGATTCCAGGGTGGGGATATGCAACGCAAGGGTATTTGTATACTTCTGGGCATCGTCGCGCTGGCGGGGGCCGCGGCGGCGGATGCGCAGGTGGTCATCAGCCAGGTGTACGGCGGCGGTGGCAACTCCGGCGCCACCTACAAGAACGACTTCATCGAGCTCTTCAACGCCGGCTCCACGGCGCAGGACCTCACCGGCTGGTCCGTGCAATACTCCGGGGCCACGAATTCGAGCTGGACCGGCGTCACGAATCTGACCTCGGTGACGCTGCAGCCCGGCGAGTACTACCTGATCCAGGAAGCCGCGGGCGCGGGCGGCACGACGAGCCTGCCGACGGCCGATGCGACCGGTTCCATCAACATGTCGGCGACGAACGGCAAGGTCGCGCTCGTGAACTCGACCACGACGCTGCCCACGGGCTGCCCGGCCGCCGGCAGCGTGGTCGATCTCGTCGGTTTCGGCACGGGTTCGGCGATGTGCTCGGAAACAGCGCCCGTGGCCGCGCTCACGAACACCACGGCGGCGCTGCGCAACAACTCGGGCTGCACCGATTCCGGCAACAACAGCAGCGACTTCTCGACCGGCGCACCCGCGCCGCGCAACACGGCCACGGCGCTCAACGTCTGCGGCGGCGGAACACCGCCGAGCGGCACCGGCAACGCAGCACCCGCCGTTGCGCAAACCTCCGGCACCGCGGTGCTCACGGTTGCCGTGACCGGCGGCTCGAGCCCGGCGAGCACGGGTCTCGCGGTCACCGCCGACATGACGCCGATCGGCGGCAGCGCGACGCAGACGTTCTACGACGACGGCACGAACGGCGACGCGACAGGCGGCGATCTCACGTTCACGTACGCGGCGACGATCGGCGCAGCCACGGCGGCGGGCAACAAGACGATCACGGCGACGATCTCCGACAGTCAGGGCCGTCACGGCAGCGCGACGATCTCGCTGCTCGTCACGGGCACGCCGGTTTCGATCATGAGCATCCAGGGCCACGGCACGTCTTCGCCGATGGCGGGCACGACGGTGACGATGGTCGGCAACATCGTGACGGCGCTCAAGTCGAACGGCTTCTTCATGCAGGACCCGGTCGGCGACGGCGACCTGACGACTTCCGACGCGGTGTTCGTGTTCACGAGCGCCGCGCCGACGGTTCACGTGGGCGATTCGGTGACGGTCGTCGGCAACGTGCAGGAATTCGGCGGTTCCACCGAGATCTCTTCGCCCGCGATCCACGTCGACAGCACGGGCAACGCGTTGCCCGCGGCCTACGTGATCGATTCGAACCCGCCGAGCCGCGATCCGACGCAGGGCATCTGCATGGGCGCGGGCTCGACGATCAATCTCGCCAACGCTGCCACGGACGGCTACCAGGCGAGCAACTTCGCCTGCCTCGACGGCATGCGCGTGACGATCAACACGGCCGTGGTCACGGGTGCGACGTTCGCGAGCGGCGCGGACGGCGTGCACACGGGCAATCCGCAGGGCCTGTATGCGATGGTCGACACCGGCCAGGCGCTGCCGTTCCGCAGCGCGGGCGCGCTGTACCCCGGCTTTGGCGGCAGCATTCCCGTGTTCGATGGCGAGCCCGAAGTCATCGAGCTCTATTTCCCCGGCCTGCCCGCGTTCAATCCGGCGAGCGCCGTGTTCAATGCCGGCACGACGTTCAGCGTGACGGGCGTCATGCAGGGCTTCAAGTCGAGCACGGCACCGGCGCCGATCTACGAGCTCTATCCGGCGTCGGTGACGCCGATCGACGTCGTCGACGCGAACTCGCTGCTGCACCCCGTCGCGGATTCCGCGCCCGGCACGCTGACGATCGGCAGCCAGAACCTGCTGCACTTCTTCAACGACACCGCCGACGGCCAGGATACGAGCACGTTCAACGACACCTGCGCCGGCACCGGCGCGAGCGACACCTGCCCGACGCACGCCGAATACCTCGCGCGCCTCGACAAGTGGACGCGCGTGATCTGCGATGAGCTCAAGGCGCCGGCGGTGCTCGACCTCGAGGAGATCGAGAACCTCTCGGTCGCGCGCGACCTCGCCGCGAACATCGCCACGTTCCCGCCAGGCGGCATCGGCTGCGGCGTGTCTTACCAGCCTTACGTGATTCCCGGCAACGATTTGAGCGGCATCAATATCGGCCTGCTCGTGCGCGAGGACGTGGGCGTGGAATCGGTCACGCAGATGTACAAGGGCACGCAGACGAACAATTGCAGCGGCGCGACGCCGTGTCTGCTCAACGACCGTCCGCCGGTGTTGTTGCGTGCGAGCTACAACGGCTACCGCTTCGCCTTGCTCGCGATCTACGATCGCTCGCTGAGCGGCCTCGGCGATCCGACCAAGCCCTACATCGGCCCGAAACGCGCCGAACAGGCCGCGCAGATCGCCAGCATCGTGCAGGCGTTCCAGAGCGGCGCCACGTTGACGGGCGCCGGCAATGCGCGCCAGGACGCGACGGGCGCCATCGCGACCGGGCCGTTCGACATCGTCGGCGACGCGACCGTGCCGCTCGTCGTGGCCGGCGATTTCAACGCGTACGAGTTCACCGACGGCTACGCCGACGTCACAGGCATGATCATGGGCACGGCCGTGCAGTCGCAGAACCAATACTGGTACACGGGCGATGCAGCCAACACCGACACGCCGAACTACGCGGCGCCCGTGCCGACGCTCGTCGACAGCGGCGTCGCGGCAGACCCCGGCCAGCGCTACTCGTACAACTTCAGCGGCCTCAAGCAGGAGATCGATCACATCGTGCTGTCTCGCCTGGCGTGGAAGGATTTCGTATCGATCGGCAACGTGCACGGGAATTCGGACGTGTCCGAAGCCGATCCCGCGGCGCTCGACGGGTCGACGCCCGCGCGCAGCGGCGATCACGATGGCCAGGTGGTGACGATCGCGATCGACCGCATCTTCGCCGACGGCTACGAAGCCCAGCCGTAGCTGGTATCCTTTCGCTTACTTCGTCTCGTGCGGGGCCGGGCAACCGGCCCCGCGTTTTTCATCCGCATGAAACGCTATCGCTCGCTGATTCCGCTCGCGATCCTGATCGCCGCCGGCATCGCCATGCTCGCTTCGGGCGTGCTCGACCGCTTCCGGCCCGAGCACCTGGCCGAGGAACAGGCCTCGCTGCGCGCGCTGATCGGCGCCCACCCTTTCCTGGCCGCTGCCGCACAGGTGGGCGCCGTGACGCTTGCGATCTCGACCGGCATCCCGGGCGTGGTCGTGCTGATCTTCGCCGGCGGCATGCTGTTCGGCATCCTGCTCGGCGCCATTCTGTCGAGCATCGGCGTGACGCTCGGTGCGCTCGTATTGTTTTTTGCGAGCCGCCACGCGTTCGGGCAGCACCAAGGCGTCGAGGCGCCGGGGCTCGTGGCACGGCTGCGCGCGGGATACCTGGCGCACCCGGTGAGCTACACGTTTTTCCTGCGCCTCGTGCCGTTTTTTCCGTTCGGCGGCGTCACCGTCGGGTTGGCCTGGCTGCGCTGCCCGCTGTGGCTCTTCACGGCCGCCACGGCCGGCGGCGGCATGCTCATGACGGGCATCGAGACGGCACTCGGCGCCGGTCTGGCCAAGAACATCGGCGAAAACCAGAAAGTGAGCCTGAGCCTCTTCTCGGATCCGACCGTGCTGGTGCCGCTGCTCGCGCTGGGGCTGCTCGCGCTCGTGCCGATCCTGATCAACAAACTGCGCACACGCTCCGTGCCCCGGCCCTGACCGGCCGCCGCACAGACCTTCGTTGAGCGGCACCGACGGCTTCGGCTATCCTGCCGCCTGCTTTTGCCGGCGTGACTCCCCGCCGGAGCCACCCGAGGTTCCAATTGGCTGTCCTCTCTCCCGCCACCAAGCCGTCGTTCTGGCGAGCCCTGATGCTGGCCCTGGTCGTCGCCGGGCTCAACGTGCTGCTTTGGAGCGTGCTGAACCGCCCCACCCAGCCGCCGAACTGGACCGGCAAGATCGGCGGCTTCGCGCTCGCGCCGTATCAGCGCTACCAGAGCCCGCTCAAGGGCATCTACCCGTCCGCCGAAGAGCTCGACGAGGACATCCGGCTGCTCTCGCACTACACGAACAAGCTGCGCACCTACGCGGCGCTCGAGAACCCCGAGATCCCCGCGATCGCAAAAAAATACGGCATGAAGGTGCTCGCCGGTGCCTATCTCGATCACCGCGCCCAGCACAATGACGACGAACTCGCGGCGCTCATCGCCTCGGTGCGGCGCTACGACAACATCGACAGCGTCATCGTCGGCAACGAAACGTTGTTGCGCAACGACATGGGAGTCGACAGCCTGATCGGCTATCTCGACCGGGCCCGCGCCCACCTGCGCGTGCCGGTCTCGACGGCCGAACCCTGGCACATCTGGCTCAAGTACCCGCAGCTCGCCAAGCACGTCGATTTCATCACCGTGCACCTGCTGCCCTATTGGGAAGGCTATCCGCGCAAGGACGCCGTGGGCCTGCAGGTCTTGGCGCGCTACTACGAGCTCGCGAGCGCGTTCCCGGGCAAACGCATCGTGATCGGCGAAGTCGGCTGGCCGTCGTCGGGCGATCGCATCAAGGGTGCGCAGGCGTCGATCGCCGACGAGGCGCTGTTCGTGCGGCAGTGGCTGAACGTCGCCGCGCAGCGCAACATCGAGTATTACCTGATGGAATCCTTCGATCAGCCTTACAAAGAGGAGTTCGAAGGCCGCGTCGGCGCGTATTGGGGCATGTTCGGCGCCGACCGCCAGGCCAAATTCGCGCTGACCGGCACCGTCATCGAAGACCCGAGCTGGCCCTGGAAGGCCGCCGTCGCCTGCCTGCTCGCGTTCCTGCCGATGTTCTGGTTCGCCAGGCATTTCATCCGCTTCAAGGCCCTTGGGCTCTTGTTCTTCTGCGCGCTGATCCAGCTCTCGGCTTCGCTGCTCGTGTGGTCCTCGACCTTGCCGTACGCGTTCTACCTCGACGCCTTCGACTGGACGATGCTTACCATCCTCGCGCCGGCGCAGATCGCGATCATCCTGATCCTGCTCATCAACGGGTTCGAGTTCACCGAAGTGCTTTGGCGCAAGCGCTGGCTGCGCGAATTCGGCCTGCTGGCGCCGGCGCCGGACGCGGCACAACCGTTCGTGTCGGTGCACCTGGCCTGCTGCAACGAACCGCCGGAAATGGTGATCCTCACGCTCGATTCGCTGGCCGCGCTCGATTACGAGAACTACGAAGTGCTCGTCATCGACAACAACACCAAGCGCGACGAGATCTGGCAGCCCGTCGAAGCGCATTGCAGAAAGCTCGGCCCGAAATTCCGCTTCTTCCACTTGAATCCCTGGCCCGGGTTCAAGGCCGGCGCACTCAATTTCGGCCTCAAGGAAACCGACGCGCGCGCGGACGTCGTCGCCGTCGTCGACGCCGACTACGCCGTGCGCGCGGACTGGCTCAAGGCGCTCACGGGCTATTTCGCCGACCCCAAGGTCGCCGTCGTGCAGTGTCCGCAGGCGCACCGCGACTGGGAGCACAACGCGTTCCGCCGCATGACGAACTGGGAATACGACGGTTTCTTCCGCATCGGCATGCATCATCGCAACGAGCGCAACGCGATCATCCAGCACGGCACGATGACCATGGTGCGGCGTGGCGCGCTCGAAGCCACGGGCGGCTGGAGCGAATGGACGATCTGCGAGGAC
>DASRGX010000252.1:0-5276 GCA_035650835.1 Rudaea sp. | reverse complement strand
GTGCTTCGCCGCGCCGCGAATTGACGCGCCCGCGCGCGCGGCCCACCATGCACCCACCCCAGAGCACAGCATGACGGCGATGTCGCGTCCGCCAGCGAAGAAAAAAACTCGCATCGCGTTCGGCATCGCTGTGCTCGGCTTCGCAACCCTGCTCGCTACCGGGCCGCTGCAGCAAGCGACGGCGATCGAGCGCCTGTTCGCGACCGCCCTGCTCGTCGCGAGCGTGCTCGCAGTCGCGTTCGCCACGCGGCGGCCGATCTTCGCACTCACGCTGCCGAGCGTCGTCTTCGGCGGCCTGCTCGTGGCGAGCGTGCTCAAGTTCCACTATCTGACGACGCCGTTGCTCGCGCCGGACCTCGTCTATTTCGTCAATCGCGATCTGCTCGAAGTGGCCACGCGTTATCCGAGCATCATGCTCGCGATCGTCGGCGGTGCGGTGTTGATCCCGGGCTTGCTCGTGATCGCGTGGAAACTCGATCGCCCGAGCCTGTTCGCGAGCCTGCACCCGCCGGTGCGACGCAGCCTGCAGGCCACGGGAGCGCTGGCGGCCATCGCGGTGCTCTTGGCCGCCGATTCGCCGGCCGGCCCGTTCGGCAGCGTGTTCGAGAAAGGCATGTGGCAGGCGATGAACGACCGCAGCTATCTCGTGAATTTCTTCACCTCGTTCTACCAGACCGAAATCGTTTTGCCGCCGTCGAAGGCGGGCGCGGACGCGAATCTCGCGTGGACCCAATCGGCCACCGACAATCCGCCATCCTGCAGCGCGCGCGATTGTGCCGCGGCCAAGCCGCTCAAGATGGCACAGGATCATCCGGACATCGTCGCCGTGCTCGAAGAGAGCACGTTCGATCCGGCCATGATGCCGATCTGCACCTTGCCGCTCTGCAAGCGCAAGATGTTCGAGCCCGACGGCCGCACGCGCGCGAGCGGCCCGCTGCGCGTGCACGTGTGGGGCGGCGGCACGTGGACCAGCGAATTCGCTCTGCTGTCGGGCCTCGCGCATACGAGCTTCGGCGATGCCGGTCTCTATGCGCCTTACAACCTCGCGCCGCGCATCAGCCACTCGTTGCCGAAGGTGCTGCATGCGGCGGGGTATCGCATCATCGCCGTGTATCCGATGTCGGGAAATTTCATCAACGCGCGCAACGCGTACCGCTATTACGGCTTCGACGCCTTCTACGACGGGCAGGACTACGGTCTCTCGTGGGAGTCGAGCGACAACGATCTCATGCAGGTCTTCGACCAGATCTACGACAAGGAGAAGAAAGCGGTCGGCCGGCAGCCGTTGTTCGTCATGATGCTCACGCTGCGCCAGCACGGCCCGCACATGACGCCGCTCAAGGAGCTGCCGCCGCCGTACAACAAGCCGCTCTTCGCAGGCGCGTTCAAGCCCAAAGAGCTCGACGAATGGCTGAATCTCAATCTGAGCAATTATCTCTACCGCTTGCAGGGCTCGGATGCGGCGATCGCTCACCTCGAACAAAAGGTGCTCGATGCCGACCGGCCTGCGCTCTTGTTCCATTTCGGCGACCACCAGCCCTCGTTCGACGGCGCCATTCGCGAGATCAAGAAAACCGCGCCCGCCGGCGCCGATCCGAATTTCGTCACCTACTACATGCTCAAGACGAACTATCGTCCGGCGCGCAGCTACCGCTACCCGATCCTCGACCTGAGCTTCGCCGGTTCGCTGATCCTCGACGTGGCCGGCGTGAAAAAGGACGCCTTCTTCCAGGCCAACGCCCTCTTGCGCGAGCGCTGCAACGGCGCCTATGTCGACTGCAAGGACCAGGCCCTGGTAGATTCCTACCACAACTACATCTTCCAGCGCGTCGGAGCGCTGCACGAATGACCGCCCGCGCCCGCGACCTTCCGCTCCTGACCGCCGGCGTCGACGAAGCCGGCCGCGGACCGCTGGCCGGTCCCGTCGTCGTTGCGGCGGTGATCCTCGATCCCGCGCGGCGCATCAACGGCCTCGCCGATTCGAAGGTGCTCGCCCCCGAGCGCCGCGAGGTGCTCGCCGCACGCATCCGCGAGCGCGCGATCGCGTGGAGCGTCGTCGTCATGAGCGTCGAGGAGATCGAACGCTACAACATCTTCCACGCGACGATGCACGGCATGGCGCGCGCGCTCGCGGCGCTCGCACCGGCGCCCGAACTGGCCATCATCGACGGCAACAGCCTGCCCAAGGAACTGTGCTGCGCGGCGCGTGCCATCGTCGACGGCGATGCCATCGAGCCCGCGATCAGCGCCGCGTCGATCCTCGCCAAAGTGGCGCGCGACCGCATCATGTGCGAGCTCGACGCCGTGCATCCCGGCTACGGCTTTGCGCGCCACAAGGGCTACGCCACCCCCGAGCATCTCGAAGCGCTCGATCGTCTGGGCCCCTGCCCGCATCATCGCCCGAGTTTCGCGCCGGTGCGGCAGTTGAGTCTCGAGTTTGCCTGAGGCCTAGCGCCTCCTCACGGGGGCCGATCCGCGCGCCTGTTTCGAGCAAGGCGCGCATGTCAACGCTTGCCCTTGCGCCCCCGTGCCAATACCCTGCCGTCTCAGCAGCGCCCGGCCGCCATGTCACCCGCGTTCGTTCATCTCCACATCCATAGCGACTATTCGCTCGTCGACTCGACGATCCGTCTGCCGGACAAGCCCGAATACGGCGATCCGGCCAAGGCGCCGCGGCCGAACCTGATCAGCCGCGCGGTCGAGCTCGGTTTGCCGGCGCTCGCGCTCACGGATCAGAGCAACCTGTTCGCGCTCGTGAAGTTCTACCGCGCCGCCGAGGCGGCGGGCATCAAACCCATCGCGGGCGCGGACTTGTGGATCGGCGGCGGGACCGACGCAAACCGGCCGGCGCGCCTGACGCTGCTCTGCCAGAACGAAGCGGGCTATCGCAATCTCGCCCGGCTCATTTCGCGCAGCTATCTGGAAGGGCGCCACGGCGATTTCGCGCTGGTCGATCCGGCCTGGTTCGCCGGGCAGAGTGCCGGCCTCATCGCGCTCGCCGGGCGCACGAGCGACATCGGCCACCTGCTGCTCGCGGACCGCCGCGAAGCCGCGCTAGCGCGCACGCGCGAATGGCTCGCGCATTTCGACGACCGCTGGTACTTCGAGATCGAGCGCACGCGACACGCCGACGAAACGCATTGGCTCGAAGCCGCGCTGGAGCTCGCCGATGCGAGCGATTGCCCGGTCGTGGCGAGCAACGACGTGCGCTTCCTCGAGGCCGACGATTTCGAAGCGCACGAAGCGCGCGTGTGCATCCAGCAAGGCAGGCTGCTCAACGATCCGAAGCGCCCGCGCGACTACACGCCGCAGCAGTACCTGAAGACCTCCGCCGAAATGGCGGAGCTGTTCGCGGACCTGCCCGAAGCGCTCGCCAACAGCGTCGAGATCGCCAAGCGCTGCAACCTCGAGCTCTCGTTCGGCAAGTACTACCTGCCTGCCTTTCCGCTGCCGGCGGAGCGCACGGTCGAGTCGCACATCCGCAGCGAAGCCGCGGCGGGGCTCGAGATGCGCCTGGCCAAGCACGTCCCGGCGCCGGGCTTCGCGCGCGAGGACTACGTCAGGCGGCTCGAAGCGGAGCTCGACGTCATCGTCAAGATGGGCTTCGCGGGTTACTTCCTGATCGTCGCCGACTTCATCAACTGGGCCAAGCGCAACGGCATTCCGGTCGGCCCGGGGCGCGGTTCGGGCGCGGGCTCGGTCGTGGCCTGGTGCCTCGGCATCACCGATCTCGATCCGCTGCGCTACGGCCTGCTGTTCGAGCGGTTCCTGAATCCCGAGCGCGTATCGATGCCGGACTTCGACGTCGACTTCTGCATGGACCGCCGCGACGAAGTCATCGACTACGTCGCCCGCAAATACGGCCGCGACAAGGTGAGCCAGATCATCACCTACGGCACGATGGCGGCCAAGGCGGTGCTGCGCGACACGGGCCGCGTGCTCGGCATGGGCTACGGCCATGTCGACTCGATCGCGAAGCTGATCCCGCTGCGTCCCACCGATCCGCTGTCGCTCGAGGACGCGCTCGGCCGCAGCGAAAAGGCGCAGGAGGATTCCGGGCGGATCGTCGCCGAGTTCAAGACGCGCTACGAAAGCGAGGACGAGGTGCGCGACTTGGTCGACCTCGCGCTCAAGCTCGAGGACCTCACGCGCAGCGCCGGCAAGCATGCGGGCGGCGTCGTCATCGCACCGAGCGCGCTGACCGATTTCGCGCCGCTGTATGCGGAATCGGCGGGCGGCGACGGCGTGGTCACGCAGTTCGACAAGGACGACGTCGAAGCCGTCGGGCTCGTCAAGTTCGACTTCCTCGGCCTGCGTACGCTGACGATCATCGACTGGGCGGCCAAGGCCATCAATGCGCGCCGCACCGCCGCGGGCGAGGCGCCGATCGACATCGCCGCCCTGCCGCTCGACGACCCGGCAGTGTATACATTGCTAAAAAATGCACAAACCGTCGCGGTGTTCCAGCTCGAAAGCCGCGGCATGCAGGGCATGCTCAAGGACGCCCGGCCCGACTGCTTCGAGGACATCATCGCGCTGGTCTCGCTGTACCGGCCCGGCCCGATGGACCTCATCCCGAGCTACTGCGCGCGTAAGCACGGCCGCGAGCCGATCGAATATCCCGATCCGCGCGTCGAGCCCGTGCTGCGCGAGACCTACGGGATCATGGTCTACCAGGAACAGGTCATGCAGATGGCGCAGATCGTCGGCGGCTACACGCTCGGCGGCGCCGATCTGCTGCGCCGCGCGATGGGCAAGAAGATCGCCGCGGAGATGGCCAAGCAGCGCGTGACGTTCCGCGAAGGCGCCGCGAAGAACGGCGTCGACGAGCGCAAGGCCGACGCGATCTTCGATCTCATGGAGAAGTTCGCGGGCTACGGCTTCAACAAGTCGCACGCCGCGGCGTATGCGCTCGTCTCGTACCAGACCGCCTGGCTCAAGACGCACTACCCGGCCGAGTTCATGGCCGCGGTGTTGTCCTCTGACATGGACAACACCGACAAGGTCGTCAATTTCCTCGCCGAGGCGCGCGCGCTCGGCGTCGACGTACTGCCGCCCGACATCAACGCGTCGGACTACATGTTCCACGCACTCGACGCCGACAAGCCGGGCGCGCGGTCGCGCACGATCCGCTACGGCCTCGGTGCCGTGAAAGGCGTCGGCCGCGGCGCGGTCGAGAACATCGTGGACGCGCGCAGGCGCGGCGGTCCGTTTCGTGATCTCGCCGATTTCTGCCAACGCGTCGATGCGCAGAAGATCAACAAGCGCGTGCTCGA
>DASRGX010000251.1:0-2528 GCA_035650835.1 Rudaea sp. | reverse complement strand
GATGAGCACGTCGTCGCATTCGAAAAATGGATCGGGCTCGCCGGTCGGCACGAGCTGGCGGCGCCCCTTGGCGTCGCGCTCGGCGCGCACTTTCTCGAACGTCATGCCGACGAGCTTGCCGTCGCGGTGTTCGAAGGTTTTCGGCACGAGATAATTCAGGATCGGGATGCCTTCGTGCATCGCGTCCTCTTTCTCCCACGGCGACGCCTTCATTTCTTCGAAGCCGGAACGCACGATGACCTTCACGTCTTCGCCGCCGAGCCGCCGCGAGGAACGGCAGCAGTCCATGGCCGTGTTGCCGCCGCCGAGCACGATCACGCGTTTGCCGATGCTCTTCACGTGCTCGAAATAGACCGACGCGAGCCAGTCGAGGCCGATATGGATGTGGGCCGCGGCTTCCTTGCGGCCCGGGATATCGAGATCGCGCCCGCGCGGGGCGCCGGAGCCGACGAACACGGCGTCGAAATCTTGCGCCAGCAGGTCCTTCATCGAGTCGATGCGCGCGTTGCCGCGGAATTCGACGCCGAGATCCAGGATGTAGCCGACCTCTTCGTCGATGACTTCCTCCGGCAAGCGGAAACGCGGCACCTGTGTGCGCATGAAGCCGCCGCCCTTTTTCTCGGCCTCGAACACGACGACGTGATAGCCGAGCGGCGCGAGATCGCGCGCGACGGTCAGCGACGCCGGCCCGGCGCCGACGCAGGCGATGCGTTTGCCGTTCTTGCGCGCCGCGGGTTTCGGCATGCCCGCGCGCACCGCGTCGGCGTCCTTGTTGTCGGCCGTGACGCGTTTGAGGCGGCAGATCGCGACGGGTTCCGGCTTCGCCCCGTTGTTCTGCTCGACGCGGCCGCGCCGGCAAGCGGGTTCGCACGGCCGGTCGCAGGTGCGCCCGAGGATTCCCGGGAAGACGTTGGATTTCCAGTTGACGAGGTAGGCGTCGGAGTAGCGTCCGGCAGCGATCAGGCGGATGTACTCGGGAACCGGGGTGTGCGCGGGACAGGCCCACTGACAATCGACGACTTTATGGAAGTAGTCGGGTACGCGAATATCGGTCGGCTTCACCAGTTCCTCCGCGTCGGGGCGCGCGCCTGGGTAGACGCCGGAAGCGCCGCTCCGATCGAGTCTACTCGCGGATGACGGTTATGAGAAGGTCGTATGTCGCGGCATTTCGCGAGTTGTATCGCGGTTCTCGAGTGGTTGCGCCACTCAACCCGCGCGAGCGAGCGCGACGACCTCGATCTCCACGCGCGCCCCCATGGCCAGACCGCTCGTGCCGAACGCGCTGCGCGCGGGCAGCGGTTTGCCGAAAACCGACACGTACTCCGCGTTCATCGCGGCCCACTCGCCGATGTCGGCGAGCATGACCGTCGCCTTGATCACGCGGTCGAGCCCCGAGCCATACCGTTCGAGCACGGCGCGGATGTTCGCGAGCGTCTGGCGTGTCTCCGCGGCGATGCCGCCCGCGACGAGCCGGCCGTCGGCGCCGGTGCCGATCTGGCCCGAGAGGAACAGGAAACCGCCGACCTCGACAGCTTCCGAGAACGGCAGCCCGGCGATGCCGACGAAGGGGTGAAAAACGGCATGCTGCGGTTCGGTCCGGTTCATGCATATACTCCGTGGCTCATATTTCGCTTGAAATGCCGCAATGCAACAATACGTCTTCCCTACGATGTCCACCCTCGGGCGGGGCTCTGCCCGCTCCGCAAGCTTCGGAAAAACCTGATGCTTTATCAACTGCACGAATTCAACCGCGCCATCCTCAATCCGTTCGTTTCCTGGTCGCAAGCCAACGCCAAGATGTTCTCCTCGCCGGACAGCTGGCTTTCCAAGCTGCCCGAGGCGCACCGCTTCGCGGCCGGCTATGAGCTCCTGTATCGGCTCGGCAAGGACTACGAGAAGCCCGAATTCGCCATCGGCAGCGTCGAAGCGCACGGCGCGCGCGTGCCGGTCGTCGAGAAATGCGTTCTCGCCAAGCCGTTCTGCAATCTGATCCGCTTCAAGCGCTACGCCGACGAGCAGGCGACGCTGAAAGCGCTCAAGGCCGATCCCGTCGTGCTCGTCGTCGCGCCGTTGTCGGGACATCACTCGACGCTGTTGCGCGACACGGTGCGCACGCTGCTGCAGGATCACAAGGTCTACCTCACCGATTGGGTCGACGCCCGCATGGTGCCGGTCGATCGCGGTCCGTTCCACCTCGACGACTACGTGGCATACATCCAGGAGTTCATCCGCCATATCGGCGCCGAACGCCTGCACGTGATCAGCGTCTGCCAGCCGACCGTGCCGGTGCTCGCGGCGGTGGCGCTGATGGCGGCGGCGGGCGAGCCGGTGCCGCGCACGCTGACGCTGATGGGCGGGCCGATCGACACGCGCCGCAGTCCGACCGAGGTCAACGATCTCGCCGCCACCAAGCCGCTGTCCTGGTTCGAGAACACGCTGGTGCAGGAAGTGCCGCAGAACTATCCCGGTCGCGGCCGCCGGGTGTATCCGGGTTTCCTGCAGCACGCCGGATTCATCGCCATGAATCC
>DASRGX010000250.1:0-7534 GCA_035650835.1 Rudaea sp. | reverse complement strand
TACAGGAAAACGCAGACGAGCGCTTTGTAATCGCTGAACGAGTAGTTGGTCGACCGCGCCGCCGCCTGCAGAAGCTGCATGTGGCCGAGCGCGGAATAGACGCTCGCACCGCCGAGCGCGGCGCAAAGCGTGTCCTTGATGAACTTGCGTCGATTCGTCGTCATGGCGCGCTCCTACTGCTGGACCATGTATTCGGGCGAAGTGAAGATCAGATACAGCGCACGATTGATGCGGTCCGTCTTCCAGCTTGCGCCCCAGCCCGTCTGGCCGATCGGATTCAGATACGCAAGCAGCGTCTGGCGCATGAACGGCGACATCTGCCCCGCCATGAAGCGCTTGTTGTACGCGTCGACGAGGCGATCGGCCGGATCGGACGCGCCGCCGCTCGCATTGCCGGCGAGCGCGAAATCCTGCGCATGATTGATCTTCACGTCGCCGAATGGTTGGAATTCGGCCGTGCAGGTATCGGCGATGTCGTACGAGACATAGAAACCCAGGAACGTGTTCGTGCTCGTCGCGATGATGCTGTCGGTGTTGATCTGGAACTCCGGACCGAGCAGGCCGCGCGTCGCCATTTCCCCGGGCGGAATATAGCCGGGCTTGAAGAAGTTGAAGACGGTCGGCGAATCGAGCGGCGCCTGATCGATGCCGCTGTATTGCGAGCCCGACGTGCTCCATGCAGTGTTGTAACCGCCGTAGCGGTATGGGTTGTCGTAGACGATCGGCGATTGGCCGCCGCCGCCCGCGATGTTCTGTCCGCAGACGTGCTGTGCGCCCATGCCGCGCCACAGGTGCGTGAGCGCGAGCAGCGGTTCGCGCAGCTTGCCGTAGGTGTCGGGGCTCTGCCACTGCCCGTAGCGCGCTTCGGGATCGAGCAGGATCGCCTGTACGACGGCCTTGAGATTGCCGCGCGTGCCGGTGCCGTCGTTGTTGAACACGTTCGCGACGCGCTGCACGTACGCGGGGCTCGGATTGCTCGTCACGAGACGCTGGATGAGCTGCTTGCCGATGTACGGGCCGACGTTCGGATGATTGAAGATGTTGTCGAGCGCGAACTTGAGATCGCTCGCCGCGGTGCCGTTGTTCGGCACGATACCGTTGCTCGCCACGCCGGGATAGCTCAGCAGCTGCTTGTTCGGGATGTCGTTGACTGCGTCGGTGCCGTTGTCGTGATAGCTTGGGGAGCCCGCGCGCGGCTGGCCGGCGACGTCGTAGGCCACCATCGGCGTGAGGAAGTTCGCGCCGGTATTCATGTCCGGCCCGCAACTGCCGAAATTGTCGAAGCCGTCGGCGTCGCAATCGGCCCAGTTCCAACCCGTGAACACGTGAGCGAAATTCGTGATCACGCTCTGCGTGTACGTCGGTATCGGATGTCCCGTGCCATCGAGCTTCACGGTGCCGTCGTTGTTGAGCATCACGAGGCCGATGCTGAAGAGCTGATTGATCTCGCGCGCGTAATTTTCGTCGGGATGCAGGTTCTGCGAGAGATCCGCGCGCCGGTTGCCCATCATGTTGAGGTAGACGCCCATGGCCGGGCTCAGGGTCACGTCTTCGAGCAGCTGGCGATAGTTGCCGAACGCGTTGCGGGTCAGGATGTCGTAATAGTACGCAAGCCCTTTGCTGCCGTAGAGACCGAGCACGGTGTTCTGGTCGGAGGTGACCATGATCTCGCTGAGCGCGAACGCCACGCGTTGGCGGAGCTGATCGCTGTGGATCGTGAGGTTGTTCTGCGGGTCCGGCCCGCCGAGCGCGCCGAGGAACCAGGCCTCGACGCGGTTGTCCTGGCCGACTTGTTCCCCGAGCGTGTTGCCGACCCAGTTCATGTAGGCCGTTTGGCCCGGCTGGTCGGTGATCTCGTAGGTCGGCGTCGCCGCGAACTGCTCGTTGAGCCAGCCGAGATAGCCGACGGATCTCAGATGCGCGATGTCGGCATCGGTCGGACCGAACGTCGCCTGCGTGAGGAAACGCGCCGCATCGCCGTCGCTGAATGGTCCCGCGGCGAGGCCTTCATAGCCGTCGTGGAAGACCGGGTCGGGCGAATGGGTCAAGGACTGCGCCGACGCCGCCGCAGCGACTGCGCAGAAGATCGGAACGAGGCGCGCAGCGCGCACCGAAGCACGTTGACGTATCGACATCGGCCACTCCCCTCAGCAGCGGAGGCGGCAACGCTACACGGTCGCCGGCCCGCAATTCTTGACGGACTTAACATTGTGGGAACGCCACACCGGGAACGACGACAGCGGTCGAAACCGAACATTGCGTTTGCTTGAAAGTACTACTTTTGCGGCGGCGGCGCTGCCGTCCGATCGGTCGTGTGCGCGTGTTCCGTTGTCCGGCGCGGGAATAATGCGTTGCGTTTTCGGGCGTTGGAGCAGGGCCGGATGTCCGCTGTCTGCGGCTGCGGCGACGGCGTATGAAACAAGAATCGGGCCGTGCGGGAATGACGAACGGCGACGTCAGCGCCAATCGCCGGCGGCGACGAATCCCGCCCAGTAGTACGGATGCGTGGACAAATGATGCGAGCGCCGCGATGCGAGCGCGGCGAGTTCCGCGGAAGCCATCGACTCGACGGTGTCGGCGCCGCCGAGGCGCGCGCGATAGAGCGCGGTCATCCAGTCCGTCGTCGCCGCGTCGTCGATTTCCCACAAGCTCATGACGACCGTGTGCGCGCCGGCGATGCGGAAGGCGCGGCGCAGGCCGAAAACGCCTTCGTCGCCGACGACGTCGCCGAGGCCCGAATCGCAGGCCGCGAGCACGACCCAGCTCACGCCGCCGAGCGGGTAGGCGGTGATCTTCTGCGCCGTCAGCAACCCCGCGCCGTTGCCGCGGGCGAGATCGGCGTTCGCGCCGCTCAGCGCGAGCGCCGCTTCGTGCGTCGCTTCCGGCGCTGGGGACGTCGCGTCTGCGGCTTCGACGTGCATGCCGCGCGCGCCGGGCGCGTCCGCGCAGCGCGCGCCGAGCTCGAAACCGTGCGTGGCGAAGTGGACGACGTCGGCGGCCGGCGCGCGGCGGCGCACGGAAACCTCGTCGGCGTGCGCACCGGAAAGCGCGGTCACGCGGTCTTCGGTATCGTGCTGTTTCCAGAGCGCGCCCAACTGCGCGACCTCGCGTGCGGCGCCGGCGAGCGGCGCGAACGTTTCGCCGCACGCAAGGCCGCGCGTCTTGGCGGCGGGTGCGCTGCCGTAGTCGACCGCGCCGACGAGCAGCAGGCGCTGCGTGCGGGTCGGTTCGTCGACGAGCCGTTCGGCATCGATTTCGGACTCGAGCGTGTGGAAGCGCCAGCCGCGCTCGACGAGATAGCCGTCATCGCCGTCGGGCAGCGCGGCGAAATTGAGCCGGTACGCCGGGCCGTCGGGCACGACCACCACGCGCTGCGGCCGGTCGAGCCCGAGCGGCGTCCAGAGGCTCTCGCGCACGGCGAGTCCGGCTTCGCGCAGCGCGGACTCCTCGCTGTCGGGCCGGCGCAGCAGCGCGTACCAGCGAGCCGCGAGCGCGTCGAGCGCGTCGCTGCGGCCGAGGTCGACGATGCGCGCCGGCGCGGCGCCGTCGTCGACGAACGCGTAGAGATGCTCGGCGCCGTCGCCGAGCGATGTCGCATTTGCCGCAATGTCCACTTTTTCACCGCGCACGAAGGCGACCAGCGCGGCGCCCTCGAGGCGGCGCCGCCACACGGCGGAACCCTGCGCGATGTCTTTCGGCGGAGTCAGCTGCGGTACGTCCGCGGCGAGCGCGACCTCCGCGGCGTCCAGACGTTGGCGGCTCGCCTGGAGCCGGTCGGCGTCGACATCACCGGCCGCGCTCGCGAGCACGAGCGTGTTCGCGTAGGCGCGCGCGGCGTTCTCCCACTCGGTCAGGCGCGCACGCGTTTCCGGCGACGCCGAGCGCCGCGCCGCGGCGAGGCGCGCGAGCTCCAGACGCGCCGCAAGGCCGCGCGTGCGCGCCGCGGCGGCCCACGCGGCTTCGACGTGCGCGGCACCGGGGGCGGCCGCCGCGAGCGTTAGCGTCGTGCCGGCGCAGGAGTCGAGCCTGCGCTTGAAACGCAGCGCCTGTGCGTCGCCGAGCGCGGGCAGCAGGCGGCTCAGGAGCTCCGCGCGTTCGCTCTCGATCGAGGAGGCGAGCGCGAAGGCATCGTCGATGCGGCCTTGGCGCGCTTGTGCGAGCGCGATCTCGCAACGCATGGCGAAGAAGGCGGGCATCGAAGCGCCGAACGTCTTCGCGAGCACGCCCTCCGCTTTCCGCAGGCGGCGTTCGGCTTCCGCGGGTTCGCCGCGCGCGAGCGCCACCTCGCCGAGGCCGCGCAGCACCTCGACGCCTTCGCCGTTCTCCTCGCCGACGCTCGCGTCGAGCGTTGCCTGGGCGCGACGGTAGTAATCGGCCGCCGCGGCGGGGTCGCCCGCGCGCAGCGCGAGCGTGCCGAGGCTCGACAGGGGTATGTACAAATGTGGATTTTTATCGCCGAGCGGCGAATGCTGCTCTTCGGCGAGGATTTCCTCGTACAGCGCACGCGCCTTGGCGTCGTTGCCGCCTTCGAGCTCGAGCTCGGCGAGATTGCCCATGCGCGCGAGCACGCCGAAGCCGTGCGGGTTCTCCTGCCGCGCCACGTCGAGCGACTGCTGGAACGATGCGCGGGCGCGTTCGGGATCGCCGAGCGCGAGCCACGTGCTTCCGAGCAGCTCCAGCGTGTCGCTGCGGAATTGCGGAATGTCGCCCCGGTCGTGCTCGATGTCGAGCGCCTCTTCGGCGATGCGCCGCGCTTCGGGGTAGTCGCCCTGGAAGAAGAGGACCTGCGCGAGGCCGAACAGGCAGCGCACGCGCAGCACCGTGCGCGGGCCGGCGAGCGCGCCTGCGAGGTCGGCCGCGCGCCGGGCGTCGACGAGCGCCGCGGCGCCGTGTCCGCTGCCGTTCTCGTACACGGCGACGAGCCAAAGCGCGTTCACGTAGCGCAGGCGCTGCCAATCGGTGCGCAGCGGTTCCACGGCATGGGCGGCTTCCTCGGCGAGCGCGAGCGCGCGTTCGGGCTTGCCGCGGCGCTGCTCGAACCACGCGGCGGCCCGCAGCATGTACGAGCGGTCGACGTCCGCGAGCGTTCCCGTGCCCTCGCGCGCCAGCATCTGTGCGCGCTCGATCTCCTCGAGGCCTTTGGCGAATTGCTGGTGCTGCAAATGATGCAAGGCGAGATACGCGAGCGGCAAGATCTCGGCGCGGCTGCGCTCGCCGTCGAGTTCGCGCACGAGCGCCAGCGTCTCGTCCGCCCAGCCCGTGCCGCGCGCGTCGGCGTGCAGCGATTCCGCATCGAGCAGAAGCCCGAGCGCGGCGAGGCGCGCGCGCTTCGTGTCCGGCGTGGTGCCGTCGACGAGCGATTTTTCGGCCAGCGCGTACGCCTCGTCGAAACGTTCGGCGACGAGCAGACGGCGGACGGCCTGCGTGTCGGCGGCCGAGGCTGCGGCGGCGAACACGGCCGCGCAGAGCGCTATCGATCGGGCGAAAAGGCGCATGGGAAATTGCTGGGGAGATCCGCATTCAGTATAGCGCGAGCTCGCCTGCAGGCGTTGACGCGCGCAGGCGGTCGGCGCATCGTGGCACGGTGAGCAAAACGCGCGACCGCGATCAGACCGAACACGCCGAGCCGCGCCCCGGCGTACGCCTCGACGTATGGCTGTGGGCGGCGCGATTCTTCAAGACGCGCGCGCTCGCCAAGCGCGCGATCGAAGGCGGCAAGGTCAAGATCGGACACGAATCGGGCAAGCCCGCGCGACTCGTGCGCATCGGCGAGCGCCTCGAGGTCGTGCGCGGTGAAGACCGCTACGAAATCGATGTCGCCGCACTGAGCGAGACGCGCGGTCCCGCTTCCATCGCGCAGGGGCTCTATCGCGAAACCGAAGCGGGTCGCATCGCGCGGCTCGCTGCGGCCGAACAACGGCGCCTTGCCGCCACGGGCTATGCCAAACCGCCGACCAAGCCCGACAAACGCGCGCGCCGTCTGATCCGTGCCCTGGGCGACATCGACGCGTTCTGAGCGGCGACGATCGCGGTTGTGCGGCGCAGCGAAAAACCGCGCAGCATGAATACGTATTCGGCATTCGTATGCAGCCGCAGGAATGTGGGATCGCGCACAAAAATCGTGTTATTGATTCGCGCAAATGTGAAAACCGGCGCGATTTTTTGCCGCCGTCGCGAAAAACGGATTTTTCGGTTTTTCAAATAGCGGTCGCGGCCGTTGGGAAACGTCCGCGGCGAGGCCACGGCCATGCAGAAATCGCAACCTCAGCAGCCTCAGCAGCGTTGATGAAAAACTAGACGACCCGGGACAGGCCCGCCTTGGGCTTGTTCCGGGTTTGCCGAATCCGGCGCAGATGCGGATCGGCATGCGGATCTCGCGCGCATGCGTGCGCTCGATATCCGCGCGATGCACACGGCATCGCGAAACGCTCCGGACGTGTTTCGGAGCTTCACAAAACTAGGGAGGATGGCGCAATGAACGCGTTCGGCGTGCGGTATTGGCTTGCCTTGTGTTTGTGTGCGTGGTCGATCGGGGCGCATCCGAGCCCCGTGTTCCAGAGCATCCAGCAGCTCGGCGGATTCCTGAATTCCGACGGCAACAACGTCACGTTCCGAGTGTATTCCGCAGCGGCGACGCGCATCGAAGTCGATCTCTACAAGCAGGCCTCGGGCGTTGCGCCGGCCGCGCGCTACACGCTCACGAAGCAATCGGGCACCTCGTTGTGGTCGGTGCAGGTTTCAGCCTCGTCGCTGCGCTCGCTCGGCTTCGACATCGATCCGACGAATGCGAGCAAGCTGTTCACGAACGTCTACTATGGCTATCGCGCCTGGGGATCGAACTGGACGTACAGCTCGGCCTGGAACGCGAACGGCAACCCCGGCGCCGGCTTCGTCGCCGACGTCGATACCACGGGCGCACGCTTCAATCCGAACAAGCTGCTGCTCGATCCCTACGCGCTCGAGATGAGCCACGACTATACGAGCGCGGCGTCGCAGGACCCGACGATCTTCGCCTCGGGCGTGTCCGCGAGCGGTGGCACGGCCGACCGGCTGCGCAATTCCGAGCTCGTCGCGCCGAAAGGCATCGTCGCGATGCCGTTCGGCGCGGGCTGGGCCGCGCTGAATTTCGGCAGCAAGCCAGCGGGCGTGCAGAAGGACGATGTCATCTACGAGGTCGATCTGCGCGGCTTGAGCCGCAACGACAGCGCCGCCGGCAGCTGCGCGGGCACGTACCAGGGCGCGATAGCGGAGATCCCGTATCTGCAAAGCCTCGGCATCACCGCGCTCGAGCTGCAGCCCGTGCACGAGACCGAGAACGATGCGAACGACATGAACATCGCCGCGCTCGGGCGCGCGTCGAACACGACCGCGGGCGACAACTACTGGGGCTACATGACGACGGATTACTTCGCGCCCGATCGGCACTATGCCTGCGACAAAAGTCTGGGCGGCCCGACGCGCGAGTTCGTCGCGATGGTGAAGGCGTATCACGACGCGGGCATCAAGGTCGTGCTCGACGTCGTCTACAACCACA
>DASRGX010000249.1:0-8488 GCA_035650835.1 Rudaea sp. | reverse complement strand
CCGCGACCTGATTGCGGTAGTTCGTCACGTAGGAAATGCCTTCGATGATCACGTCGTAGGCCTTCCAGTCGCCGTCCTTGGTCTTGCGGAACGCGTAGTCGACGGGCACGAGCTTGCCATCGTCGAGCACGACCTGCGTGCGCACGAGCGTCCGCTTGTCGTTGAGCTCGCCCTGGAACGGCAGCACCTTGACGCGGCCCTCCGTGTACTTGAGCAAACCTTCCGCATAACGGTGCGTGATCGAGTTGTACATCGCGTGGGCGAAGCGCGCGCGCTGCTCGGGCGTGGCGCTGCGGGCGTTCTGCCCGAGTACGAGGATCGAGGCGTAATCGATGTCGAAGTGCGGCAGCACGATGCCGTCGATGACCTTGAGCAACGCCTCGCGGTCGTGCGTCAACTCGGCGCGACGCGTTTCCATGGTCTTGCCGAGATCGTCGACGATGCCCTGCACGACCTGATTCGGCGCCGGGCTGTCGGCATGCGCAGCGGCGGCCGCGCCGAGAAAAAGTACACAAAGCAAGGAATATACGAAACGCACGGCTGCGACATCCTTCATTGCGGTCTCCTATTTGCCGGACTTGTCGCCGGCGGGCTTGTCGGCGGGCGGCGCATCGGACTTGGGCGCCTGCTTGTCGCCGCCCTTGCCGGCGTCGCCGCCGACCAGGTATTTGCCGATCAGCTCCTCGAGCTGCATCGAGCTCTGCGTCAGCACGATCTCGTCGCCGTTCTTGAACATGTCCGGCGAGCCGCCAGGCTGCAGCGCAACGTACTGGTCGCCCAGTAAACCGCTCGTGAACACGGCGGCGGCCGAATCGTCGGGAATCTGATCGTAACGCTTGTCGATCGACAGCGTGACAAGCGCGTCGAGCTTGTCGGTCTCGAGCTTGATGTCGCTCACGCTGCCCACGCGCACGCCCGCCACCTTGACCGGCGCACGCAATTTCAACTGGCCGATGTTCGTGAAGCGCGCCTTGAGCGCGTAGCTGTCGCCCTGCCGGTAATTGGCCAGGCTCGTCGTCTGCGTCGCGAGATACGCGAGCGCGAGGAACCCGAGCAGAATGAACAGGCCCGTGCCGATTTGAAACGATTGTCGTTGTGCCATTTGGTTTCTCGGGATTCGGGATTCGGGATTGGGGATTCGGGTCGCTCCACCGCTCTTGCCAATCCCAAATCCCCAATCCGCAATCTCCGCTCTTACATCAGAAACGCCGTCATGACGAAATCGATCGCCAGCGTCGCGATCGAGGAAAACACGACCGTGCGCGTGGTCGCGTACGCCACGCCTTCGCTCGTCGGCGGCGTCGTGTAGCCCTGGAACGTGGCGATCAGCGTGACGACCGCGCCGAATGCGAAGCTTTTCCAGACGCCGTTGATCACGTCGGTCCACACGTCCACGCTCGCCGTCATGTTCGACCAGAACGTGCCGTTGTCGAGACCGAGCCAGCTCACCGCGACGACGTGCGCGCCCAGGATCGCTAGCGCGTTGAAAATGCAGGCCAGGAGTGGCATCGCGAGCACGCCGGCCAGGAAACGCGGTGCGATCACATACGCGAGCGGATCGACGGCCATCATCTCCATCGCGTCGAGCTGATCGGTCGCGCGCATGAGGCCCACTTCGGCCGTAATCGACGTGCCCGCGCGGCCGGCGAACAGCAGCGAGGTGACGACAGGTCCGAGCTCGCGATAGAGCGCGAGCGCGACGACCGTGCCGCTCATGGCGGCGCTGCCGAAGCGCGACAGCACATCGTAGAGCTGCAACCCGAGCACGGCGCCCACGAACAGGCCGCAGGTCATGATGATGACGAGGCTCATCGCGCCGACGAAATACACCTGGCGCACCGTCTCGCGCAGGTAGCGCAGGCTCCCGGGCACGGCACGCAGGATCTGCAGCAGGAAAATGCCGCAGGCGCCGATTTGCGCGAGGCCAGCCGTGAACGGCGACAGGCGCTGCGGCGCGGAGCTCATCGCACGCCTCCGGCGAGACCGAGGTCGGTGGCGTAGTCGGGCGCGGGATAGTGGAACGGCACGGGACCGTCGGCTTCGCCTGCGAAGAATTGGCGCGTCCACGGCGACTCGCCGCGCGTGAGCGTATCCGGAGCGCCGTGCGCCGCGATCTTGCCCGCGGCGATCAGATAGATGCTGTCCGCCACGAGGCGCACGGCGGCGAGCTCGTGCGCGACGAGGATGCTCGTCACCCCGAGCGTTTCGTTGAGCGTGCGGATGAGCTTCAGGATCTGGTTCAGCGCGATCGGATCGAGGCCGACGAAGGGTTCGTCGTAGATGATGAGCATCGGGTCGCGCACGATCGCGCGTGCGAGCGCCACGCGGCGCATCATGCCGCCCGAGAGCTCGCTCGGCATGAGCTTGGTGGCACCGCGCAGGCCCACGGCCTGGAGCTTGGTCAGCACGATGTTGCGCACGATTTCCTCGGGCAGCCGCAGATGCTGGCGCAGCGGGAACGCGACGTTCTCGAACACGTCGAAATCGGTGAGCAGGGCCGAGTTCTGGAACAGGTAGCCGATGCGCTCGCGCAGCCCGAACAGCGCTTCGCGGCCGGCGCGCCTGACGTCCACGCCGTCGACGCGAATCTCGCCCGCATCGGGCGCGAGCTGCCCAGTGACGTGCCGCATGAGCGTCGTCTTGCCCGTGCCGCTCGGTCCCATGATGGCCGTGATGCCGCCGCGCGGGATGTCGAGATCCACACCGTCGAAAATCACCTTGCCGTTGAGCACGGTGCGCAGCCCGCGCACTTCGATCAAGGGCGCACGGCGCGTGGGCGTGTCCTGCTGCGGGCTTACGGACGGAACGGTCATGGCGGCGCGGGATCGCGGCGTCGAGGGAGCGCTACCTTACCCGACCGCGCCCCGCGGCGGAAGATCGCCGCTCGCGCGCGGTTAAGCGGCGCGTCAGGGCACCATCGAGCGGCGATGCGCTCACCCGCCGTCGAGCAACTCTGCGAGCAGGCGCGTGCGATCCGCCCTCGGCAGCGCCTCGCCGCGGCGGCAGCCGTGGACGATCGCGCGCAGCTCGGCAAGCGCCGTGGCGAAATCGTCATTGACGACGAGATGGTCGAATTCGCGTGCGTGTTCGAGATCGCGGCGCGCGTCGGCGAGGCGCCGCCGGATCGTCTCCTCGCTATCCGAAGCACGCGCGCGCAGGCGGCGTTCGAGCTCGGCGCGCGACGGCGGCAGGATGAAGACGCTCACGGTGCCCGCAAGCTTCTCGCGCACCTGGCGCGCTCCCTGCCAGTCGATCTCGAGCAGCACGTCGCGCCCTTCGGCGAGTGCGCGCTCGACGGGCGCGCGCGCCGTGCCCTTGAGGTCGCCGTGGACGACCGCGTGCTCGAAGAACTCGCCACGCGCGATCATCGCTTCGAATTGCGCACGGTCGACGAAATGGTAATGAACGCCATCGACCTCGTTCGGCCGCGGCGCGCGCGACGTGTACGACACCGACAGCAGCATGCCGGGCTCGGATTCGAGCAGCGCGCGCGTGAGGCTGGTCTTGCCGGCGCCCGACGGCGCGGCGACGATGAAGAGGGTTCCGGTCATTTTGCCTCGTAGAGCGTCAACCGCGGCTCCGCGCGAGCGATCATGTCGAAATCCCGGTCGTGCGCCAGCAATGCCGTCTCCTGGTCGACGGCGGTCTGCGCGATGAGGCAGTCCGTGTGGCTGCGCGGCGTCAACCCCAGCCACCGGCAGCGCGCATATAAGTGCGCCGCCCGTTCGTAGCTGCGCACCGGGTGCGCCGGGACGAGGAAGGGGAGCGTGGAGAAGTACGCGCGCAGGCGTTCGAAATGCGGTGCGGACGCGGCCCCCTGCAGGATTTCCTGATAGACGACCGGCGACAAGGCGGCGGCTCCGGCGTCGAGCAGTTTGCGCAACGCGACGACCGCGCGCGTGGAACGGTCGCGCAGCAGATCGATCCAGACGGAGCTATCGACGAGCACCACGGCCGGATTCCGCGCGCACGGCTCGGACGTCGTAGTCCGGATCGATGAGATTTTTCCCGACGAGATCGAGGATGTTCTTGCGCCCTTTGAGCTGCACGAGCCGCCGCAGGGCGATGTCGACGACCTCGCGCTTGGTCTTGGCGCCCGTGGCCTTCATGGCTTCGCGGACCAGCTTGTCGTCCAATACGATGTTCGTGCGCATATACACCTCCGGATGTGTATTGTAGGGGCACACGCGTCGCGCGTCATTCGATATTCTGCACCTGCTCGCGCACTTGCTCGATGAGGACCTTGAGCTCCACCGCGGCCTGGGTGGTGCGCTGATCGACGGATTTCGACGCGAGCGTGTTCGCCTCGCGGTTGAATTCCTGCATGAGGAAATCGAGCCGTCGCCCGACCGGGTCGGGCAGCGCGAGCACGCGCCGCGCTTCTTCGACGTGGGCGCTCAGGCGATCGAGTTCCTCGTCGACGTCCATGCGCGAGAGTTGCAGCACGAGCTCCTGTTCGAGGCGCCCGGGGTCGGCCGGCTGCTTGATCTCGCCCAGGCGCGACTCGAGCCGCGCGCGCAACGCGGCGCGGATCTCGGGCAGCCAGCCGCGCACGGCGGCGACGATGCGTGCGACGGCATCCAAGCGTTCGCGCAGGAACACGCCCAGGCGCTCGCCTTCGCGCTGGCGCGTCGCGAGCATGTCGGCGAGCGCCCGGTCGAGCAGATCGAGCGCGGCGTGGCGCAGACCTTCCTGATCGACTTCCTCGCGCAACAGCACGCCCGGCCATTGCAGCAGACCCGTGAGATCGGTCGCGAGCTTCGGGAATTTCGCGCCGAGCGAGCCCGCCGCGCGCTCGAGCTTCTCGACGATGGCTTCGTTGAGGCGGATGTCGGCCGCGGCGGGGTCGAGCGGGCGGTAGCGCAGGTTCACATCGACCTTGCCGCGCGTGAGCTTGGCCGAGACGCGCTCGCGCACGGCAGGCTCGATCGCGCGCAGTTCTTCGGGAAGGCGCGGGTTGAGCTCGAGGTAGCGATGATTGACCGAGCGCAGCTCGAAGCTCAGTGCGCCCCAGCGTGTCTCGGCGTCGGCGCTGGCGAAAGCGGTCATGCTGCGGATCATGATGTCTGCTCGGTCCTTGCGGGGCGCAGAGTATGCCATCGGCGGCACGCGAGCGTGAGTCGCCGCGCGGCCGCTGCTAAACTCCGCCTTCGATTCCGGAAATCCGCATGCCAACGTCAGTCCGTCCGAGCGGCCGCGCCGCCGAAGAATTGCGCCAGGTGCGCATCCAGCGCCGTTACACGCGCCACGCCGAAGGCTCGGTGCTCATCAGCTTCGGCGACACGCAAGTGCTATGCACGGCCAGCATCGAAGACAAGGTGCCGCCGTTCCTGCGCGGCAAGGGCGAGGGCTGGGTGACGGCCGAGTACGGCATGCTGCCGCGCGCGACCAAGGAACGCACGCAGCGCGAAGCGGCGCGCGGCGGCCAGGGCGGACGCACGATGGAGATCCAGCGCCTGATCGGCCGCAGTCTGCGCGCGTGCGTCGATCGCGCCGCGCTCGGCGAGCGCACGATCACGCTCGACTGCGACGTGCTGCAGGCCGACGGCGGCACGCGCACCGCCGCGATCACGGGCGCCTATGTCGCGCTCGTCGACGCCGTGCGCACGCTGAAGAACCGCGATCTCGTGCGCAAGCCGCCCGTGCTCGGCGCCGTCGCCGCGGTGTCGGTGGGCGTCTATCGCGGCGTGCCCGTGCTCGATCTCGATTACGCCGAGGACGCCAACTGCGATACCGACATGAACGTCGTCATGAACGACGGCGGCGGCTTCATCGAGCTGCAAGGCACGGCCGAGGGCCATGCGTTCCGCCGCGACGAGCTCGATGCGCTGCTCTCGCTAGCGCAAAAAGGCATCGGCGAGCTGTTGGCGCTGCAACGCGAGGCGCTGGCCGGCGCATGATCGACACGACGCGCTGATGCGGAAGCTCGTCCTCGCCAGCGGCAACGCCGGCAAGCTCGCGGAATTGCGCGAGCTCTTCGCCGGATCCGGTATCGAGCTCGTCGCGCAGGGCGAGCTTGGCATCGCCGACGCCGACGAAACGGCCCGCACGTTCGTCGAGAACGCGCTGCTCAAAGCGCGCCACGCGGCGCGTTCGACGGGACTGCCCGCGCTCGGCGACGATTCGGGTCTTTGCATCGACGCGCTCGGCGGCGCACCGGGGCTCTACTCGGCGCGCTACGCCGGCGAGCACGGCAACGCCGCTGCGAACATCGCCAAACTGCTCGATGTCATGCGCGGCATCGGCGAGCGCGGCGCTCACTTCTATTGCTCGGTCGCGCTGCTGCGCCATGCGGACGATCCGGCGCCGCTGATCGCCGAAGGTCGCTGGCACGGCCGCATCCTCGACGCGCCGCGCGGCACGCGCGGATTCGGCTACGACCCGGTGTTCTTCGATCCGGAGCACGGCATGAGCGCCGCGGAGCTCGATCCCGCGCTCAAGAACCGCATCAGCCATCGCGGACGCGCGCTCGCGCAGCTTGGCACGCTGCTAAAGCATTTCAGCGGTTGACGTCGATGGCGGACCGCGCCGAAATCCCGCTGTCGCTGTACATCCACATCCCGTGGTGCGTGCGCAAATGCCCGTACTGCGATTTCAACTCGCACAACGCGCCCGCGGAGTTGCCGCAGCGCGAATACGTCGAGGCGCTGTTGCGCGATCTCGATGCCGATCTGCCGCTCGCACGCAGCCGGCCGCTCGTGAGCATCTTCTTCGGCGGCGGCACGCCGAGCCTGTTTTCGCCCGCGAGCATCGCACGCATCCTCGACGGCGCGGCCGCGCGGCTCGCGTTCCACGCCGATATCGAAATCACGCTCGAGACGAACCCGGGCACGGTCGAGCATGGCCCATTCGCGGACTACCGGCGCGCGGGCGTGAATCGCATCAGCTTCGGCGTGCAGAGCTTCGACGACGAGGCGCTGCGGCGCATCGGCCGCATCCACGGCGCGCACGAAGCCGAGCGCGCCGTGAAGCTCGCTCAGGACGCCGGCCTCGCCGACATCAATCTCGATCTCATGTACGCGCTGCCGCAGCAGACGGCGGCGCTCGCGCTCGCCGATGTGGAAAAAGCGCTTTCGCTGCAAACGCCGCATTTGTCGCATTATCAGCTCACGCTCGAACCGAACACGCGGTTCGCCGCGGACCCGCCACCCTTGCCCGACGACGACAGCGCGTGGGAGATTCAGGAGCTCTGCCAAGCGCGCCTCGCCGCAGCGGGCCTGCACCAATACGAAGTCTCCGCCTACGCACGAGCCGGCGCCGAATGCGCGCACAACCTCAATTACTGGCGCTTCGGCGACTATCTCGGCATCGGCGCCGGCGCGCACGGCAAGACCACCGATGCAGCGGGCGAGGTACGGCGTCGCTGGAAGCTGCGCGCACCGCGCGGCTACCTCGAGCACGCCGGCACGGCTCGCGGGATAGGCGGCGACGATGCGATTCCCGCGGAACGCCTGCCGTTCGAATTCGTGCTCAACGCGCTGCGGCTCAACGCCGGGTTTTCGCTCGCGGATTTCACCGCACGCACAGGGCTCGCCGCGAGCGCGATCACGCCGATGCTCGGCGATTGCGAGCGCCGCGGCTGGCTCGCGCTCGATCGCGGCGAGGTGCGGGCGACGGAGCTCGGCCAGCGCTTTCTCAACGACGTGATCGCCGCGTTCCTGCCGGAGCCGCCGCGCACACGCCGCGTCCATGGCGGGCCGCCGCATGCTTGAAACCATCGTCATCCATTGCCCATATTGCGGCGAAGGCTTCGAGACCGCGGTCGATCTCTCGGCGGGCTCGCAGAAATACATCGAGGATTGCGCCGTGTGCTGCCGGCCGATCGAGATCGCGCTCAAAGTCTCCGCGGAAGGCGAACTCCTGGACGTGTCCACCACGACCGATCGCGACTGAGTACGGAACTTCGGCGTGCGCTCACTTGCGCTGCGCGCGGTGCGCACCTAGACTGCGCGGCGTCGCAGGTGCCCCACCTCCTGAACGTTCGTGCCGCTGCGCTCCAGCCGGCGAGCATGAGCGTTCAGGAGGTGGGGTGAAACGGGAAGCCGGTGAGGATCGATCCGATTCCGGCGCTGCCCCCGCAACGGTAAGCAAGTTCGTTCCGGCCGAAAAGCCACTGTGCGCATGCACGGGAAGGCGGCCGGGACGGCATCCTCGTGGTGCCGCTTGCAAGCCCGGAGACCGGCCTGCGACGCGGCCGTGCGGCCGCTCAGCTCAAGGCGTTGCGGCGGGCAACGGTCGGGCCGCCGCTGCCGTCTGCGGCTCGCCTCTCCCTCGCCGCCACCCTTGCCGATCAATCGCGGGTGAGCGTAGGGAGTACACAATGTTGCAAAAGGCCTTTTTAGCTTTTTCCATCGGTGCGGCGCTGGCATCCGGCGCGCATGCGCAGGATGCCGAGCGGCAGCCGACCGTCGAAGTCACGGCGACGCGCGTAGCGGAAACCGTCGACGCGAGCCTCGCCGACGTCAGCATCATCACACGCGCCGACATC
>DASRGX010000248.1:0-36762 GCA_035650835.1 Rudaea sp. | reverse complement strand
TATTCGCCTGGCAGGATCTCAACGTCTACTCGATCGGTTGGTCGTTGCTCGACGACAGTTCAGGCCTGTGGACCCTACGCTACAGCACGCGCGAGCAGCCGATGCCCACGTCGCCGCTGCTGCAGATCGCACTCGCGCCGTACATGTCGTCGCACGACATCGAATTCGCATTCTCGCATCCGTTCGGCGCTGCCTCGAACCTCCGCTTCGCCGCCACCTATGCGCCGACGCAGTTCCTGCTCGGCGGTCCGACCAGCTACAGCCTGCGCAACAACTTCGGCTCGAGCCAGCTCGAATACGAGGCGCTCTGGACGACGCGCTTCTGACGTTGCCGCATTGTTTTGCCGATTCTGAAGCGCTCGTCGCTGCCTGCGGACCCAGGCGCAGCGCGCGGTCAGTGCGCGCAATCCTCGCCGTGGCAGTGGCCGTGTTCGATCTGCACGGTCGCATGCGCAATGTGGAAATGTTGATGTAGTGCATGTTGGATCTCGGCGAGCGCCGATGCAGCGGCGACGCCTTCGGCGAGACGCACGTGCAACGTCGCCATGCGGCTGCCTCCGGCGAGTTGCCAGACATGGACGTGATGGACGTCGTCCACGCCGCCGACGTGCGCGCGCACGCTGGCGGCGACGAGCGCGGATTCGGCTCCTTCGGGCGTGCCTTCGAGCAGGATGTGCGCCGAGCGCCGCAGCAGGCCGAGAGCGCCCGCGAGGATCAGCGCGGCGACGAGAACCGATGTGGCCGCATCGGCCCAAAGCCAAGCGTAACCGCGGATCAAGAGTGCGGCCACGACGGCACCGAGCGAACCGAGCAGATCGCCGATCACGTGCAGGCGCGCGCCGGCGTGATTGAGGTCGTCGTGGTCGTGCTGGCCGAGCACGCCGAGCACGAGCGCGTTGATCGCGAGACCGGCGAGCGCGACGACGAGCATGAGGCCGTCGTGGATCGGCTGCGGCGAGGCGAAGCGCGACACCGCTTCGGCGGCGATCCAGATCGACAGCGCGGCCTGTGCGAGCGCGTTCGTATAGGCAGCGAGCACTTCGAATCGCGCGTAGCCGAAGCTGCGCTGTGCATCGGCGGGACGGCGCGCGAGATGCGCGCTGATCCAGGCCAGCATGAGCGCGAGCGTGTCGGCGAGCATGTGGCCCGCATCGGCAAGCAGGGCCAGCGAACCCGCGAGAAAACCGCCGGCCGCTTCGGCCAGCATCGCCACCGTGGTCAGCACGAATGCGAGCATGAGCTTGCGCTCGCTGGCATGGACGTGCGCGTGCGGATGGGAATGAGAATGGGCGAGGGGCGCGGACATGCGATGCTCGGCTCGATGCGGCCGATGTTAGGCGCCGCGAGCGGCGTTACACAATCGCGTGCGTTTCGCAGCAGGCGCCTTGCACGTAGCCGTGCATGAGGCGCAGGTTCGTCACGTGGGAGAGCGCCAGGCAGGCACCGCCGAGCGCGACGAGCACCGCGTGCGCGACGGTGGATCCCGTGCCGTCGAGCAGGAAGCCGCCGGTCCAGAGCAGCAAAAGACCCGGGACGAGCAGGCGCAGGGCGCGCGCGTCGTGATGCCGACGGTAGCCGCCGATCAGCGTCGCGAGGGCAAGGCCGCTCGCGCAGGCGATGAAAACCCGCTCGAAAAGATGATCGGCGAGGAAACCGAGCCCGAGCGCCGGCAGTGTGCTGAGCACGAACGGCAGCGCCGCGCAATGCAACGCGCACAAGAGCGACGCCGTGGCGCCGACGCGATCGGCGGCGTGCGCAAGCGAGTTCTGGCGCGGATCCTGGGCGGCGGGTTCGGTATGCATAGAGAAGTTATAACATAACAAAAATCGATTTGCAGCTATCATCGCGCGGCAACGGAGAAGCGGATGCGCCGAGAGTCGAGAGTGCGTGGCGGAGTTCCGGCATGAGCGCCGAGGCCGTCGCGGTGCGCCTTGCCGGGCTGCGCTATGCCTGGCGCCGCGGGCCGGTCTTGCTCGACATCGCCGGCTTCGAGCTCGCGCGCGGCGAACGCGTCTTGCTGCGCGGCGCGAGCGGCAGCGGCAAGAGCACCCTGCTCGGGCTCATCGGCGGCGTGCTCGTCCCGCAGTCGGGCAGCGTGGCCGTGCTCGGCACCGATCTCGCGTCTCTTGCGCCATCCGCGCGCGATGCTTTCCGCGCCGACCACATCGGCGTCGTCTTCCAGCAATTCAATCTGCTGCCGTTCCTCGACGTGCTCGACAACGTCGTGCTCGCCTGTCGTTTTTCCGCGCGCCGACGCGCGCGTGCGGGCGACGGCAACGCCGAAGCGCTGCGCCTGCTCGGCGCACTCGGCCTCGGGCCCGAGTTCGCGCGGCGGCCCGTGCGCGAGCTCAGCGTCGGCCAGCAACAGCGCGTGGCGGCGGCGCGCGCGTTGATCGGCGCGCCGGAGCTCGTGCTCGCCGACGAGCCGACGTCGGCGCTCGACGCCGACGCGCGCGCGGATTTCCTCGCCTTGCTGTTCGCCGAGTGCGAGCGCGCCGGCGCGGCGCTCTTGTTCGTGAGCCACGATGCGAGCCTCTCGCCGATGTTCGCCCGTGCGCTCGCTTTGAGCGAGCTCAATAGTGCGGCGCCGCGTCGGAGTGCCGCATGATCCTGCTGCCGCTCGCCCTGCGCAGCCTCGCAAATCGTCGTCTGGCGGCGGGTTTGACGCTTGCGACGGTCGCACTCGGGGTCGCGTTGCTGCTCGGCGTTCGCCAGCTGCGCGACGAGGCTCGCGCGAGCTTCGCGAGCACGGTGTCGGGCACCGATCTCATCGTCGGCGCACGCACGGGGCCGGTCAACTTGCTGCTGTATTCGATCTTCCACGTCGGCGAGCCGACGAGCGAAGTGAGCTGGCCGAGCTACGAAGCCGTCGCTGCGCTGCCCGACGTGGCCTGGGCCGTGCCGCTCGCGCTCGGCGATTCGCATCGCGGCTTTCGCGTGGTCGGCACGAACGCGGACTTCTTTTCGCATTACCGCTATGGCGACAAGCATGCGCTTGTTTTCGACCAAGGCGCGGCGTTCGCGGACGCGCACGAAGCCGTGATCGGCGCAGCCGTCGCCGAGCGGCTCGGCTACGCGCTCGGGCGCGAGATCGTGCTCGAACACGGCGTCGGCACGCTCACCGAGCAGCACGCCGATCATCCGTTCCGCATCGCAGGCATCCTCGCGCCGACCGGTACGCCCGTCGATGCGAGCGTGTTCGTGAGCCTCTCGTCGATCGAAGACATCCATGCCGATTGGCAATCGGGCATGCACGTACCCGGCAGCGCCCGCGCCGCGTCGCAGGTGCCGAAAACGATCACCGCATTCCTGCTCGGCCTCACGTCGCGTGCGGCGGCGCTCGGGCTCGCGCGCCGCATCAACGACGCGCCCGGCGAACCGTTGCTCGCCATATTGCCGGGTGTCGCGCTCCAGGAACTCTGGAGCATCGCCGGCGCCGCCGAGAATGCGCTGCTCGTCGTCAGCGCCTGCGTCACGGTCGCGGCGCTGTTCGGCATGCTCACGGCGATGGTGGCCATGCTCGACGAGCGCCGGCGCGAAATGGCCGTGTTGCGCGCGCTCGGTGCGCGGCCGCGCACGATCTTCGGTCTGCTCGTCGCCGAGGCGACGGTGCTGACGCTGTCGGGCGCGGCGCTCGGCGTGCTGCTGCTCTACGTGGCGCTGGCGTTCGCGCGCAGCTACCTGCGGGCGCGCTACGGGCTCGATCTCGGCCTCGCCCCTCCCGGCGCGGGCGAACTCGTCGCGCTCGGCGCGGTCTGTCTCGGTGGCGGGGTCGCCGGTTGCGTTCCCGCCTGGCTCGCCTATCGGCGCACGCTCGCCGACGGCCTCGACGCACGGCTCTGAGATGACGCATTTTCCCATTTTCCACTTAGCGGCATTGGCCTTAGCCGCACTCTGCTGCACGGGCTGCGGCGAATCGCCGAAGACGACCGCCGACGGCTATCGCGAGCTCAATTGGCTCGACATGGTGCCGGCGGCCGATATCGAAGCGATCAAGCATCCGCCGCCCGTCGACCACGCAGGCTCGATGCGCGCCCAGCAGACCGGCACCTACGACACGATCCCGGCGCTCGACGGCCAGAAGGTGCGCCTGGCAGGCTACCTGGTGCCGCTCGAAGCCGACGACAAAGGCAACCTCACCGAATTCTTCCTCGTGCCGTACCAGGGCGCTTGCATCCACGTGCCGCCGCCGCCGCCGAATCAGATCGTCTATGTGAAGCTCGATCATGGCATCGAGCCGCCGGAGATTCTCGACGCCTATGCGGTCAAAGGCGTCCTGCGCACCCGTCGCACGGCGAACGATCTCGCCGGTTCGGCCTACGCGCTCGAACAGGCGAGCGTCGCGCCTTGGGAGGGGTGATGGCGTGACTTCCGGCAGGCATCGGCCGGGGTCTTGCTTCTTCTCGCGAACGTCGTACGATGGCGTCACCACCGCGCAAGAAACCAGGGGGCGCTATGGCGATCGAGAAGAAGGAGCGGCGCAAGACCTCGAAGGCGCCGAATGCCTTGACGCGCGAGCTCAACACGGCGCAGGCCGCGGCGCTCGTGGATCTCGAGCACTTCGGCTGGGAACTCAAGTTCATCCGTCACCCGCTGTTCCAGGAACCGGTGCCCGTGGTGTTCGATCCCGAGCGCAAGCATTTCGCCGTGCTGCGCGCCGACGGCACGCTCGACGAGAATCCGGGCTTCGCGATCCGCCACTGAACGGCACCGCCGCTTCGCGCGGCTTCAACGCGCGTGGCGTGGCTGCACGTGACTGTAGAAGCGTACGCGTGCGTCATGGCGCACGTTGCTGCCAGGGCCGCCGAGTGGCGACACGCGCAGGCCGTGCTTCCAGGCCGCGAAATCGAAACTCAACTGATCGCGCCGGCTGCCGCGTTCGATTTCGTCCCACCACGCATGAGCGAAGGCGACGAGCGCCGGGTCGTTGTGTCTGCGCACCAGCGTGCAGCACTCGTGCAAGCCGACGTGCTCGGGCATGCCTGCTTGCCGGTAGCGCTCGATTTGGGCGCGGATCGTCGTCGGATCGTCCTTTTTCTCGAGGATGCATTGCGCCGCTTCGGCATAGAGACAATCGCGGTACGGATGCGACCATAGCGCGATCTGCCAATCGCCCTCGGGCACGAGGGCGAGCGGGCTCGCCGCGAGTTCGAGATTCGCGTCGAGCCAGATGCTCCATTCGTGGTCGGGAAAATAGAGGTGCGGATTGTGCTTGACGTGGCGCGCCGTGCGCACGGGGTCGGCGTGGCGCCAGACGATCTCGCGGCGCGTCCAGACGTTCTGCCAGGAAATGTCGTGATCGGTGAAGCAGAAGTAGTCGCAGCGCGGGTCGACCACGCGCGGCAGCTTGAGGGTGTCGTAGGCGCCGACGATGGACGTATAAACGGCTATACGCCCGGCGATCGAATGCGGAACGCTCGGCATCTCGGCCGGCGTGGGCGGCCGGCGGCACGTGCGGCCTTCGCCCAGACCGTAGCGGAGATAGTCGCCGAGCGGGGTCAGCCGATCGGTGCGCAGGCCGGGGTTGGAGCGGCGGTACCATGCCGAATCGAACAGTGCGCTCGGGTCGCGGCCTTCGTCCGCGCCTTGCCGCAGATAATGCAGCAGCGGATTCGTGCCCGCAGCGGCCACTTCGGGATTCCGCTCGAGGTACCAGTCGCTGTCGAACAACGGATTGGGGTCGTAACCGCGCGCTGCGCCGTACCGCCAATAATGGAGCAGCGGATTCATGCGCCGCAGCCGCAAGCGCAGATCACGATATTGCGCGACGTACCAGCGGCAGTCGAACAGCGGATTCGGGTCGCGGCCCTCCGCCGCGCCGTAGCCGAGGAAGTGCTCCCAAGGATCGCCCCCGTCGGCGGCGACGTCGGGATTGCGCGCGAGGTACCACTCCGCGTCGAACAGCGGATTCGCTTCCGCCACGGCGGACGGGCGCAAATAGTCGGTTAGCCATAGCATGAGATGGCCTGGGATCGCGGAGGCGTCTGGGGAGCCGCACGTAGTGTAGCGCGGCGGCGGGCGATGTGAAGCGGCCGCTACAACGCTCGGCTCAGGACCAATGTTCGCGCAGCAGGGCGTCGACCTTGCTCTTGTCGAGCGTCATGCCGTTGAGGCTGATGAAATGCACGGTACTGCCCTTGCGCACGATCACGAAGGCACCGGCTTGGGCATCGCCGACGCGGTAGTCGGCCCAAAATGCGGCGTCCGCCCAGGGGTACTGCACGTTGCGTTCGACCATCCGCTCGCCGCTGCGCGCGGCGAGTTCGAAGCTCTTGCTGCCGCCGATGCGCATGCCCTCGAATCCGAGGACGGCGTTCGCCGAGGTCATGTAAGCGAACGTCATTTCGTCGATGGTGGCGCGCTGATGTGCACCGAGCCCATGCGCGCGGTAATGCACCTCGGTCGTGCCGTCGAGCATCGCACGTTTTTCGAAGGATTCGTTCTCGTCGCTCGCGGCGAAGCCCAAGTCCTTGGCTCGGATCAGCGCCGCATAGTCACCGTCGCCCATCGGCTGGGTGCGCAGCTTCAGCAGATACACGACGCCGAGCAGCGCGCACCCGGAGATGATCAGTACCGGCCACAGGACGCCGCGGGACCGCGGCTTGGGCGCCGCTTCGCTCACGAACCGCTTCTGCTGCCGCAGGACTTGCACACGCCGTGCACCTCGAGCGTCTGCGCGCGTGCACGGAACCCGAGCGAGCGCGCCTGATCGGCCAGGAGCTTGGCGACGCGCTCGTCGCAGATCTCGATGGCGGTCTCGCAAACGTCGCAAATCAGGAACGGCACGTGGTGGGCGACGCTCGGATGATGGCAGCTCACATAGGCGTTGATCGACTCGAGCTTGTGGATGAAGCCGTTTTCGAGCAGGAAATCGAGCGCGCGATAGACGGTCGGCGGCGCGGCGTTGCCGCGGTCGTCCTTGAGGCGGTCGAGCAGGTCGTAGGCCTTGACCGGCTTGTCGGATGCGGCGATGAGCTCGAGCACTTGCAGGCGTATCTCGGTCAGCCGCAATCCGCGCGCTTCGCAGGCTTGGGCGACTTCGCGCACGAACGCACGCGCGTTGTGCGTATGGTGATGCTGCTCGAGCGGGGCGGGTTTCGCCGACATGGACTCATGATACCGCGCTTCGCGCGCACGCCGAAACGCGCGCTCAGCGGGCGAGCTTCGCTCCGCAGTGCCGGCAGTGCGCATCGCCGCCGTCGACGGGCTTGCGGCATGCCGGGCAGGCCGGCTTGGGCTTCGGCGCCGGCAGCAGCCACGAGATGATCCAGCCGATCGGCCCGAGCGAGGCGCCGAGGAGCACATCGCGCGTGACGGTGTTCTTGCGCCGGCCGATCCACCATCCCACGGCGCCGCCGACCACCGTGATGCCGATCGCCCAGAGCCAGAGCTCGGGGCTCATCAGTGTCTGCGTGCATTGCTCGAGCAGCGACTGCGCCTGGTCGGGATCGGCCGGATCGATATTCGCCAGTGCGCTGAAATCGCAAGCCATGCAGAACTCAGGCGCCGGTTTTGGCGAGCGCATCCTCGATGCGCTTGAGCGCCCGCTCGCGGCCGGCGAGGTAGACGGTCTGATCGATCGACGGCGACACCTGCGTGCCCGTCATCGCGACGCGCAGCGGTTGCGCGATCTTGCCCATGCCCTGGCCGAGCGCGGCGGCCGCTTCCTCGATCGCCTTGTGCACGGCCACCACGGTCCATTCGGGCGCGACCGCGAGCTGCTCGTGCGCGGCCGTGAGCGCGGCGGCGGCGGTCGGCGATTTCAGATGCTTGGTTACGGCGGCTTCGTCCCATTCCATGATCGGCCCATACCAGACGCTGGCCTTCTCGGCCATTTCCTTGAGCGTGCGCGCGCGCTCGCGCAAGGCCACGACGACGTCGGCTGCCGCCGGTCCGTGGGCCGGATCGTAGCCTTGCATGCGCAGCTGGTATTCGAGCTCGGGCGCGATCTCGGCGGGATCGTCGAACTTGAGATAGTGCTGATTGAGCCAGGAAAGCTTCTCGAGATCGAAGCGGGCGGCAGCCTTGTTGACGTTGGCCACGTCGAACAGCGCGATCATTTCCTTGAGCGAGAAGATTTCCTGGTCGCCGTTGGACCAGCCGAGCCGCACGAGGTAGTTGAGCAGCGCATGCGGCAGGAAGCCATCGTCGCGGTACTGCATCACGCTGACCGCGCCGTGGCGCTTGCTGAGCTTCTGGCCGTCGGGGCCGAGGATCATCGGCAAGTGCGCGAATTCGGGTGTCGTCGCGCCGAGCGCGTGATAGATGTTGATCTGGCGCGGCGTATTGTTGACGTGATCGTCGCCGCGGATCACCTCGGTGATCCGCATGTCGATGTCGTCGACGACCACGGCGAAATTGTACGTGGGATAGCCGTCCGACCGGATCATGACGAGGTCGTCGAGTTCGCCGTTGCTCCACTCGATGCGTCCCTTGACCTTGTCGTTGAACACGACGCTGCCGGTCGGCGGATTCTTGAAGCGGATCACGCGATTCGGGTCGTCGCGCGCCGGCTCGTTGCGCTCGCGGTAGTGGCCCGAGTAGCGCGGCTTGAGGCCCTTTTCCATCTGCTCGGCGCGCATCGCGTCCAGCTCTTCCTTGGTCTCGTAGGCGTAATACGCCTTGCCCGCACGCAAAAGCTCCTCGGCGACTGCACGATAGCGGTCCATGCGCAGCGTCTGGTAGTACGGCCCTTCGTCGCTGGCCAGACCGAGCCAGGCCATACCGTCCAGGATCGCCTGCACCGCGGCTTCGGTCGAGCGCTCGCGGTCGGTATCTTCGATGCGCAGGATGAACTCGCCGCCGCGGTGACGGGCTTCCAGCCAGCAATAGAGCGCGGTGCGCGCACCGCCGATGTGCAGGTAACCGGTGGGGCTCGGCGCGAAACGGGTGCGTACGGTCATCGAACGTGGGCAGACGGAAACGGGCGGCAAGAGTAGCAGAAGCGCGCTGGCGCCTGGCAGTGCGTCACGTCGCGGCGGCAGGGGCATCGCGTTGCGGCGGCGGTCCCGGTGCGAAAGCCGCGTCCAGTTGTGCGACGCTCGCGGCGAGCGAATGCAGCAGAAATTGCGCGATGGGCGCGTTCGTCGCCGCTCGACAAAACGCGTCGTACGCCGGCATCGGCACGTCGGCCGCGGGCAATGCGCCGGAATCGAGCGCCAGACCGATCGCGTCGATGCGCGCCGCGATCTCGGCAAGCGCCGCGCCGAACTCGCCGGCGATTGCCGTCAGGGCCGTCCGCAGCGGCTTGCGCGCGAGCGCCCGCGCGACGAAGCCGATATCGCCCTGCAGCGCCATGACGAGTTTCGTGAGCCGCGCCGTGTCGCCGTTGCGATCCTCGCGCCAGCCGGACGTGCGAGCGAGCACGGTGAGTTCGCGCAGCTCCGCGCGCACCTTCTCGCGCAAGTTCTCGCCGCGCTGCCGCGCGGCGGGCTCGGCGCTCGCGAGCAGACGCACCCATGCCGCGAGGTGGTGCAGCGCGACCGCCGCGTGCTGGCGCGGCTTGACCCGGCCGCGGCGAGGAAACAGTGCGAACGAGACCAGCACCGAGGCCAGCCCGCCGACGGCGATTTCCGTCGTGCGCAGAATCGCGGTGCCGAGTGGTCCCTGGCCGGCGATGAGGCCCGAAGACAGCACGATGAGCGCGGCGATCGGCGCCGCGCGGTACGCCGGCTTCAGTGCGACGAGCAGGCACAGCGGCGCGAGCACGGAAAACAGCAGCACGGCGCCGTCGATGTGCCACGAGCGCGCGAGCGCCGCCGCAGCCGCGAGCGCCGCGCCGGCGATCGTCGCGGCAAGCCGTTCCATGCTCGCGCGCGCTGTGCCGCCGGCTTCGGCGCGTCCCGTCACGAGCGCGCTCAATACGGCCCAGTGGGCTTCGTGCAACTGCAACGCCTGCGCCAGCGCGTAGGCGAGCATCGCTGCGGCGAACATGCGTGCCGCATCGGGCATGCCGCGGCGCAGGCGTTGCGGCCAGCGCTGGCGCGCCGCGGCCTCCGGCAGTGCTTCCTTGGACGTGGCCATCGCTGCTCCTCGCGGGGAGCAACGATTGTGACATGCCGCTCACGCTACACTGTAGCTTTTACGCGGAGTCCTCATGACACGCCGACTCGTTTCGTTCCTCGCCGTCGCAGCGCTTGCCGCGTGTGGCCGTCCCGACGTCGCCTCGATGCGCGCCGCGTTGCCCGACGGCACGCAGGCCGAGATCGGCGTGCTCGAAACGACGGACCTGCATTCGAACCTCATGAGCTACGACTACTACAAGCTCGCCGAGGACGACAGCCTCGGGCTGGATCGCGCGGCGACGCTGATCCGCCAGGCGCGCAAGGAGTTCGAGAACAGCCTCCTGTTCGATGCCGGCGACACGATCCAGGGCACCGCGCTCGCCGACTATCAAGCCATGGTCAAGCCGCCGCCGTGCAACGAGGAACTCGCCGTCTACCGTGCGATGGACACGCTCGGCTACGACGCGGGCACGATCGGCAACCACGAGTTCAACTACGGTCTCGGGTTCCTGTCGCAGGTCACGGGAACGCCTTTCGACGTCGCCGGCGCGGCGCCGAAAAAATGCAAGGGTCCGGCGTTTCCGTTCGTCTTGTCGAACGTCGTGAGCGCCAAGGACGGCAAGCCGCTCTATGCGCCATGGCGCATCATCGAGCGCACGATGCGCACGCACACGCCCGATGGCGGGGTGCGCGAAGCGACGCTGCGCATCGGCCTGCTCGGCTTCACGCCGCCGATGATCATGCAATGGGACAAGCGCAATCTCGACGGCAAGGTGAAGGCGATAGGCGTGGTCGAGGCGGCGCAGCGCTACGTGCCCGAGGTCCAGCGCGCCGGCGCCGACATCGTCGTCGCGATCGTTCACGGCGGCATCAGTACCGCGCCGTATACGCCCGACATGGAGAACGCTGCCTGGTACCTGGCGCAAGTGCCGGGAATCGATCTCATGCTGCTCGGCCACTCGCACGACATTTTCCCGAACCCGAACGATGCGAAATCGCGTTTCGCCCACGTTCCCGACGTCGACGATGTGCGCGGCGCCGTGCACGGGGTTCCCGCCGTGATGGGCAACTATTTCGGCAAAAGCATTGGCGTGATCGATCTCAAACTCGCATTTCGCGACGGCCGCTGGACCGTCGATCGCGCAGCGACGCATGCCGAAGTGCGCTCGGTCAAGAATGCCGACGGCAGCTACGTCGCGGTCGATCCCGAGGTGGCCGCCATCGTGCGTCCGCAGCACGAAGCGACGATCGCTTACGTGAAAACGCCGATCGGCAACAGCGATTTCGCCATGAGCACGTATTTCGTCGCCGACGAGGACACGACGGCGATCGGCATCGTCAATGCCGCGCAGCGCGCGTACGTGGAAAAATACGTCAAGGAAAATCTGCCGCAGTACGCTGCGGTGCCCGTGCTCTCCGCGGCGTCGCCGTTCAAGGCTGGCTTTGGCGGTCCGCGCGACTACACCGACGTCCCCGCAGGCGCGCTCACGATCGCCAGCGCGGCGGACCTCTACCTCTACCCGAACACGATCACCGCCGTGAAGCTCGACGGCGCCGGCGTGCGCGCGTGGCTCGAGAAATCCGCCGCATGGTTCAACCGCATCGATCCGGGGAAGCGCGAACCGCAGGAGCTCGTCAATACGAAGGTACCGACCTACAATTTCGACATCCTGCAGGGCGGACTGAGCTACACGATCGACGTCACGAAGCCGCTCGGCGAGCGCATCGGCGATCTCGCCTACCACGGTCGGCCGGTGCGCAGCGACGAGCCGTTCCTCGTGGTGACGAACAACTACCGGGCGAGCGGCGGCGGCAAGTTCCCCGGACTCGACGGCTCGACGATCGTGCTCTCCGCCCCCGACGCCAACCGCGATGCGCTGATCGCCTTCATCCGCGGCGTCGGCACCGTCACGCGCGCCGAATTCGGCAGCGAGCGCAACTGGCGCTTCGCGCGCGTGAAGACGGCGGGTCCCGTCGTCTTCACGTCGGCGGCGGGCAAGCTCGATCTCGCGCGCGGAGATGGCGTGGAAAATGTCGCATTGTGGAAAGACAATGGCGATGGGACGGCCGTGTACGCGATCGACTTGTCGCGTTAGCGATGCCGGCGTCGCCTGGAAGGTTCCGCCAAAGGCGGCGCCACGTGGAAGTCGGTCCGTCGAACGCGTAGGAAATTTCCTACAGGACGGCGCGGCGATGTCGGACAGACGCCCGCGCCGATCGGCGCCAAGATGACGTGCATCTCTCCCCACGAGACCGTCATGAACGCCCAAGCACGCCAGACGCTGCGCGAGCTGCGCTCGCTCGGCAACATCGAGACCTACCTCAAGACCGCCAAGGCGGAGCTCGCGAGCAATCCCTGCGACGAGCGGCTGCGCGCCTTCATCGAGGTGGTGGAAGGTCTGCTCAAGGAAGAAAAACAGCGCCTCGCCAATCCCCCGACGCCGCCGGTCGCTCAGAAGCCGCGCCATACGTAATCGCACGGATTACGTCGGCCCCGTCTTGCTCGTAGGATGCGACCCATGCGGCATCCCGGGGTCGTCACCTAGGCGCTGAGCGCCGGACGGGGGAAGAGGGGCGCCGCAGGGCTTCGGCCTTGCGGCGCGCACTCCGGGGGTACCGGTGGATTGCGCAATCGAGCCGACGCCTTGCTCCATCCGCCGCTGCACAAGACTGGTGTCGGCAGCAGCATCGGACGAGCACCATGTTGTCACTGGCTCACTTGACTCCTCCCATGCAGGCCGAACCGCGCGACCTGCGCTTCGTCAAACGTCTCTACCGCATGCGTGCTTTCGGTCTGACGATCGGCTCGTTCTGCGTCGGCGCCGTGCTCTACACGAACGGCGCCGCGCCGCTGGTCTGGGCGCTGCTCGCCGCCGAGGTGCTGGTGTGGCCGCATGCGGCCTACCTCGTCGCGTGCGGGAGCCGCGATCCGCGACGCGCGGAGCTGCGCAACCTGCAAGTCGACTCGGCGCTCGGCGGCATGTGGATCGCGCTCATGCATTTCAATCTGGTGCCCTCCGTCGTGCTGGTGGTGATGCTTGCCATCGACAAGGTCAACGTCGGCGGCCCGGCGCTGCTGGCGCGCACGTTCGTTTGGCAGATCGTCGCCTGCCTCGCGGCCGCGGTCCTGACGGGCTTCGCTTTCCAGCCCGAGACGACGATGTTCGAGACCCTGGCGGCGTTGCCGCTGCTCATCGGCTACCCGCTCGCGATCTGCGGCGCCATGCACGCGATCATGCGCCACGCCCATCGTCACAATCGCGAGCTACTCGCCCAGAACCGCGTCGATGCGCCGACTGGCCTGCTCAATCGCGCGCACTGGCAGGCGAGCGTCGCACACGAGCTGCGCCGCTACGAACGCGCGGGCCAGGTCGCCACGCTCATGATGATCGACATCGACGAATTCAAGAGCATCAACGACCGCTATGGCCACACGGCGGGAGACGAAGTGATACGCGCCGTGGCCGCGACGGTCCGCGACTCGACGCGGGATATCGATATTTGCGGCCGCTACGGTGGCGACGAGTTTGGCGTGGTGCTCGTCAATACGAGCGCAGCTTGTGCGCGCCTCGTGGGCGAGCGCGTGCGCTCCCGCGTGGCGGCGTTGCGTTTCGCCCACATGCCGGCCCTGCGTTGCTCGACGAGCATCGGTATGGCCGAGGTCAACCGCCAGCTCACCGACGTGCGAGCCTGGATGAAGCTTGCGGACATCGCGCTCTACCGCGCCAAAGCCCGCGGACGCAACCGCGTCGTGGCCGTGAGCCCGACCGATGCGATCGCCGCGCTCGCATCGGCAGCCAAGGCGCAATGCGCCTGACCGCGAGTCGTCCGGACCACGTCCTCCAGCGCCAGGGACTCTGCATCGGCGAGAGCGAATCCGTTCGTTTTCCGCCTATCGCGCATTCAAATACCGCGGACGCGCACCTGCGCGTCATCGGAGAGACGAAATGCGCTCGACAACGTTATTGTGGGTGATGTTCTGTGGCTTGGCTTTCTCAGGCTGGGCGCAGGCTCAGACCTGGAAAAGCCCGTGGGTCTTCAATAGCGCCACCTACGTTTCGCAGGCGAACAGCTGCGGCGAATCGTGGCAGACGCTCGATATTCCCGAAGCCGGTGAGCATCTCTACGGGCCGCTCGTGGTGTACCGCGCCGTGCATTCGGCGCCTGTTTCCCGGCTCAACCGGCCGTGGGCCGTGCAGGTGCTGCCGCAGTTCAGTTTTCTGGACTTCTCGGTCTGGGTCTGCTCGGACCACATCGGTACGGCGCTCTACAATTGCTGGGATGCCTCGGACAACGGCCCTGGCATGGCCAACAACGTCAGCGTCCCCGGCTTCTATACGACCTCTTGGTATGTGGTCGTCGCCAGCAACGTTCTGAACCAGTCGCAGAACTGCGGTCCCTTTACGTTGATTGCCGTGGAGCAATAGTGCCGCTGCGGGCTTGGGATGGGCCATGCCGCCGTGCGGCTAGCCCCATCCTGCGAGACTGCCGAACCTTGCCGTGACCGAGTGGCGCTCAGAGCAAGTCCTTCAGCGCTTTGGGAACGAGTGCCGGCCAGAACAGTCCCAGTTCCAGAGCCCACAGGTAGACGCACCAGAACGTGAAGAAGGCCAGGCGACCGTTGCTCAGGTGCTCGGGCGACAGGCTCAATGCGGTCACGAGGATGAACGGAAGCAGCACGAGCGCCGTCGCCAGAGCGAGGCTCTGCGGGTTGAGATCCGGCAAGACGAGCCGGACCAAGGCTTTCGCTCCGAGCACGATCGCGGCAATGATGGCGCTGAACACGACACTGCCGATCGGGTAGAAGCCTTCGTCCATCAGCGCGACGCCGACGGTGTAGACGAGCGCTCCGAACAACACGGCCAACAGATAGTTTCTCATCGGTTCTCCTGGCTCAGCTCTCGCGCAAGGAACGTCGGATTGCGCGGCAGACGAACACGTCGAAGATCCCCACGTACGAAAAAAGCCGGCGCGAAGCCGGCTTTGATTCAGCGAATTGGTCGGGGTGAGAGGATTCGAACCTCCGACTTCTACCTCCCGAAAGTAGCGCTCTACCAGGCTGAGCTACACCCCGAAAGCAGACGGACGCGGCGAGGCCGGTCGGTCCTGCATGCGCGACCACGCATGCGAGCCGCGCATGATAAAGGGGCGAGAGCGCGGACGCAACCTGTCAAGCCTCTGCGCTTCGCGGCGCGGAGCAGCGCGCGAACCGCTCCCGGTCACTTCTCGCGCCTAGGGCGGTGCCTCGCCGCCGCGCGACGCATGGTAAATTAGAACGCTCGGCGGCCGTCCGGCCGCTCGTTCCAGGGAAGCCCATGCCGTTGACCCAAGCCCGCACCATGCCCGGCGTGATGGAGCTGTTGCCGCTCGATCAGATCGCGTTGCAGGACATGCTCGACACGATCCGGCGCAACTTCGAGCGCTTCGGCTTCCTGCCGATCGAGACGCCGGTCATGGAATTCTCCGACGTGTTGCTGACGAAGCAAGGCGGCGAGACCGAGCGCCAGGTGTATTTCGTGCAGTCGACGGGTGCGCTCGAAAAGAGCGGGGCGGGCCTGCCCGAGCTCGCGTTGCGCTTCGACCTCACCGTGCCGCTCGCGCGCTACGTCGCCGAGCACGAACACGAGCTCTCGTTCCCGTTCCGGCGCTACCAGATCCAGCGCGTGTATCGCGGAGAACGCCAGCAGCGCGGCCGCTTCCGCGAGTTCTACCAGTGCGACATCGACGTGATCGGCAAGGATCAGCTCTCGCTGCGCTACGACGCCGAGCTGCCCGCCGTGATCTACAGCGTGTTCAAGGATCTCGACTTCGGGCCGTTCACGATCCAGCTCAACAACCGCAAGCTCATGCGCGGATTCTTCGAAGGGCTCGGCATCGCCGACGCCGAGCGCCAGGCGCTGGCGCTGCGCGAAGTCGACAAACTCGACAAGCGCGGCGCCGATTACGTACGCGATACGCTGACCGGCGAAGCGTTCGGCCTCAGCGCCGACGCGGCGCAAAAGATCCTCGATTTCGTGCAGATCCGCTCGCGCGGGCATGCGGATGCGCTCGCCAAGCTCGCCGAACTCGGCGCCGGCAGCGAAACGTTCGATGCCGGCGTCGCCGAGCTGCGCGAGGTCGTGGAGCTGATCCGCGCCTTCGGCGTGCCCGAGACGCATTATGCGATCAATCTCTCGATCGCGCGCGGGCTCGACTACTACACGGGCACGGTGTACGAGACCACGCTCAACGAACATCCGCAGATCGGCTCGATCTGCTCGGGCGGCCGCTACGACAATCTTGCGGCAAATTATACAAAGTCGCATCTGCCGGGCGTCGGCATTTCGATCGGCGCGACGCGCCTGTTCTGGCAGCTGCGCGAAGCGAAGCTGCTCGGCGCGGCGCAGAGCACGGTCAAGGCGCTCGTCACGCAGATGGACGAAGCGCAGCTGCCGGCGTATCTCGAACTCGCGCGCCAGCTGCGCAACGCCGGCATCGCCACCGAAGTCGTGCTCGAAGCCGGCAAGCTCGCCAAGCAGTTCAAGTACGCCGATCGCGCCGGCATCCGCTTCGTGCTCGTGCTCGGCCCCGACGAAATCACCAAGGGCACCGTGACGGTCAAGGACATGCGCAAGCAGGATCAATTCGAAGTGCCGCGCACGGAGCTCGCCAAGGCTTTGCGGGTGGAACTCGAGCAAGCCGAGGCGATGCCATGAGTGGAACCACCAAAACGATCATCCTGCTCGACGGCGCGCGATTGACGCGTAAGCAGGTCGCGACGATCGCGCGCGGGGAGGCCATGGTCGGGCTCGCGCCCGAACAACTTGCGCGCGTCGAGCGCACCGCGGAGTTCCTCGCCGACCAGGTAAAGCGCGGCGAGCCGATCTATGGCGTCACCACGGGTTTCGGCAGCAACGCCGACAAGCTGCTCGGCGCCCACCGCGCACGCGACGAATTGCCCGGCGGCAATCCGGAACGCCGCGAAGGCACGCTCATGGAGGAGCTGCAGCACAATCTCGTCGTGACGCATGCGGTGTGCGTCGGCAAGCCGCTCGCGCCCGAGCTCGTGCGCGCCATGCTCGCCATTCGCGTCAACACGCTCATGCGCGGCCATTCCGGCATCCGCGCCTCCACGTTGCAGGCGCTAGCGGAGCTCCTGAACCGGGACGTCGTTCCGGTGATCCCGGAAAAAGGCTCGGTCGGCGCGAGCGGCGACCTCGCGCCGCTTTCGCACCTCGCCATCGTGCTGCTCGGCGGGGGTGAGGCGTTTTACAAAACTGAACGGATGTCCGGCGCCGAGGCGCTCGAACGCGCCGGCCTCAAGCCGATCCGGTTGTCGTTCAAGGAAGGTCTCGCGCTCAACAACGGCACGACGCAGATGCTCGCGACGGCCGTGCTCGCGCTCGATCGTCTCGACAAGCTCGTCGCCACCGCCGACCTCGCGGCCGCCATGACGCTCGACGCCTTCGCCGGCCGGACGTCGGCGTTCCGGCCCGAAGTCCATGCGCTGCGTCCGCATCCGGGCCAGGTCGAGACCGCCGCGAACCTGCGCCGGCTGCTCGAGGGCTCGACGCTCGCCGACATCGCGTATCACCTGGTGCCGAAGTTCCGCACCTGGCTCGCGGACGCGTGGAACGATCCGGCCGACCAGGCGTATCGTTTCGACATCGGTTGGGACTACGTGCCGCCGGCGCAGCGCCACGGCAAGGAGGCGTTCTACGCGCGTTTCCTGCCGTTCAAAGGCGGCAAGAAGCACCAGCCGCAGGACGCCTACTGCCTGCGCTGCATCCCGCAGGTGCACGGCGCCGTGCGCGATGCGCTCGCTCAGGCGCAGCGCGTGATCGACATCGAACTCAATGCCGTCACCGACAATCCGCTCGTGTTTCCCGATGCGGCGGACGCAAAGGTCATCGAGGACCAGGTCATCTCGGCCGGCCATTTCCACGGCATGCCGCTCGCGCTTGCGATGAGCTACGTGAAGGCGGCGATACCGGTCCTCGCGTCGATCTCGGAGCGGCGCTTGAACAAGCTCGTCGATCCGGCCACGAGCGACGGCTTGCCGGCCTTCCTGATCGGCAACGAGGACGGCACCGATTCGGGTTTCATGATCGTGCAGTACACGGCTGCGGCGCTCGTCAACGATCTCGCGACGCGCGCGCACCCGGCGAGCGTCTATTCCGTGCCGACCAGCGCCAATGCCGAAGATCACGTGTCGATGGGCGCGAACGAAGCGCGCCACGTGCTGGAAATGACCGAGGATCTCGGCCACGTGCTCGCTCTGGAAATGTATACCGCGGCGCAGGCTCTCGAATATCGGCAGGACATGTTGAACGCGGCGCGCGCGCTGGCGGCGCGCGGCGATTGGCAGGCGCTCGCACGCAAGATCACCGGTGCGCCGCTGCCGGACCAACCGCACCATGCGCAGTTCGAGCGGGAAGTGCGCGCGCTCATGCAGGCGCTCACGCAGAGCAGCGACTTCCACGCGGGCGCCGAAGTGCGCAAGGCATTCGCGGCGATCCGTGCGGAAATCGCCTTCATGCAGCGCGACCGGGCGATGGACGCGGACGTGCGCCGCATCTGCGAGCTCGTCGCTTCCGGACGGCTCGCCGGGCGTTGACCTCGTAGAAATTCCCAAGCCCGGAGAGGCGCCGGCCGATGCGATTTGACCGGCGACGAAAACCGCGGTAATCTTCGTCCAATGTAATAACGCGTTAATACATTAGACGATGAAACAGCGCTTCCTCGCACCGGAACCCACGGCCGAATCGCCCGTCGACAGCCTCTGCCGGGCCTTGCTCGCGCTCGACGGTTTGGCGGAGATGCGCGCGTTTCTGAGCGATCTCTGCACGCCGGCCGAGCTCGAAGCGCTCGCGGACCGCTGGCGCGTCGTGCCGTATCTGCTGCGCGGCATGGCCTATCGCGAAATCCACGAGCGGACCGCGGTCAGCGTGACGACGATCGGTCGCGTCGCGCGCTTCCTGAGTCAGGGCAATGGCGGCTATCGCGCGGCGGTTGAGCATCATGCGGTGCCGCGCCTGCCGGGTAAGAATGTGGCGCTCAAGAAGAGGATGCCTCGATGAGCGCGAGCAAACAGCGCGACCGCCTGCGCATCGCCGTGCAGAAGTCGGGCCGCCTTGCGGAGGCATCGCAGGATCTGCTCGCCCGCTGCGGGCTCAAGTTCCGGCAGAGCCGCGACAAGCTGTTCTGCTTCGGCGAGAGCCTGGCGATCGATCTCCTGCTCGTGCGCGACGACGACATTCCGGGACTCATCGCGCAGGGCGTCTGCGATCTCGGCATCGTCGGCCGCAACGTGATGCGCGAGCAGACGCTGGCCGCTGCGACGCGCGGCGAGGCGCCTCCGGGCGGCGAACTGCGCGCGCTGGGTTTCGGCCGCTGCCGGCTTTCGATCGCGCTGCCGCAGGAAGCCGCCTACGCGAAGCCGGCCGACCTCGCCGGCCTGCGCATCGCCACGACATACCCGGCGCTGCTCGGCGACTGGCTCGCGCGGCACTCCGTCGCGGCGCAAATCGTCGTCTTGTCGGGATCGGTCGAGATCGCGCCGCGCCTCGGCACGGCCGATGCGATTTGCGATCTCGTGTCGAGCGGCGCGACGCTGGCGGCGAACCAGTTGCGCGAAGCCGACGCCGTGCTCGACAGCGAGGCCGTGCTCGTCGGCGGGCCTGCAACACCGGACGAGCGCGGCGAATTGCGCGAGCTCCTGCTCAGGCGCATGGACGGCGTGATCCAGGTGCGCGAGTCGAAGCTCGTGCTGCTGCATGCGCCGCGTACTGCCGTGCAGCGCATCGCGAGCCTGTTACCCGACGGCCAAGCGCCGACGGTCTTGGCGGTCGACGGCAGCGCCGAAGAGGTCGCGCTCCAGGCCGTGTGCTACGGCGCGATCACGTGGCAGCATCTCGAAGCGATGAAGCAGGCCGGCGCCTGCCGCATGCTCGTGCTGCCGGTCGAGAAGATGCTCGCATGAGTGCGACATCGCCAAGTCTCGATGCCGTGCCGCGCTTGCGCGTGCTCGAATGGGCGTCGCTCGACGCCTCGGCGCGAGTGGCCGCGCTCGCGCGGCCCCCGCAGTCGCGCGACGAAGCGCTCGTCTCGGGTGTTGCCCGCATCGTCGCTCAGGTGCGCGCCGACGGCGACGGCGCGTTGCGCGCCTTGACGCGTCGTTTCGACGGCTGCGAGCTTGCCGACTTCGCCGCCGCGCCCGGCGAATTCGCCGCGGCCGAGGCGAGCCTTGCGCCAAGCCTCAAAGCCGCCATGCGCGAAGCGTATGGTCGCATCGAGGCCTTTCATCGCGCTGCTGCGCCGCAACCATTGCGTGTCGAGACGGCGCCCGGTGTCGTCTGCGCACGCGTGCTGCGTCCGATCGCGCGCGTCGGTCTCTACGTGCCGGCGGGCTCCGCACCGCTGCCCTCGACCGCACTGATGCTCGGCGTGCCGGCACGGATCGCGCATTGTCCACAAGTGGTTATGTGTACGCCGCCCGCTGCGGATGGCCGCTGCGATCCGGCGGTGCTCTATGCAGCGACGTTGTGCGGCATCGAGCGGGTGTTCAAGCTCGGCGGCGCACAGGCCGTTGCGGCGCTCGCGTTCGGCACGTCGTCGGTGCCGAAATGCGACAAGATCTTCGGTCCCGGCAACGCCTGGGTTACGGAAGCGAAGCGCCAGGTTGCATTGGCGGACGGCGGCGCCGCGATCGATCTTCCGGCGGGGCCTTCGGAAGTGCTCGTCGTCGCCGACGCCGCGGCGGACCCCGACTTCGTCGCCGCGGACCTGCTCGCACAGGCCGAGCACGGCCCCGATTCGCAAGCGCTGCTCGTGGCCGACGATCGTGCGTTGATCGACGCCGTTGCGCATGCGTTGCGCACGCAGCTTCCGGCGCTGCCGCGCGCGAGCATTGCGGCGGCGGCGCTCGCGCACGCGCGGCTCGTGCTCGCGCCGTCGCTCGACGAGGCGCTTGCGATCGCGAACGACTACGCTCCCGAGCATTTGATCCTCAACCTGCGCGATGCCGAGCGATACCTGGAAAAAGTGGAAAATGCCGGATCGGTGTTCCTTGGTGCATGGTCGCCCGAGTCGGTCGGCGATTACTGCAGCGGCACGAACCACGTGCTGCCGACCTACGGACATGCGCGCGCCTGGAGCGGTTTGTCGGTGGCGAGCTTCGTCAAACAGATCACCGTCCAGGAGCTCACGCCGGAAGGGCTGCGCGGGATCGGCCCCTGTGCATCGACGCTTGCCACGGCCGAGCGTCTCGAGGCACACGCGCGAGCGGTCACGCTGCGCCTGGCCAAGCTGGACCGCGCGTCATGAACGTGCTCGCACTGGCGCGTCCCGACATCCTCGCGCTCACGCCGTATTCGTCGGCGCGCATGGAGGCCCGCGGCGGCTCGGTGATGCTCAACGCCAACGAATCGCCGGTGGCGGCCGTGCGCTCCCCGGGGCTCAACCGCTATCCAGATCCACAACCGTCGTCGCTCGTCGAGCGGCTCGCCGCGCTTTATGGCGTGAGCCGCGAGGAAGTGCTCGTCGGCCGCGGCAGCGACGAAGCCATCGATCTGCTCGTGCGGGCGTTTTGCCGTGCCGGGCACGATGCCGTGATGGTCTGTCCGCCGACCTTCGGTATGTACGCCGTCAGCGCGCGCATCCAAGGAGCGCGCGTGGCCGACGCGCCCCTTCGCAGCGACTTCACGCTCGACGTCGATGCGTTGCTGCAGTCGCTCACGCCCGACGTCAAGCTCGTCTTCGTGTGCTCGCCGAACAATCCGACCGGCGGCCTCGTGCCTCTTGGCGAACTCGCGCGACTCGCCGGTGCGCTGGACGGCCGCGCACTGCTGGTCGTCGACGAGGCGTATCTCGAATTCGCCGGTAGCGCGAGCGCGAGCACCTTGCTCGCGAGACACGACAACGTCGCCGTGCTGCGCACGTTGTCGAAGGCGCACGCGCTCGCCGGCGCGCGCATCGGGACGCTCATCGCACGCGCCGAAGTCGTCGGCCTCGCGAGACGCTTGCAGGCGCCGTACCCGCTGCCTACGCCTTGCATCGACGTTGCGCTCGCCGCGCTCGAACCCGCTGCGCTGGCCGCAACGTCGGCGCGCATCGCAGCAAGCGTGCGCGCCCGCGAGGCGCTCGCGACCGCTCTCCTGCGCTCGCCGTTCGTGCGCACCGTCTGGCCGTCGTCGGCGAATTTCCTTTGCGTGCGTTTCGAAGACGGACGAGCAACCTACCGGCGCTTGCTCGATCGCGGCATCGTCGTGCGCGACGTGGGCGCGCAGCCGATGCTCGTGAATTGCTTGCGCGTCGGCATCGGCACGCCTGAAGAAAACGCCCGTCTGTTGGAGGCGCTCGGCGCTTGCGAGGTCGCGGCATGAGCGCGCGCAAGCTGCTGTTCGTCGACCGCGACGGCACGCTGATCGTCGAGCCGCCCGACGAGCAGATCGACAGTTACGAGAAACTGGCGCTCGTCGACGGCGTCATCGCCGCGCTCAAGCGCTGCGTCGACGCCGGCTACGAGCTCGTGATGGTCACGAACCAGGACGGACTTGGCACCGCGAGCTTCCCGCAGGCGAATTTCGCCGGTCCGCATACGTTGTTGTTGCAAATCCTCGCTTCGCAGGGCATCGCGTTCCGCGAGGTGCTCATCGATGCCTCGCTGCCGCATGAGCGGCGGGAGACGCGCAAGCCCGGCGTCGGTCTCGTGCGCCACTATCTTGCCGATGACGGCTGGAGCCGCGCGGCGTCGGCGGCGATCGGCGACCGCGACACCGACCTCGCGTTCGCTGCGAACCTCGGCGTGCGGGGTTTCCGGCTCGGCCAGCATGGCGACTGGAATGCGATCGCGCATGCGCTGTGTTCGGCCCCGCGGACGGCCGAGGTCGCGCGCCACACGCGCGAGACGCGCATCCGCGTGCGCGTCGACTTGGATCGCGCGGCGACGGCGGACGCGAAGACAGGAGTCGGTTTCTTCGATCACATGCTCGAGCAGCTCGGCAAACACGCGGGCTTCGCGCTGACGCTGGCGTGCGAAGGCGACGTCCATGTCGACGAGCACCATGTCGTCGAGGATTGCGCCCTCGCGCTCGGCGAAGCCCTGCGTCGCGCACTCGGCGACAAGCGCGGAATCGGACGCTACGGACAGGGTAGCGATCCCGAGACGTCGACATTGCCGATCCTGTTGCCGATGGACGAATCGCTGGCGCGTGCGGCGCTCGATCTGTCGGGCCGACCTTACTTCGTGTTCGACGGCGCATTTCCGCGCGAGCGCGTCGGCGAGCTGCCGACCGAGCTCGTGCCGCATTTCTTCCGCTCGTTGTGCGACGCGCTCGGTGCGAATTTGCATCTCGCCGTGCGCGGCGAAAACGCGCATCACATGGTCGAAGCCTGCTTCAAGAGCGTCGCCCGCGCGCTCAAGCCCGCCCTCCGGCGCGAAGGCGACGAGCTGCCGAGCACGAAAGGCACGCTATGAGCTACGAGGTCGTGCTCGTCGATGCGGGCGGCAGCAATATCGGTTCGGTGCGGTACGCGCTCGAACGCCTGGGCGTGCACGCGGAACTCACATCGGACGCCGGCGCGATCCGCGCGGCCCGCCACGTGATCCTGCCCGGCGTCGGCGCGGCGGCTCCCGGCATGCGGCGTCTGCGGGAAGCCGGACTCGTCGAGGTGATCCGCGGCCTGACGCAGCCCGTGCTCGGCGTCTGCCTCGGCATGCAGCTCTTGTTCGAGGCCTCGGAGGAGGGCGACACCGCATGTCTGGGTGCGATTCCTGGCACCGTGAAACATTTTCCACAATATCGCAATGTGCGCATTCCGCACATGGGCTGGAACGCCTTGCGCCTGGAACGCGAGCATGTCCTGTTCGACGGCATTCGTGACGGAGCGCACGCGTACTTCGTGCACAGCTATGCGGCGCCGACGGGGGATGACACGCTCGCCAGCGCCGAACATGGCGACCGCTTCACGGCGGTCGTGCAGCGCGGCAACTTCTACGGCATGCAATTTCATCCCGAGCGGTCCGGCGCCGTCGGCGCGCGCCTACTCGCGAATTTTCTGGCGCTTTGAGATGGAAATCCTTCCCGCCATCGATCTGCGCGACGGTCGCGTCGTCCGCCTGGCCCAAGGCGACTACTCGCGCGAAACGCGTTACGGCGCCGATCCGGTCGAGCTCGCCGAACGTTACCGCGACGACGGAGCGCGCTGGCTGCACCTCGTCGATCTCGACGGCGCGCGCGACGGCAGCCCGCGACATCTCGATGCTGTCGGCGCCATCGCGCGCTGCGGCCTGTCCGTGCAGGCCGGCGGCGGCGTGCGCGGCGACGACGACGTCCGGCGCCTGCTCGACGCCGGGGCCGCACGCGTGGTGATCGGCAGCCTCGCGGTGACGGTTCCGGAAAAAGTGGAAACATGGATTTCGCACTACGGCAGCGACCGCATCTGCATCGCGCTCGATGCGCGTCTGCAGGACGGCCGCCGATGGACGCTGCCGGTGCGTGGCTGGACCGCGGAATCGGCTCTCACGCTCGACGTGCTCGCGCCGCGCTACGCGGCCGCCGGCGCGCGCCACGTTCTGTGCACCGACATCGCGCGCGACGGCGTGTTCGCCGGGCCGAACCTCGAACTCTATGCGCATCTTGCGAAGCTCGCGCCGACACTCGACGTGCAGGCGTCGGGTGGCGTCCGCGATGCCGGCGACGTGCGCGCACTGCGCGCGGCCGGCGTCGCCGGCGTCGTGCTCGGACGCAGCCTGCTCGAAGGCCGCCTCACGCTCGCGGAGGCGCTCGCGTGTTGAGCAGACGCATCATCCCGTGCCTCGACGTGCGCGACGGCCGCGTCGTCAAGGGCGTGCGCTTTCGCGATCACGTCGACATGGGCGATATCGTCGAGCTGGCATTGCGCTATCGGGATGCGGGCGCCGACGAGCTCGTGTTCTACGACATCACGGCGAGCCCGCAAGGGCGCAGCGTCGACTGCAGCTGGGTCGAGCGCGTGGCGCGTGCCATCGACATTCCGTTTTGCGTCGCCGGTGGCATACGCAGCGTCGGCGAGGCGCGCGAAGTGCTGTACGCGGGCGCCGACAAGATTTCCGTGAACTCGCCTGCGCTCGAACGCCCGGCGCTCATCGACGAGCTCGCCGATGCGTTCGGCGTGCAGTGCGTCGTCGTCGGCATCGACAGTTTGCGGGATACCGACGGCGAGTGGCGCGTACGCCAGTACAGCGGCGATCCTGCCAAGACGCGCGCGCTCGCGCAGCGTACGCTCGATTGGATCGACGAGGTCCAGCGCCGCGGTGCCGGTGAAATCGTGCTCAACTGCATGGGCAGCGACGGTGTGCGCGCAGGCTACGACCTCGAGCAGCTCGGCGCGGCGCGCGCCCGGTGCTGCGTCCCGCTTGTCGCCTCGGGTGGCGCCGGCGCGCGCGAGCATTTCCGCGACGTGTTCGTACAGGCCGATGTCGATGGTGCGCTCGCGGCGAGCGTGTTCCACAGCGGCGCGATCGCGATCGGCGCGCTCAAGGTCTTCCTGCGCGAAGCGGGCATCGTGGTGCGGACATGAACGCCGATTTCGACGTCGAGGCGCTGGATTGGTCGAAGGGCGACGGTCTCCTCCCCGCCGTGGTGCAGCACGCGCGCGACGGCACCGTGCTGATGCTGGGATACATGGATCGTACCGCGCTGTCGCAGACGCTAAAAAGTGGAAAAGTGACATTCTGGAGCCGCAGCCGCCGCACGCTGTGGACCAAGGGAGAAACGTCCGGCAATTTCCTTGCGCTCGTCTCGCTGCACGCCGATTGCGACAGAGACGCCGTGCTCGTGCGGGCGGAGCCCGAGGGGCCGACGTGCCACCTCGGCACCGCGAGCTGCTTCGGCGCGGCCGCACCGGAGCTTGCGTTCCTGGCCGAGCTCGATGCGCTGATCGCGAAACGCGCTGCGGAGCGGCCGCCCGGCAGCTACACGACGCGTTTGCTCGAGAACGGCGTGCGGCGCATCGCCCAGAAAGTGGGGGAAGAGGGCGTCGAAACCGCACTCGCGGCCGTCGCGCAGGACGACATGGCGCTGCTCGGCGAGAGCGCCGATCTCGTGTTCCATCTGCTCGTGTTGTTGCGTGCGCGCGGCCTCGGGCTCGATGCGCTCGTCGCCACGCTCAGGGCGCGTCACGAGTCCGGCTGAATTCCGCGCCGGCGCCTGCCCGCCGCTGCGCTACACTGCGTGCATGCATCGCTGGAACACACGCGACGGCCGCGCGCCGCGCATCATCGCGCATCGCGGCGCGAGCGGCTACCGTCCCGAGCACACGCTCGACGGCTACACGCTGGCCGCGGCGCAGGGCGCCGACGTGCTCGAACCCGATCTCGTCATGAGCCGCGACGGCGTGCTTTATGTGCGCCACGATCTCGGGCTCGCGCGCAGCACCGACGTCGCCCAGCGGGGCGAATTCGCCGCGCGTGCGCGCGAGATCGCGGGCGTACGCGACTGGTGGATCAGCGATTTCGACGCCGCCGAACTCGACACGCTGCGCGCGATCCAGCCGTTTCCCGCACGCGGCACGCAGTACGACGGACACTTCGTCTTGCCGCGCTTCTCGATGACGCTCGATCTGCTCGGCGCGTTGTCGGCGCGGCACGACCGCAAGCTTGCGCTCTACCCGGAGCTCAAGCATCCAGACTACTTCCGTGCGCTCGGGCTCGATCCCGTCGCGGCGCTCCACGGCGATCTCGCGCGGCACGGACTGCTCGGTCCGGCCTCGCCCGTGTGGATTCAATGTTTCGATCACGCCGTGCTGCGCGAAGCGCATGCGCGCTGCGGAAATCCGTGTTATGCGCTGTTCGAAACGGCACCGGCGGATGCGCAGCTCGACGAGCTTGCCGGCTGGGCGCGCGGTGTCGCACCGGGCAAGCGGCTCCTCTGGGATCACGCCGGCGTGGCGACGAAACTCGCGGCGGCGGCGCACGAACGCGGTCTCGAGGTGCACACATGGACGTTTCGCGACGATCACTCGCCGGCGCCGTTCGCGAGTACGTGCGAAGAATTGGATGCCGCGTTCGCGCTCGGCGTCGACGCGCTGTTCTGCGATTTTCCCGACACGGCCGTCGCCGCGCGAGCAGCATTCCTGGCGCGCGGCTGACGCGTCAATGTCCGCCGCCGGCTCCCGCCGTCGTGAACGGCGGCCGCGTGAGCCAGATGCTGCCGATCAGGAGCAGGCACAAGACGCCGATGGCGTAGAACACGTCGTTCGTCGCCAGCATCACGCCCTGCTGGCTCAGCATGCGGTCGACGAAGGCATAGGCGGAATCGGGCGGCAGGCCGATGTCGTGCAGTTGCTCGAGATATGCGTTCGCGGGTGGATTGTAGGCGTTGACGTATTCGCTGAGCACCGCATGATGGAACGTGCCGCGGTGGTCCCACACGAAGACGCTGATCGCGGTGGCGAAGCTCGCGGCGAGCGTGCGGAAGAAATTCGAGAGCCCCGACGCTGCCGCCAGGCGCTGCGGCGGCAGGCCAGACAGGATGATCTGGTTTATCGGGATGAAGAAGCTCGCGACACCGATGCCCTGAAACACGCGCGGCCACACGAGCTGGCCGAACGTGGCATCGAGGTTGAAGCTGCCGAACCAGAACGCCGAGATGCCGAAGGCGACGAACGAGAACGACGAAATCAAGCGCAGCGGCAGGCGCTGGATGTTGCGGCCTACGAGCGGCATGAGCACGATCGCGAGCAGGCCGGAGGGCGCCGTGGCGAGTCCGGCCCAGGTCGCCGTGTAGCCCATCGTCGTCTGCAGCCAGAGCGGGAAGATGATCGTCGTGGCGAAGAAGCCGAAGAAGCCGAGCGACAACGCGATGACGCCATAGCGGAAATTCCGCCGCGCGAACAGCGAGAGGTCGACGACCGGATTCGCCTCGGTCAATTCCCAGGCGACGAAATAGCTCAGCGCGATCGCGGCCGTGACGGTGAGCCCGACGATGAGCGGCGAGCCGAACCAGTCGAGATCGTTGCCGTTGTCGAGCATGAGCTGCAGGCTGCCCACCCCGACCACGAGCAGCACGAGGCCGACGACGTCGATCGGCAGCTTGAGCGTCGGTGTCTCGCGCCGACGCAGCACTTGCCAGGTGATCGCACCCGCCGCCAGGCCGATCGGCACGTTGATGTAGAAGATCCACGGCCAGGTGAAGTTATCCGTGATGTAACCGCCGAGGATCGGCCCGAGGATCGGCGCGACGATGATCGTCATCGACCACAGCGCGAGGGCCGTGCCGCGGCGTTCCACGGGATAGTTGCTGAGCAGGAGCGCCTGCGAGAGCGGCACCATCGGGCCCGACACCATGCCTTGCATGAGGCGGAAGAACACGAGCATCGGCAGGCTCGTCGACAGGCCGCACAGCATCGACATCGCGACGAACAGCGTCACCGAAAGACAGAACGTGCGCACTTCGCCGAAGCGCTTGGCGATCCAGCCCGTGAGCGGCACCATGATCGCGCTCGCGACCGAGTACGAGCTGATGACCCACGTGCCCTGGCTCGCGCTGACGCCGAGGTTGCCGGCGATGTTCGGCACGGCCACGTTTGCGATCGAAAGATCGAGGATCTCCATGAACGTCGCGAACGCGACGGCCACGGTGAGCAACGCGAGCGGCGCGCCGTGCAGCGGTTTGAGCGCGGGCGCCTGGCCTGCGGGGACGCTCATGGCGGGATCAGCGCGCCGTGTCGCCGAGGTTGGCGCGGACGATCGCGTCGGCTTCCTCGTCCGCCTGTGCGTCGAGCTTGTCGTAGGCGTTCGTCGAGAACACCGCCGCCGTGTTCGGCGTCTGCGCGAGCACCGGGCCGGCGCGGTCGTGTGTGTCCACTTTTACATAAGTGGACAAACCGATGCGCAAGGGGTGCTGCGCGAGGTCGTTCGCGTCGATCGCAATGCGCACGGGGACGCGCTGCACGACCTTAATCCAGTTGCCGCTCGCGTTCTGCGCGGGCAGCAGCGAGAACGCGCTGCCGGTGCCGGCGCCGAGGCCGGCGACACGGCCGCGGAATTCGATGCCGCTGCCGTAGAGATCGGTCGTCACCGCGGCCGGCTGGCCGATGCGGATGTTGCGCAGTTCGCCCTCTTTGAAGTTCGCGTCGACCCAGAGCTGATCCATGGGCACGATCGTCATGAGCTGAGTGCCCGGCGTGACGCGCTGGCCGACCTGCACGCTGCGCTTGGCGACGTAGCCCGTCACCGGCGACGGTATCGCATTGCGCTGCGCTGCGAGCCATGCCTCGCGCAGCTTTTCGCGCGCGGCGAGGACGCTCGGGTTCTGCTCGATGCTGACGCCTTCGATCGGCGCGCGCGCGGCGTTGAACTGACCCTCGGCCGTGCGCAGCGCAGTTTCCGCGGCGTCGAGTGCGTCTTTCGCGTGCGCCACTTCTTCGGCCGGCACGGCGTGCTCGGCGAGCAGCGGCGCGCGGCGCTCGTAGTCGGCGCGTGCGCGGTCGAGATCGAGCTTGCGCTGGTCGAGCACCGCTTGGTACTGGTGCGCTTGCGCGAATTCCTGGCGCACCTGGCGCACCGCCTCGGCGAGCGCAGTGCGCGCCTCGGCGAGCGCGACGTTCGCATCGGTCGGGTCGAGCTTGACGATCGGCTGGCCGGCCTTCACGAGCTGCGTTTCGTCGGCGAGGATCGCCACGACCGTGCCGGTCACCTGCGGCGTCAGCGTGACTTGGTTGCCGCCGACGTACGCGTCGTCGGTCGTCTCGCGCCACGTGAACACGAAAAAGTATAAAAGCGCATACGCCACGCCGGCCAGCACGAACAGGCTCGTGAGGATGACGAGCGCGCGCCGGCGCTTGCCGTTGCGCGGCTTGCCGCCGGGCGTCGCGGACGCTTCCGTGTCGTTGCCGTTGGACATGGTGCTGCTCCTTGGATCCGTGTCAGGGCGCAGACGCGGCAGCGTCCGCTTCGTTCGATGGGGCGCGATAGCCGCCGCCCAGGGATTTGATCAACGCGATCTCGGCTTGTAGACGCTGGCCGTCGAGCTGTGCGAGGGCGTCGCGTGCAGCGACGATGCCGATATCGGCCGCGATCACTTCGCGCGTGTCGGCCACGCCACGGTGCTCGCGCGTCTGCGCGTTGGTCTCGATGGCGATGTCGGCGGCGAGCACGCGTTCGGCCGCCTTGCGCTCTTCGGCGAGACCCGCGAGCGTCGCCGCCTGCGTCGACACTTCGCTCGCGGCGTCGGCGACGGCTTGGTTGTAGCTCGCGATCGCGACGTCGAGGTTCGCGCGCGTCACGCCGAGCTTCGCGCGCAGGCGTCCCGCGTCGAACAGCGGAAGGTGCAATGCGGGCATGACGCCGGCAGTCAGGCTGTGTGCCGTAAGCGCTTGGCTCAGGCGCACGCTCGAGAGGCCGAGGAACGCGCTCAAGTTCACGTCGGGATAGAACTCGGCCTTGGCGGATTCGACGCGGCGGATCTGCGATTCGATGCGCAGGCGAGCGGCTTCGATCTCGGGCCGGCGCGCCAGGAGGTCGAGGCCGAGCGTCGGCGGCACGCCCGCCTCGCGCGCGGGCAGGGAGGTCGGCGCGAGCGGAGCGAGCGTGCCGGGTGCCGCTCCGATCAGTGCACGCAGCTGTTCGAACACGAGGCGCTGGCCGAGCTCGAGCGCCGCGACGTCCTGCCGCGCGGTTTCGATCGCCGCATCGGCTTGCGCCACGCTGGCGCTCGATTCGAGTCCGCGCTGAAGGCGCAGGCGCAAGAGCCGCGCGAGCTCCTCGCGTTCGGCGACGAGCTTGCGTGCGAGTTCGATGCGCGCTTGCGACGATTGCCACGAGAAATACTGCTGCGCGACGGAGCTCGCGAGCACGAGCGCCGCTGCGGCGCGATCGGCTTCGGCCGCACGCTTTTCGTCGACCGCCGCGGCGAGCGTCGCGCGATTCTTGCCCCACCAGTCGAAATCGTAATTCACGCCGAGCTTGGCCTCGGCGTCCCAGATCGTCATGCCGCCGTACGGCGGTGGGATCAGCCCGTTGTGCGAGAGTTTTTCACGCGCGAGCGAGGCGTCTAGCGAGCTGTTCACACCAAGCTCCGCGCGAGCCGCTTCGGCCGAACGTTCGGCGAGCCGGATGCGCGCCGACGCGGTGGCGAGGTTCGGCGCTTCGGCGAGCGCGCGCTCGACGAGCGCATCGAGCGCCGGGTCGCCGAATTGCTTCCACCAGTCCGCGTCGGGCCATTCGCCTTCCGGCGTCGCCGCGCTGCGGTCGATATCGGCCGTTGCGGCGTCGCGGCGCGCGAGCGCCGGTTCGTCGTGCGGCAATCCCGCGCAGCCGGCGACGAATGCGATTCCTGCGGTGACGAGCGTGCGAGCGAGAACGTTCATCGCGATGTCCCTTCGTCGAGTACCGATTCCAATCCGGCGAGCTGCTTCTTGAGCAGGCGCTCGATTTCGCGTTTTTCCTGCGCGCCGGGCAGGGCGTGCGCCGCTTGCAGCGGTTTGCCGATGCGCGGCAGCATCTTGCGGACGAGGCGCTCGCCCGCCGCAGTGAGCGACACGACGACGCGGCGCCGGTCCGATTCGCTGGCCTTGCGCACGATGAGGCCGCGCTCGCAGAGTTCGTCGCAGATGCGCGTCATGTTCGCGCGGGATTCGCCCGTGACGTCGCTGAGGCGCGACGGGTTCACCTCGTTCGCGGGCGAGCCGAACGTCATGAGCAAGGTCTTGAACATCACGGGATTCAAGCGCTGCGGGCGGATGACGCGCCCGATGAGCTCCTCGTAATGCCGCGCCATGCAGGTCACGAGGCGCATGAGGATCACGTCTTGGCGAAGCTCTCCCGGCATGTTGAGCTTGCGGGCGACGCGGTCGATGCCTGCTTCCACTGCGGAGAAGCCCAGCGGGACGAATTCGCCGAATTGATTCATTTTTTAATTATATCGAGATGAACCGATTGCGCAATGGCGGAAGCCGCCAAAGCGCACGGAAATGCCGCCGACCTGTGAAAACTGACAGGCCGCCGTGATCCGCGATCGCATGCGACGGCGGAGGCAGTCTGCGGTACGAAGCAGTCGGCCGAGTCGACGGCCGGTTCTAGTAGAATCCCACCACGCTCGAACCGGTGCCGATCCGCGGCGTCGAGGGACGAGAGTTCTTGACGGCAGGGTGGTATCCGATTCCAGACCTGCGCGTTGCAGCGCCCGGATGGCGAAATCGGTAGACGCAAGGGACTTAAAATCCCTCGACCGGAAACGGTCATGCCGGTTCGAGTCCGGCTCCGGGCATTCCAGCATCAATCACTTAGCGCTTGCACGGGCCTTTTCGATGTGCTCGGAATGCCCGTGTGGGACGTTTTGACACTCCGCTGCCAACGTTCGAGAAGCGGATCGCGGAGGTTGCTCAAGCGATCGTCGAGCGTATCGCCGATCGACTCAGAGAGACCTGCGCGGTCATCGCGTTCCGAGCCGAGCGCGCGACACCGAGTCGCGACGTGCGGCATCGCTGGTGACGCGCCTTCGTCCGACGCGGCCGGCTAGTATGCACCGGCGCGCCGCGGTGGCGTGGACGCGAATCATGCCGAACCGCGCCGCAGTCCTGTGGCTCACTTGCCTCCGAAACGCTCGTCTACTGGCAACACAGACAGGTGCCGTAACCCGCGCGCCGTTGTAAACGTGTCGGGTCGGAGGGCGCGTCCTGCGCGCCGGGCCGGAAGGGGGCTGCAGAGGAAAATTCGTTCGTCCTGTATCGGTTCGCGCCGCGCGTCCGAGAACAGGCGCGCGTCGCCGCGTCGCGTCATCTGCGAAACGTCCATTCCATTCACGTCTGCGCACATTGCCGCGGCTGCGCGCCGCCGCGTGCGCCCAAGGGGGGAAAACATATGCAAGCCAACGCCGAAAATCGCCCGGTCGAAAACCGCACATTGCATTTCGCATTGCCGCAGGTCGCTGCCGCGGCGCCGCTCACGCTGCACGTGTGCCTGCGCGACTATCCGCTGCGCGCGCACGATGTGAACACACGCCGCCAGGCGCGCGAAGAGATGCCGTTCCTGCGCCGCGTGCCGGACCGGCACCTGACGCATTTCATCGACGTCGCGCTGCCGCTCGACGCCGTCGCCATGATGGAAGTGACGCGGCCGTGCGAAGTCGACGGCTCGCCGGCGGAGCAGACCGTACATATCGGCGTGCACGTGCCGAGTCCCGGTCTGCATGCAGCGGCGCAGCACATGCGCGCCGCAAACGCACTCGGCGCGCGGTGGGACCTGCACCCGAAACTGGCCTGCTACGGCAAGCGACTGCTCGAGGCGGACGGGAGCCCGATCGATCCGGAGTTTCCCGATCGCATCGAGGACTGGAAGGAGGCGACGGAGGTCGCTTCCACGCTGTTGTTCATGCATCCGGACCTGATCAATCTGCGCGGCAAGGACAGCAAGATACCTGGGTATATCTTGCAGGCTTGCATCTATGCCGCGCTGGAGCGAACGGGCAGCCTGCAGGCCGCAATCCTCGAGCTCACCGAACTCGGCGAGGACTGGGTCAAGACCGTGCGCGCGTACGGACCCGACGGCCAGCCGCTGGTCGATGACAAGGGCAAGCCGGTGTTCTCGCGCGAGCTGCACCCTGCCGTGCGCGAGGCGACCGCGGGCGTGCTCGCGGACGCAATCCGGCGCGCCAAGGCGGACGAAGTCCTGCGCAACGAGCAATGGACCGTGCAATTCGGCCGCACGTCGGCCGACTACGGCGGCGAAGCGAGCGACGGCAAGCGTCCACACGCGGCGCTGCTGGCGCGCGAAAAGCTGCACGGCAACGAATACAAATGGGCACTGATGAATCTCACGCCGGGGAGCGGGCTGGAGGTGGATCCTAAGCTCACCTACACCGCGCCGCCGGCGTCGCCCAAGTCCAATGTGAGCGATTTGTGGCTCGGCACGGATGACAAGCCGTTCACCGCAGCGCTGTGCGCCGACCTGCTCGCTGGCAAACTGTTCGTGCAGATCGCGACGCCCGCGCACACGAGTGGCCTGCTGCGCGGCCAACTGGTGCCGAAAAAGACGCCGGTCGCCGGCGAAGCGGTGGATTTCGAAGTCGACCTGAGCGGTGCCGAGTGCGTGCCGCCGGTGACCACGACGGCGAAAGCGAAGGCGACGTGCCGCTTGAACGATTTGCGCACGTCGCTCGAGTTCCACCTCAGCGGCAGCGATCTCGGCGCTTCTCCGACGGGCATGATCGGTTTCGGCGTGCGCGGCGAGCGCGGCAAGGAAGTCCGCGGCTTTCGCATCCCCGATGCGAGCAATTCGGGCACGCTCACGCTGCGCTGCAAGAACGAATGGCTGCGGCATCTCTCGGCCTGCGTGCAGTATCGCGACGGCAACGGCAACGCGTTCGTGCCGGCGGGTTGGTCCGACAAGATTCCGTCCGGCTTGCAGCCGATCTTCCAGCGCGACGCGAACAAGAAATTCCTGGTGCTGGTGCCGCCGGTGCGTACCGTGTTCGGCGTTCCACTGCCAGCCGATCCGACCGAGATCTCGATACCGGTGCCGGCGGATGCACGCTCGATCGAGATCTATTTCGGCGGCCTGGGCAGCGGCGGCAGTTACGATGCGTCGGTCTGTGCGATCGGTACGGCGGTGACGGTGACCGCGGAGATGGCGCTGCCGTTCTTCCTGTTCCTGGCCGGCACTGCGGTGAGCAATTCGAAGGTCGTGGTCGATTTGATGGCGGACACGCACGTGCTGTTCGCGGTCTGTGCCGCGGCAGGTTTTCTTGTCGCCGGCGGCACCGCCACGTACATCGGCACATCGCAGAACCCCAGCGCTGCGGTGAAGGACGTCGCAATCACGCTTGGTCCGATGCTGCTGTCGCCGGCGACCGCACTCGGACGCTGGGCGCTGCAGAAAGTGTCGGAGGGCGCGGCGCAGCGCGCGGTGCCGTTCTTCAATGTGTTCACGACCGTGGTCAACGGTGCGGTCACTGCGGCGCAGCTGTCGCAGACGATCATCGAAGTGGCGCAATCGCCGTGGGTGTTCAACGCCCGTGTGACGCGCTCGATCGACCTCGAAATCAAGCTGCGGCCCGACGACCGCTACCACCGTTTCCCCGACCAGGCGGCGAAATACGGCGTGCGCGTCGTGTACGACCGCGGCGCGACGTTGCCGTACCAGGAATTCGCGCTGCAGGGCAGCCCACCGTGGAGCGATGCGATCACGGTGCGTTTCTCCGACGTGCCGGCCGGCGGCCGGCTCAAGGTGTACGCGTTCTTCTACGCCGCGAACGGCTGGCAGGCGGGGCAGGGCGAGACGCCGTGGCTCGAGGCCAAAGGCACCAGGGACAGTACGCTCGAGATCCCGCTCGAGATCGAGACGAACGAAGTGCCATTGACGCGTTCGTCGGTGTATCAGCACAAGTCCGTGCTGGCCTATGACGCGAACGACCCGAAAAAGGGCCGCTACTGGAAGTCGAGTGACAAAGCGCCGACCGCCACCGCCACTACGACCCCACCGCACCGCGACAAGGTGATCAAGCGCCTGATGTCGATCACGACCGCGCAGCGTCCGGCGATGATGGCTTATTGCTGGCAGGCGACCGGGCTCAACTTGCCGCCAGACGATCCATCGAAGCAGCCGAGCCAAGGACCATTGTATACATTGCAAAACCTGTCCACGCTGAAGCGGCCGGACGAGGCCTACGCCGCGCCGAACGTCGGATTCGGCGTCGCGCCGGCGGTGTTCTACGACGTCACGAGCCCGCAGGACGGCACCGGCCGCAATTTTTTCGTCGATGCCAGCCGCGGCGAATTCGACGCCGAACGCAACCCCGACGGCGGCATGCACCTGCGCCGCCTCGAGCTCCGTTTCGAGAGCAAGCAGCTGCCCGACTTCAGCGTTCGCAGCGACAAGAGCTGGGGGCGTTTCCCGCTAGCGCTCGATCGTTATCTGCTGCATCCGCAGAACAAGGTGATCGGGATCAGCTACCGCTTCAACAAGCTGTACATCCTCAACTTGCCGGACAAGGCGGTGGCCGACAAGGTCGCGCCGCTCGCCACACTCGCCTCCGGCGAAGGTTTTCGCGAGGGATTGATCAACGGCCCGCGTGCGATCGCGACCGGCATCGACGGGCGCGTGCTCGTGCTCGAAGGCGCCAATCACCGCGTCCAGGCCTTCGATATCGAAGGCAAGCCGGTCGCTTACTTTGCCGATCCCGGCGACCGGAGCAAGCCCAAACGTTCGACCATGGCGTTGCGCGATCCAGGCGATTCGGTCTATCGCGACCTCGCAGTGGAAGCGAAAGGCTATATCTACGTGCTGCGCAATCGCGGCGATGCATCGCGTCCGGAGAACTACAGCGTCGACGTCTATGAGCCGGACGGCACTTTCCTGGTGTCGACGCCGGGCGTTACGGCGGACAAGATCACGGTCGACCTGTTACGCAACATGTTCTCGCTCAATTTCGATTCGTTCATAGGTCCGCAGGGCAGGGTGGAGCCGTCGGTCAGCCTGTGGATCCCGCCGGCGCCTGCCGTATGAAACTCACCGAGAACGGATCACCTGAACTCGTCGCCGGCCCGCCGGTCACGCTCAGCTATGTCGGGAAATACCAGTTCGGCATGGACGTCGGCAGCGGCGGTAGCGGTACCGAGCGCAAGTACCTGTGCTTCACCCCCCCGGGTTACATCATGGTGGGACCGGAATCGCAGGCTGGCGTTTTCGCGCTTTACCGCGTGACCAGCGACAGCTCCGGGCATTACATGCTGCAATGGACGTCGACAACGGACACGCAGACGCCGTCGACACTGACGAGCGGCTTCGTCGCCATCACTG
>DASRGX010000247.1:0-11185 GCA_035650835.1 Rudaea sp. | reverse complement strand
ACGGCGCTCGCGCTCGGTTTCGCGCTGCCGACGAACTTCCGCTACCCGTACGCCGCGATCGGCTTTTCGGATTTCTGGCGCCGCTGGCACATTTCGCTGTCGAGCTGGCTGCGCGATTACCTCTACGTCTCGCTCGGCGGCAACCGGCGCGGCGAAGCCAGAACCTACGTGAACCTCATGCTCACCATGCTCATCGGCGGACTCTGGCACGGCGCCGCGTGGACGTTCGTGATCTGGGGCGGGCTGCACGGGCTCTATCTCGCGATCGAGCGTGCCGCGCGCGAGCACGTCTGGCGCGAGCGCCCCGCGGCCGCGCCGCTGCGCTTCGGCTACGGCCTTGTCACGCTCTTCTGCGTGGCGCTCGCATGGGTCTGGTTCCGCGCGCCGGATTTCGCTGCAGGATGGCGCATTTTCCACATTTTGTTCGCCGGTGCCGCCGGCGGCATCGACGCCGCGCAAACGCTCGCGCTCGCTGCATTCGCGGGCGTCGTCGCCGTGCACTGGCTTATGCGCGACCGCGATCTCGGCGCGCTCGCGGTGCGCGTGCCCGCGCCGGCGCTCGGTCTCGCGCTCGGCGCGCTCCTCGCGCTCATCGTGCTGTCTCCTGGCGACACCCATGCCTTCATCTATTTCCAATTCTGATCGGCCGCGCTGGGCGACGGCGTGGGCGATCGCACTTGCGGTGGCGATGTTCGTCGTCGGCGCCGCGGAGTGGCATTGGCGCGCGCTCGGCTACGTGCCGAACATCCGCGATTCGGCCGAGCTCTGGTCGATCGAGCGCGATCGCGTCTACGCGACGGACAAGATCCCGCTCGTACTGCTCGGCGCCTCGCGCATCGAGTTCGGCATCGACATGAAGCTGCTTGCGACCCTGCTGCCGCGCTATCGGCCCGTGATGCTCGCGCAGAACGCGCACTATCCGCTCGCGACGCTGCGCGACCTCGCCGCCGACGAGCGCTTCCGCGGTGTCGTGCTCTGCGACGTCGAGGCCGGCGGCTTGTACAAAATGTATACCGACATGCAGCAGCCGCTCGTCGACTACTATCACCGGCAGTGGTCGCCGGCGTGGTACGTGCATCGACGCATCCTGACGCTGTGGCAGGCCCACGCGGACGTCGCCGATCCCGATCTCGGCGCGGTCGCAACGCTCAGGCGATGGATCGCCGGGGTCTCGCCGCCCGCGGCCGAGTATTTCCGCTTCCGCGCCGACCGGAGCGGCGACATCGACTACGCGAAAACCGATCCCGAGGCGGCCAAGCGCCACTTCGCCGAGCTCGTCGCGCGCCGCAACGGCTTGCGTGCCGATGTGGCTCCCGATGCGTGGCTCGCGGATCTCGCACAAGTATACGAGTGGACGAAACGCATCGAGGCGCGCGGCGGTACGGTGATTTTCTATCAATCGCCGACGTCGGGCGCGGTTGCCGCCGCCGACGCCGAGATGCACCCGCGCGCCGCGTACTGGGACCGCTTCGCCGCCACCGCGCCCGCGCCCGTGCTCGATGCGATGGACGACCCGGCGCTGCGCGCCTTCCGCCTGCCCGACGATTCGCATCTCGATTTCCGCGACAAGCCGGCTTACACGCGTGCGCTCGTCGATCTGCTCGTGTCGCGCGGACTCGTTTCTCGCTGACGAGGAGACACGGCCTGACCGAAATCAGCCGGCGTCCACGATGGCACGCGCACGTTCCAGCACGACGTCTCGAGTACCGGTCGCGATCGGTGTCGGGATTTCGATATCCGGCCGTACGCCGCGCGCTGCGGGATCGCCGCTCGGCCGCAGGATTCGCGCCTTCGGATAGCCCACTTCGATGCCGGTATTGGGCAACGTGAATTTCTCCATCGCGCCGTAGGTGCTGGCCAGATCCGAGGTTTCCTCGCCCAGTACGGTGCCGAAGCGATAGTCCTGCACGATCGCGGCGACAAGAACCGTGTTCGAGTACGAATGTCGGTTGATCAGCACGAACACTTTGCCGGTGAAACGCCCTGCCGCGCGCGGCGGCGTGCGTTCGATCTCGAAGACGACGCGACTGCCTTGCGGCTTGCCGGCATAGGCGGCATCCATGCGCTGCGCCATCGCGTCGCTGGCGCCGTCCAGACGTTTGCGGTTCGCGGCCGTCGTCGCCGCGCTGACCTTGATCTCGAACGAGTTCGTGAAGCGGAACGGACGATCGGCGATGCGTGCGACGAGGAGGTCGCTGAACGAATTGTCGCCGCCCGGGTTGTCGCGCAGATCGATCAGCAGGCGCTGCGCACGCGCGGCGGCGAACGTGTCGAAGGCGTGGTCGAGAAACGCCTTGAACGCGCCGTTGTCCCAGATGTCGGTCGCGCCGGGGCGGTTGTCGTAGAACGGGCCGGGCCGAAGATAAGCCGTCGCCTCGTCGAGCATGCGCGCTTCGCGTGCGTTGCCGTCGAGCTCGAAATGTGCCGGACGCTTCGCGTCGGCAGCCGCGAACTCGGCACGGCTTCGCGCGGGAACCGTGAGTTCGATGCGGCGACCATCCGCTTTCTCGAGCCGCAAAGCGAAACGATCGCGCGTCCCGCCGCTCAGCCACACCAGCAGCGGCCATGCGTGCTCCATTTGCGCATCGCGGAGGTAGTCGTTGTCGGCCGACACCAGCGCCCGCGGTCCCTCCATCCACTTCTCGACCGGCTTGCCTTCCACCGCCAGCACCTCGTCGCCCTCGGCGATGCCGTCGACGCCGCTATCGTCTTCGCTCACGTACACGCGTCCCTTCACGATCCGGAAATACAAGGGGAATGCCTTGCCGCCCGCTGTGCGAAAGCGCTCCCATCCGTCTGTCGGCAAGTCGATGTTCGCGTGCGCGATCCGTCCGTAGGCCGTGAAACGCTGGAAGCGCAGCCGCGCCTCGTCCAGCGCGAGGTCACGGTCGAAGCCGGCGCGCATGCGGCGATACAGGGCGTCGTACTCGCGCTGGCTGCGGCGTGCGAAGAGGTCGTAGTGCGCGGACTTCAGGCCTGCATACAAATCGTCGAAATCGGCGCGCAACTGCTCGGGCGTGAAGCGCTGCTCCGTTCGCGTTCGGTCCGTCCCGGGCACGGGTTCGGCACCGCACGCGGCGTTCGCCAACACCAGTAGAGCTACGGCGATGGCGGCGAGTCTGGACAAGTAGGTCATCGGTATTCCCATGGCGGCAATGATAGAGTGCCGGCCGCGCGCGACGTCGTGCGCAGGATAGCGGCAGCCGGTTGCCGTGGATTGCAGCCGAGATGGCCCGGAATCTCCATGACCGAATCCTCCTGGTTTCCCGATGTCTTGCTCTCCGTCGCCGATCCGTGATGTTCCTTCGCCCATGAATCCCGAGTCCGTACAAGCGATCCGAATCGGCGAGTGGCGCGCGGAGCGCGATACCGGCTTGCTGTGCGGGCCGGGCGGCGAGCAGCGGCTTGAGCCGAAAGTCATGGATCTGCTCTGGCTGTTGGCCGCAGAGGCCGGTCGAGTCGTCGGGCGCGAACGGATCATGGCCGCGTTGTGGCCGGGCGTGATCGTCGGCGAAGACAGCCTTGCGCGCACGATTTCGAAGCTGCGTCAGGCGCTCGGCGACGACGCCAAGGCACCTCGCTACATCGAAACCATCGCCAAGCGCGGCTATCGCCTGCTCGCCGATGTCATGTCGGTCGACACGGATGTACAAGTGCCTGCAAGTCGCCCCGCAATGCTCCCGCCGGTGCCGTCCTCCACGTCCGGACGCTTGCGTCGCGCCGCGGCGGCGATCATCGCGCTGGCGCTGGCGGCCGCTGCGTTCTCCTGGGCGCTGCGCGAACGAAGTGGCGAAAAGAGCGCTGCACCCGCCGTTGCCGCGAGCGACGACCGTCGTGTGCTCGTGGAGCTCGCCGACGATTTCTACTTCCAGTTCTCGCGCGCCGACAACGAAGCAGCGATCGACCTGTATCAGCGCGTACTCGGTCTGCATCCGGACGATGTGCCGGCCTTGTCCGGCCTCGCGAACGCGCTGGTGCAGCGGTGCGTGCGCTGGCCGCAGTCGCCCGGTCCGGGGCCGACCGAGTTCCACCAGTTGCGCGATGCGCTCGCCAACGGTCATCTCGCCCGCTCGCCCGCGTTGCAGCAGTTGCAGCGCGCGACGGCGCTGGCCGAACGCGCGGTCGGGCTCGCGCCCGAGTCGCCCGTGGCGCACAAGGCGCTGGGATTCACGCTGTCCGCGCAGGGCGCGTTCGATCAGGCGCTGAGCGAGTATCGCCAGGCCGTGGCGCTCGACGCGGACGCCTGGGGCGCGATGGTCAATATCGGCGATGTACTCGAAATCACCGGACATCCGAACGAAGCGCTGCCGTACTTCGAAAGCGCCTATGCCGCCATGGGCCGCACCTACGACCGCAGCTCTGCGCGCGTGCGGCCGTGGCACGCGAGGCTCGGTGTCGCCATCGCCGAACGCTACATGTCGCGAGGCGACCGTTCGGCCGCCGAAACGTGGTATCGCACGGTGCTCGCGCACTATCCCTTGGATCCACCGGCGACACGCGGCCTGGCGGAATTGCTGCGCGCCAGTGGCGATACCGCCGAGGCGAATCGCTTGTGCGCCGAGCTCACGCAGCGCACGGCGGGTCTAGGCTGCGCAAGTCCGTAGGTCCGTCTATAACGAATGGACGCCACGTTCGCGGCGGATTCCAAGCCCTCGCGCCTGCGGTCGCTACGTCGGAACGACTCGTCGCACGCGCTCTTGCCATTTGGAACTGTCGACGCCTTTCACCAATAGCCAGAGGCACAGCAGGGTTTCGGCGCCGAAGCCTGGCAGCAGGATATAGGGATAGAGGTCACGCGCGAACCCGAGCGAGAGAAAGTGCGCCAGACTGTTGATCAGATATCCGACGCCGCCGATCGCCAGCAGCGCACCGAGAATTCGCGGCAGATATCGCGACTGCGAGGTGAGATACCCGATCAGCAAACAGTAGAGGCCGAAAAAAATCATGCTGATGTGGAAACCGTGCGGAATCGAAAAATAATCCGCGACCGGGCCGCTCGCAATGCCCGCAAAGCTCAGCACTGCCGCGAGCAACGAAGATCGGCGACTCACCGGCTTGAACAGGTAGTAGAAAAGGACCGTCACGCCGACGTAGGCGGCGCCGGCCACGTCCAACGCGATTGCCGACGACGACGGAACCCGGAACGCGACGACGCTCGCCGCAATGGTGACGACGTAGAAAGAGCCCGCCAGTCTGGCGGGCAGCCACGCGGAGTTTTCAACGCTTGTCTCGGACACGGCTCACCTCGTAGGAGCTCTGGATCGGCGGATACGTCGATCCGCGTGTGAGAGCCTGGGTTTACCAAACGCCGAGATCAACCGGCTTGCGACGAATCGCGGAACGATGCTCCCAAAGCACGCGAGATGCCGACGAGCGGCGCGGGCGGAACCTCACGCGCACGCATCGATCCACAGCCATACGACGACGAGGCCGCTGAGGACCTTTTGAACGAGCCCGTAGTAGCGAGCACCCGATGGCAGGCGCACGAGCAGCACGAACGTCATCGCCGCGAACAAGGACACGAGTACGGCCCACAGCCGGATGGCGCGTTGATATCGATGCTCGCTCGGCAAGCCGAGCACGGAATACACGGCCATTGCGACGATCGTGCCGCCGAACGCGACCATCGCGAGGACACGATGCAGCGCCTTGACGCGGTCCGAACGCCGGTCGACCTGCCCGCTGCGCGTCGTCAGCGCGATTGGAATCAGCAATGCGGCAGCTATCGAAATGAGCACGCCGCTCGCTTCGGCCACGCCGTGCACGATCGCGGTTTGCATTTTCGCCGCGGCACAGATCAACGAAATGCTGAGGCATGCGTACGCTGCCATCATCACCGCGCGCGTGGGATGAGAGAAGTATTCCGACAGCGAGGTGGAGACACGATCGAGTTCGCGCCGCTCGAGATGCGCGTAAGCGACGAGCGCCGCGAACGCCAGCGCGCCGACGCAGGAGCCCGAGGCGAACGATACCGCCACGGTCCAGGCGATCCCGCCCGCTTTCGGTCAATGCGCCTGCTGTTGCAGCAGCTGCTTCACGTGCTCGTTGCTTTCCAAGGCCTGAATTTTCGCATTGCCGAGCAGGCTCGCGTAGTCCTCTTCCTGAATGGCCTTGGCGATGGCGGGATCGTTCAGGATCGCCTGGATCTGCGGATCGGACTGCAAGCTCATGATCGATTGCATGGCAGCCGGATCTCGCGCCAGACGCGTCTGGACTTCCTGGATGTCGTGCGTCAATGCGGCGTCGCGCGCGGACGATTTGGCGGACGAATCCGCCGCATTCGACGCGTCGCCGCTGTAGACGATGCGCGCGATGTTCGACTGCGCGATCTGCACGGTGCCGATGCTGGGCGAGAGGACGGTATACACGCCGTTCTCGACGTGCTGGATCTCGCCCTCGATGCGGCTTCCATCCTTGAGCTCGATCGTAGGAGCCGCCATCGCGACCGAGGCGAGGCCGAGCATTGCGGCAGCGAGGCAGAATTCGAACAACGTTTTCATCGGCGCACCTTTCGGACATCGTCTGGACTTGCATCCTACTCCTCGCGACGTCAAAAGGAACGCGAGAGCGTCCGTCGCCAACGTCAGCAGGTTGGCTCCGGGCCGGGAGTTGCCGACCGCAGGACGTTCAACACGTCGTAGCAAGCGCCCATGGTGTGATAGTCCGTTTTGCCGGCTGGGCTTTTTTCGTCGCTGTATTTGCGGTTGTCGGCATCCAGAATGCGAAACCAGGCGCCGTAGCGGTGGTCGACGAAGTTCTCCCAGGCGTACGACCACAGCTGCTGGTACCAGGCATCGTAGCGCGGCTCGGCGGTGCGTTTCGCGAGCAGCGCCGCCGCCGCGAGGGATTCGGCCTGCACCCAGAAATATTTGTCGTCGTCGCAGACGAACATGGCTTCGCTGCCGATCGGCTCACCCGACATGTCGCGCTCGCGCAGGCGCTCGGGCGCAAAGCCGTAGTACATGCCGCCGCGGCGAGCGTCCCATGAATTGGCCAGCGCGCGATCGAACAAGCGTTGCGCGGTAGGCAACAGCCAGTCTTGTGCGGTGTGCCGCTCCAGGATCAGCAATAGCTTCGCCCATTCCGTCTGATGTCCGGGCTGGAACCCCCACGGCCGGAACAAATGCTTGGGATCGTCCAGGTGGTAGCGCCAGTCCGCGTTCCACCGTGCATCGAAATGCTCCCACACCAGTCCGTCGGCTTGGCTCGCCTGACGCCGCGTCATCGCCTCGGCAAGTGTGAGTGCGCGCTCGAGATAGCGCTCTTCGCCGCTCGCTTCGAACGCCGCGATGAGGGCTTCGCACATGTGCATGTTGGCGTTTTGGCCGCGGTAGCCGCTGAAGCGCCATTCGGCATCCGCCTCGTCGCGGTAGAGGCCGAACGCCGGGTCCCAACAGCGCCGCTCCAGCAACCGCCAGGTTTCGTCCAGCCAGGCATGCGCTTCGTGCACGCCCGCGCGCAGTGCATGCGCATAGGCGAGCACGACGAAAGCGAGCCCGTACGTGTGATTCGTGGGATCTTCGACGCTGCGTCCCACGAGCGTCCACGCGTAGCCGCCGTTGGGTTGCCGATGCGCTTCGCGCAGGAAACGCACCCCGTGATGCACGGCGGCGAGATAGTCCGGGTCGCGGAATTCGCGGAACGCCATCGCATAGTTGAAGACGAAGCGCGTGCTGCTGACCAGGTGCCGATGCGCGCGTTCGTAGATCGAACCGTCGTCTTTGAAATAGTGGAAAAAGCCGCCCGCCGGATCGATGCTGTTCGGATGGTAGAACGCCAGCGTGCGGCGGATGTGGCTGCGCAGGAATTCCGGATCGTGGAAATCCGGCGGGGATTCGCGATCATGCAGGTTCATGCTGGTCCGCGAGCAGGCGCTCGACCTCGCTGCGGGTCGGCATGGACTCGAATGCGCCGTAGCGCGTGACCGACAGCGCGCCGGTCGCGGTGGCGAAACGCAGCGCAGCGTGCAGCGCGTAGCGGTCGCGCACGAAGGTGCCGAAGGTGCGCGCGTCCACGCCCCTCGCGTGCAGCGCATGCAACAAGCCGCCGACGAACGCATCGCCGGCGGCCGTCGTGTCGATCACGCGCACGCGGAAGTTGCGCACCTCGCCCGCGCCGGCCGGCGTATGCCAGCGCACGTCGGCGGCGCCGTGCGTCACCACGACCAGGTGCGCGCGGTCGCCGAGCAGCCGCTCGACCACGGCCTGCTCGCCGCCGCCCCGCTCGGCAAGATAGGCGAGTTCGTTGTGCGCGAGCTTGACCACGTCGCCTTCGCGCAGCAGCTCCCAGAGGAGCGGCGTCGGATCGACGCCTTCGGGCCACAGCGCGGGCCGCAGGTTCAGATCGACGCTCACCAGCGCGCCGGCCGCACGCGCGCGTCGCACTCCGGCGAGCGTGACGGCGGCGATGGCATCGTCAGTGAGGCTGTTGGAGCAAACGTGGAATACCCTCGCGGCTGCGAAGCAATCGGCGCGAAAGTGTTCGTCGCGAAACAGCAGGTCCGCCGCCGGCGGCCGATAGAAGCTGAAATTGCGCTCGCCGTGCGCATCGAGCGCGACGAATGCGAGCGCCGTATTGGCGGCGTCGGTGCGCACCACGTATTCGGTGCCGACGCCGGCGTCGCGCAGACTGTCGAGCAGGAAATCCCCGAACATGTCGCGGGCCAGCATGCCCACGAAATGCACGGGCGCGCCGAGCCGAGCCGCGGCGACCGCGACGTTCGCAGGCGCGCCGCCCGCGAACTGCGCGAAGGTGCGCGCTGCACGCCCGTCCGCGGGGCGCGCCAGGAAGTCGATCAGAGCCTCACCGAAGCAGACGATGGTGCCGGTCACGCCGCATCTCCTTGCACCGGCACGGCATCGGCGGCCGGCCAGCGGCTGCGCGCCGCGCGCGTCGCATACCACACGATGTACGCATAGCACGACGCCGGCAAGGCGAACGCCAATTGCAGCGCTGCGGTCTCGTCGTAGCCGAGCGCACCGAGCCAGTCGACGCCGGCGCCCTGCAGCTTCGGAATCACCGCGCCGCCGAAGATCGCCATGACGAGCAGACTCGAAACGCGTTGCGTCAGCGGTCCGAGGCGGTCGATCACGAGCGTGAAGATCGTCGGAAACATGATCGAGTTGAAAAAGCCCACGGCGATGGCGCTCCACAGCGCGACGGCGCCGCCGGCGCCCATGGTCGTCAGCAGCAGCGCGATGTTCGCGGCGGCGTACACCGCGAGCAGACGCGGCGCCGCGAAACGCAGCAACAGCGCCGCGCCGCAAAAACGGCCGATCATCGCCGCGCCCCAATACAGCGAAACGAAGCCGCCGACCTGCGCGCGCGTCACCGCGCCGATATCCGGACGCATCGCGTAGTTGGCGAGGAAGCTGCCGATCGCGACCTCCGCACCGACGTAGAGGAAAATCGCCAGTACGCCGAGGCGCACCTGCGGCAGCGCCAAGGCTTCGCCGAACGTATGCCGGCGCACGTCGTCGCGTTCGCTCGCCTCGCGGTGTGCGGGCAGGCGCAGCATGAAGACCAACGCAGCCAAGGCGATCAGCGAGAGCGCGACTCCGAGATAGAGCGGCTGCACGGTCTGCGCGCGTTGCGCCGGCGGCAGTTGCGCGAGCTGCTCTGCGCTGAGCGCCGTCGCCGCGAGGATCAGCGCTCCTCCCACCCAGGGCCCGATCGTGTGACCGAGCGAATTGATCGCCTGCGCGAAATTGAGGCGGCTCGGCGCGCGTTGCGCCGCACCGAGCAGCGCGACGTAGGGATTGGCCGACACCTGCAGCAGCACGACGCCGCTCGCGAGCACGAAAAGCGCCGGCAGGAACAGCGCGAACGTGCCGAGCTGCGCGGCCACCAGGATCGCAAGCGCGCCGACGCCGGCGACGAGCAGGCCGAAGACGATGCCGAGCTTGTAGCCGACCCGCGCCACCAGCGCACCGGCGGGTATCGCGACGACGAGATACGCCCCGAAGAAGCACAACTGTACCGACATGGCTTGGCGATAGTTGAGCGTGAATACCGCCTTCAAATGCGGGATCAGCACGTCGTTGAGCTCGGTGATGAATCCCCACATGAAGAAAATCGTGGTCATGACCACGAACGCGGTGCGATTCCCGTTCGATCGGCTCGCGGGCTGCGACATCTCGGGCTCCGTCGCCGTCACGGTGTGCCGGGCGGCGGCGGAACGGTGCTGGCGCGCACGTTGAGTTGCACCGAGGCGATCGAACGCACATGCGCGTCCCGCGCACCTTGGGCCCGCCAGAGCGCCAGCTGCGCCGCTTGCCGGCCGCGCTCGCGCGGCCCGACCGCGACGGTGGTCAGCGGAGGAGTGCTGACGGAAGCCTCCGGAATGTCGTCGAAGCCGGTGACGGAAAAATCGTGGCCCGCGCGCAAGCCGCGCTGCGCGAGACCGAGCATGAGGCCGAGCGCGACGGCATCGTTGTACGCGACGGCCGCGGTCGGCGCCGGATCGCGCACGAACAACGCACCCGTCTGCGCAGCCGACTGCAGACGCGTCGGCGCGCACTCGACCATCCAGCGCGGCTCCGGCGTGATCCCGTGGGCGTTCAGCGCGTCGAGATAGCCGGCGCGCCGTTCGCGACACGAGCTCGAGTCGGCATGACCGCCGAAGAACGCGATGCGCCGATGACCGAGATCGAGCAGATGCTGGGCGGCGAGGTAGGCGCCGCGCCGGTTGTCGAGACCGAGGAAATCCCAACTGACCCGCACGCGGTCGGCGCCGGACAGTTCGCGATTGAACACCAATAGCGGCGTGTGCGTGCCCACGGCCGCCTGTATCTGTTCCGCATCGCTGCCCTCCGCCGGCGAGAGGATGACTGCCGCGAGATCGTGCTGCATCAGCGAGCCGAGCACCGCCTGCTGACGTGCCGCGGATTCGCCGGTGCTGCCGAGCAAGGTCACGTAGCCGGAGCCGCCAAGCGCCTCGTCCACTCCCGCGGCGAACTCGGCGAAGAACGGATTCGACAGGTCGTTGATCACGAGTGCGATGTTGGAGGAATGCTGGCGGCGCAGATTCGCCGCCGCACGGTTGTAGACGTAGCCGAGCCGGCGCATTTCGCCGAGGACGCGCGCTCGCGTATCGCCGCGCACCAACGGACTTTCGCGCAGCACGAGCGACACCGTTGCGCGCGACACCTGTGCTTCGCGCGCGATGTCGTTCAGGGTGATCTTT
>DASRGX010000246.1:0-7592 GCA_035650835.1 Rudaea sp. | reverse complement strand
CCCGTGAACATCGGCGGCACGGCGGCGGGATCGGTCAGCAGCACCGCGAGCATCGCGGCGATCGGCGCGAAGAGGATCACGCTGTGGCCGCGGTAGGCGACGTACATGAGGAAAACGAGGGCGCCGAGGCAGATCAGGAAGTTCACGGCACGTTCCGGTCGGTGGCTGCAGGTGCGCGGCGGAGTATTTCGAACGGCGCAGGGCCGCGGCACTGTACGAAGGTACAAGTGTACGCCGCCGCTGCGCGCTCTAGCCTCGCAGCGTCCCGCACCGCGGGGTTGCTTCGTCATTCCAAGAACGAGGGGAGTCATGAAACCGATACGATCGAGTCTCGCTGCCGCCGTGCTGCTGGCGTTGTCGCCGCTCGCGCAAGCGGAGAGCGCCGATCCCGCCGCCGATCAGGCGAAGGCGCAGGACAGCGCCGCGGCGGGCCAGGACGTCACGTCGCTCGAAGGCATCACCGTGACCGCGCGGCGGCGCGAAGAGACGCTGCAGGACGTGCCGATCGCCGTCACCGCGCTGTCGGCGCAGGCGCTCGAGATGCTCGACGTGCAGAACCTCGGCGACCTCCAAGGCGAGGTGCCGAACCTGACGATTCACGACGCGCGCGGCAGCAACACGACGATCACCGCCTACATCCGCGGCATCGGCCAGTCGGACCCGACCTGGGGCTCCGACCCGGGTGTCGGCATCTACCTGGACGACGTCTATATCGCGCGGCCGCAGGGTGCGCTGCTGGACGTGTTCGACATCCAGCGCATCGAAGTGCTGCGCGGCCCGCAGGGCACGCTGTACGGCAAGAACACGATCGGCGGCGCGATCAAATACGTTTCCAAGCCGCTGCCCGCGGACGGAGAAGGCTATGCCGAGGCGGACGGCGGCAACGAGGGCCAGCGCAACGTCAAGGTCGGCGCGGGAGGCGCTGCCGACGACGGCGTATGGCGCGGCCGCATCGCCTATGCGTCGCTGCATCACGACGGCTTCGGCGAGAATCTCATCGATGGCGATCCGGTCAGCAACCAGAACACGAACGCCGGTCGCGCCTCGTTCGGCTTCTTCCCGAAGGACGTGCCGTTCGACGCGCAATTCAGCCTCGACACCTCGCACGACAACTCCGACCCGCGCGGCGCCAAGCGCCTCAACGTGAACCCGTTCGATCCGGCCAAGACGCCGCCGAACCCGAGCAACTACGACGTGCAGAGCGGCATGCCGAGCGTGAACCCGACGCACATGGTCGGCGAATCGGCGACGCTGTCGTATTTTCTCTCGAGCGCGTGGACGCTCAAGTCGATCACCGCCCACCGCCAGTCGAACACGCTGACCAACATCGACTTCGACACGCTGCCCGTGCCGATCGCCGACGTCAGGGCCTACTACCACGACCACCAGACCACGCAGGAATTCCAGGCCACCTACCAGGGCGACGAGGGCGCGAGCGGCGTCGTCGGGCTTTACTATTTCGACGGCCTCGCCGGCGGCGACATCTTCAACGACTTCTTCGGCGTCGCGTTCGGCGTCACCGGCGGCACGGTATACACGAAGAGCTACGCGGGCTACACCGACTGGACGTGGAAGCTCGCTCCGGCCTGGAGCGTGTCGGCGGGAGCGCGCTACACCGACGAGCGCAAGCACGCGATCGTGGACAACTACTCGACCACGGACGGAACGTTCTCGACGCCGAAGGCGGTCAGCGCCGATTTCGACAAATCGCTGATCTCGACGAATCTCTCGCCGCGCGTGTCGCTGCAGTACCAGGCCTCCGACAATACGAATTTGTATACTTCGCTCTCGCGCGGCTTCAAGTCGGGCGGCTTCAACATCCGCGCGAACACGGCGGCCGTGCCGCAGTCGGATCATCCCATCAAGGACGAAGTGCTTGACACCTTCGAGGTCGGCAGCAAGTCGACTCTCGACGACGGCAGGCTCTCGCTCAACGCCGCGGCGTTCTACACGCGCTACCGCAACATCCAGCTCTCGGTGTTCACGTCGTACAAGCTGCCGGACGGCACGTCGGGCTTCTTCGGCGATTTCACCAACGCCGGCAAGGCGCATGCGTACGGCGTCGAACTCGAGTTCGCCTGGAAACCCATCGAACACTGGTCGCTGATCGGCAACGTCGCGGGCCTGCACACGCGCTACGACGACTACGAAAGCGGCGGCATCAACATCGCGAGCAAGGAGAAATTCAACGAGGCGCCGAACGCCCAAGCGGCACTCAACATCGAGTACTCGACGCCGGTGAGCTTCGGTGGCAACGTGCGCGCGCGCGTCGGCTATACGTACCAAACGAAGGTCTATCCGACCACCGATTTGAGCCCCGCGCTCGCGCAGGGCAGCTACGGTCTGCTCGGCGCCGGCGTGATCTGGGACCGCGATGCGCACTGGAGCTTCGCCCTGCAGGGCAGCAACCTGACCGACAAGTCCTATCGCACGGACGGCTACAACATCCCCGTGCTCGGGATCCTGACCGGCTTCTACGGCGCACCGCGCCTCGTGTTCGGCAGCGCCACCTACCGCTTCTAGCCTCGGCGAGCGCGCCTCGTCCGCCGCGGGACCTGGGCGAGGCGCGTCTTTTTCGCTGAAGCACGGCGGCGTTATGCTGCTCGACATGCACCGATCCGAACCGCCGCCAGCAGTGGCGCTCCCGCACGGGGTCCCGACGTGGTGCTGAGCGCCGGCATCGTCATCTGCGCGGGCCTGGTCTGGCTCGGCGTCCTGTTCGGCGTCGCCGTCTATGGCGAGCGGCATCCGCAAGTGCTCGCGCGGCGATGGGCGTACGTCTACGCGCTGTCGCTAGCGGTGCACTGCACGTCGTGGACGTTCTACGGGACCGTCACGCAGGCGAGCCGCTCGGGCTGGTGGCTGCCGCCGACCTTCGTCGGCGCGATCGTCCTCTACGCGCTCGGCGCGAGTATACTTGTGCGCATGGTGCGCCTGGCGCGCGAGCACAATGCGAGCTCGCTCGCCGATCTGATCGCCGCGCGGCTCGGACGGCATTCGGGCCTCGCTGCGCTCGTGACGGCCGTCATGCTGCTCGGCATCGTTCCGTACATCGCGCTGCAGCTCAAGGCTGTGGCGATGAGCTATGCGATGCTCGAGTCGAAGCCGCAAGGCGCGCCGGCTTGGCACGACAGCGCGCTTTGGGTGGCGCTCGTCATGGCCTTGTTCGCGATGCTGTTCGGTACGCGCCGCGCGTCGGCCGTCGCGCACAACCGCGGCTTGATCCTGGCGATGGCGTTCGAGTCCCTGTTCAAGCTCGGCGCAATGCTCGCGCTCGGCACGCTCGTGCTCGGCGCGACCGATGTGCCGCCGGCGGCGTCTCCGGCCGGCGACACTCGCGGCTTCCCGAGCTTGATCCTGCTCGGTGCGTTCGCAATGTTCACGCTGCCGCACCAGTTCCATGCCGGCATCGTCGAATGCCGCGATCCGCGCCATCTGCGCGTCGCGCGCTGGCTGTTCCCGCTCTACATGCTGCTGATCGCCGCGCCGATCCTGCCGTTGGCGCACCTGGGCGACGCGCGCGTGGCGGCGAGCGGGGTGCCATCGGATCTCTACGTGCTCGCACTGCCGCTCGCCGAAGGCAAGGCGGGCCTCGCGCTGCTCGCGTTCCTGGGCGGCCTCTCGGCCGCGACGAGCATGGTCGTCGTCGCGACGCTCGCGCTGAGCCTCATGATCGCGAACCATTTCATCGCACCGCTGCGCGTGCGGGCCGGCTGGGGTCGACGCGCGAGCGGCGATCTGCGCGGCGAGGTGCTCGTGCAGCGGCGCCTGGCGATCCTCGCCGTGGTGCTGCTCGCCTGGGGCTACAGCCGCTTGCTCGCCGGCAACGACGCGCTTGCCGACATCGGCGCGTTGTCGTTTTCGGCGCTGGCCGGGCTCGCGCCGGCCGCGCTCGTCGCGGTCTATCGGCCGAGTCTCGGCGCGCGCGCCGTCGCCGCCGGCCTCGCCGCCGGCACGCTCTTCTGGCTGTATACGTTGGTGCCGACGATACTTTTCCACAATGAGGCATGGCTCACGCAAGGGCCGTTCGGGCTGGGCTTGCTGGCGCCCGCCGATCTCTTCGGCTTGGGCCAATGGAGCTCGCTAGCGCGGGCGGTGACGCTGAGCCTGGCCGCGAACGTGGCCGTGATGCTGCTCGTCGCGCGACTCGCATGGAACCGGCGCAATCCCGTGGCGCGCGCGGCGGCGCTCGACAGCGCGGAGCTGCGCACGCTCGCCGCTCGCTTCCTGTCCGAGGAGCGCGTCGCGGCCTTGTTCGCCGGCGCGCCCGGGCGCGGCAGCGCGGACGCGGCGACGCTGTCGGCCGTGGAACACGAGCTCGCCGCCGTCATCGGCGCCTCGTCGACGCGCCTCCTGCTCGACGTCGCGCAGCGCGATCGCCCCGGTCAGCTCGATACCGTCGCCGCGATCGTCGGCGAAGCCTCCGCGGACCTGCGCTTCAATCAACGCGTGCTCGAAGCCGCGCTCGAGAACATGAGCCAGGGCATTTGCGTCGTCGACGGCGAGCTCCGTGTCGTCGCGTGGAACCGGCGCTACGCCGAGCTCTTCGCGTACCCGGCGGGACTGCTCGCCGTCGGCCGGCCGGTCGCCGAGCTCACGCGCCACAGTGTCGCCGCCGGCGTGATCGGACCCGGGGACGTCGAGCAGCGCGTCGCGCGGCGCCTCGCCCACATGCGCGCGGGCACGCCGCATCTTTCCGAGCGCGTGTTCCCGGACGGCAGCGTCATCGAGATCCGCGGCAATCCGATGCCGGGCGGCGGCTACGTCGCGACGTTCAGCGACGTGACCGCGTTCCGCCATGCGGAGCAGGCGTTGACGCGCGCGAACGAGACGCTCGAACAGCGCGTCGCGGAGCGCACCGCCGCGCTCGCGCACGCGACGCGCGAAGCCGAACGCGCGAATGAGACGAAGAGCCGCTTCCTCGCGGCGGTGAGCCACGACCTCATGCAGCCGTTGCATGCGGCGCAATTGTTTGCGCATACGCTGAGCGCCGGACTCGGCGCGCAGGACCAGACCGCCGCGCGGCACCTCGACGGTGCGCTGCGCGCGACCGAATCGCTGCTCGGCGGTCTGCTCGACATCGCGAAGCTCGACGGCGGCCGCCTCGAAGCGCGTCCGCGCGCCTTCGCGCTGGCCGACGTGCTCGATCCGCTCGCGGCGGAATTCGGTGCGCTCGCTGCACAGCGCGGACTCGCGCTGCACGCCGTGCGGAGTCGCGTGTCGGTGCGCTCCGATCCGCATCTGCTGCGCCGCGTGTTGCAGAATTTCCTCGGCAACGCGCTGCGTCACGCCGAGCGTGGCCGCGTGCTCCTCGGGTGCCGTCGCGCAGGCACGTCGCTCGACATCCAGGTGTGGGACACCGGTCCCGGCATCGCGCCGGAGGAACAGCGCCTGATCTTCGAAGAGTTCCGGCGCGGGAGCGGCGCCAGCGGCCAGGGTCTGGGGCTCGGGCTCGCGATCGCAGAGCGCATCGCCGGCCTGCTCGGCCACGGGCTGGCGCTGCGCTCATGGCCCGGGCGCGGCAGCGTGTTCTCGGTGCGCGTACCGATCGCGAGCGAACCGATCGCACCGCCTGCGACGGCGGATATCCCGGTCTCTACGGCCGTCGGCACCGCACTCGTCGTCGACAACGAGCCGCAGGCGCTCGCTGCACTCGTGCTGTTGCTCGAAAGCTGGGGCTGGCGTGTGCTCGCGGCGCGCGACGCCGGCCAGGCGATCGCGCTCGCCGGCGACGCCGACGTCGCGATCCTCGATTACCATTTGGACGGTGGCCGCACCGGCTTGCAATTGTATACAATGCTGCATGATAGCCGCCCCGATCTGCCGGCGATCGTGCTGACGGCCGATCGCGACGCCGCGCTGCGTCGTGAAATCGAAGCCGAAGGTCTCGTATTGCTCTACAAGCCCATGAAGCCCCTCGCCTTGCACCAGGCGCTGGCACACCTGCGCCGCGCCGCAGCGGCGTGAATCAGACGGCGGGCTCGTCGCGCCAGGGCTGGTTGAGATCGAGCCTGCGCAACAGGACACCGGCTTGCGTGCGGTTGCGCACGCCGAGCTTCTCGAAAATCGCGCTCACGTGAGCCTTGACCGTGCGTTCCTGGATGCCGAGCGCGTCGGCGATCTGCTTGTTGAGGCGACCCTCGGCGACGAGCGCGAGCACACGAAATTGCTGGCCGGTGAGGCTCGCGAGGCGCGCGGCGAGCGCCGTGTCGTCGGGATCGCTGCGCGTCGCGGCGAGCGCGCCCGACAGCCGCGGCGGAACCCAGCGGCCGCACGCAAGCACGCTCTGGATCGCCGCACCGATTTCCTCGGGCGGCGCGCTCTTGGGAATGAACCCCGCGGCGCCGTGATCGAGCACGCGGCGCACCACGGCAGCGTCGTCGTGTGCCGAGACGACGAGCACGGCGACGCCCGGGAACTGCGTGCGCAAGGCGATGAGCCCGGCGAGGCCGCGGCTGTCCGGCATGTGCAGGTCGAGCAACGCCAGATCGGTGTCGGGCGCGGCTTCGAGCGCGGCTAGCGCGGCGCCGACGGTGGCGACCTCGGCGATCGCAAGGTCCTGCACGGCCGCAACGGCGGCCGCGCGCAGCGCGGCGCGGAACAGCGGATGATCGTCGGCGATGAGGATGCTGGGCATGCGTCGAGCACGGCGGCCAGTGGACTTTCGTCCGATGGCGCGCACATGGCGTACTGCTATTGTCGATCGATGATGCGTAAACTCTATCCGATTCTCGGCGTCCTCGCGCTGGCCGGCTGCGCCGCGGCGAGGCACGCACCGGAGGCCGCCGTGTCCATCGACTTTCTCGCAAGTCCCGTGCGCGAAACCGCGCACCGCGGCGACGACGATTTGTTGAGCGCGGGGCTCGGGCTTGCGGGCCTGCGCGGCGCGCCCGTGCCGTTCGTGAACGCCGAAGCGCCCACGCCGGCCGAGCTGCGGCGGCGCGCGATCCAGACGAGTTGGAAAGGCATCGCCGATTTGGGTCCCCTCGGCAGCTACGGCGACGTCTACGGCGGCGTGCCGTCCGTTCCCGGCCGCGAATACCAAGCGTTCGCCAAACTGCCGCACGCGCTCGCCCCGCATCGCGTGCTCGTGCAGGTGCCGGATGCGTTCGATCTGCGCGCACGCTGCCTGGTCGTCACGGCATCGTCGGGATCGCGCGGCGTCTACGGCGCCATCGCGCTTGCGGGCGCCTGGGGATTGCCGCACGGCTGCGCCGTCGCGTACACCGACAAAGGCACGGGCTCGGGTTATTTCGATCTCGCGAGCGGCACCGGCGTCGCGCTCGATGGCACGCGGGCGGCGGCGGGCGCGGTGCCGCTTGAATTCGAACCGACCGGCAGAGCGGCGAAAAGCTCGAACATCGCGGTCAAGCACGCGCATTCGGGCGACAATCCCGAAGCCGATTGGGGTGCGCACGTACTGCAGGCGGCGCGTTTCGGCCTCGCCATGCTCGATCGCGCCCTTCCTCACGAGGCGCCGTTCACGGCCGCGAACACGCGCATCATTGCGGTGGGCGTCTCGAACGGCGCGGGCGCGGTGCTGCAAGCCGCGGGACTCGATGACAACGGCATGCTCGCCGGGGTCGTCGCGC
>DASRGX010000245.1:0-3625 GCA_035650835.1 Rudaea sp. | reverse complement strand
CGATCTTGGTGCCCGTGTACTCGACCTTGACGATGTCGGTGTCTTTCGGCTTGGGACCGTTGCCCTGCTTGATGACTTCGTACTGCAGGCCGGATTCGGTGACCTTGACGCCCTTCTTCGTCTTGTTCTTGGCCAGGAATTCATCGCCTTCTTTCTGGTTCTTCTCGGCTTCTTCCTTGGTCTTGGCCTGCTGCTTGGCCTGGAGCTTCTGCATGAACTCCTGGCGCACGGTCAGCGCTTCGGGTTCGGTCAGCGTGGTCTTCTCGCCCTTGATCGTCGCCTCGAGCGCTTCGACCACGACCTTGAGATCGATCTCGTCCTTGATCGAGCCCAGGCCGCGGCCCACGTCCATGCCGACCATATAGCTGTATTCGGCCTTCTTGTCGCCCTTGAACTTGGCGTCGATGGCCGCGGTATCGACGGCCGGCTTGGCGGGCTGCGCCGCCGGCGCTACCTGGGCGGGCTTGGCCGCAGCGGCGGCAGGCTTGGTGTCGGACTTCGTGTCGGCAGCGCTGGCGGAACCGGCGAGGAACGCCGCGCCGACGGCTGCGGCGATCAGGGTCTTGCGCAGAAACTGGTTCATGTATGCTCCTGAAAATGGATTATTTGCCGGCTGTGCGGCTTGCGGCGACACCACTGGATCCCGCAGGGGACCTGCGATGGGGCCGCGTATTGTGCGTTCCCGTCACGCCGAAGGCAAACTGGCGGCGCTTGGACTGCGGACGGCGCCACAGGTTCCCCGCACGATGACGGACGATTCGCCGATCGCGGGCCAGAAACCCGCGCGACCAGGGTAAAATCCGCCGCATGCTGCGTTTCGATCGTCTCGCGCTGCGGCGCGGCCCCCTCCTCCTGCTCGAAGACACCACTCTCGCCCTGCACGCCGGCTGGCGGGTCGGCGTCACGGGCCGCAACGGCGCCGGCAAATCGAGCCTGCTCGCCCTCGTTGCGGGCGAGCTCGCGCCCGATGCCGGGCATTTCGAGCGGCCGTCGGGATGGACGCTGGCTTACGTGCGCCAGGAAGTGCCGGCGCTCGCCGCGACCGCGCTCGATTACGTGCTCGACGGCGACGCCGAGTTCCGTCGGATCGAGCGTGCACTCGCCGACGCCGAGCAAACCGGCGACGGTGCACGGCTCGCCGCGCTGCACGAACGCATGTACGCGATCGGCGGCTACGCGGCGCCCGCGCGCGCGGCCGGGCTGCTGCACGGTCTCGGTTTCGGCGTCGACGACGCCGAGCGCCACGTGGCCGAGTTCTCGGGCGGCTGGCGCATGCGGCTCAATCTCGCCCAGGCACTGATGTGCCGTTCGGACCTCTTGCTGCTCGACGAGCCGACCAACCACCTCGACCTCGATGCCGTGCTGTGGCTGGCCGCGTGGCTCAAGCGCTATACCGGGACGTTGCTCGTGATCTCGCACGACCGCGAATTCCTCGACGACGTCGTCACCCACGTGCTGGCCATCGCCGACCGTCGCGCGGAGCTCTTCGCCGGCGACTTCTCGGGTTACGAGCGCAAGCGCGCCGAGCGCTTGGCGCAGCTTGAGATCGAAGCCGAAAAGCAGCGCCGGGAACGCGCCCATCTGACCTCGTTCGTCGAGCGGTTTCGCGCGAAGGCGAGCAAGGCGCGGCAAGCGCAGAGCCGCATCAAGGCGCTCGAACGCATGGTCGAGATCGCGCCGGTGCGCGCGGTCTCGAGTATACAATTCAGCATGCCGGAGCCCGCCGCGCTGCCGCGTCCGCTGTTGAAGCTCGACGACGCCGCGGCCGGTTACGGCGAGCGTACCGTGCTCGACGCCGTGAAACTCGAGCTCGCACCCGGCGACCGCATCGCCCTGCTCGGCGCGAACGGTGCGGGCAAGTCGACGCTCGTCAAGCTGCTCGCGGGAACGCTCGCGCCGCGCTCCGGCGCGCGCATCGCCGCGCGCGATCTGGCGATCGGCTACTTCGCCCAGCACCAGCTCGAGCAGCTCGATGTCGAGGCCTCGCCGGTGCAGCACGTGCTCAGGCTCGATCCCGCGCTCGGCGAGAAGGCCGCGCGCGATTTCCTCGGCGGTTTCGGCTTCTCGGGGCCGCGCGCGCTCGATGTCGTGGCGCCGTTCTCGGGCGGCGAAAAGGCTCGTCTCAGCCTTGCGCTCACGCTGTACCAGCGCCCGAATCTGTTGCTGCTCGACGAGCCGACCAACCACCTCGATCTCGACATGCGCGAGGCGCTGACCGAAGCGCTCAACGACTTCTCGGGCGCGCTCGTCCTCGTCGCGCACGATCGCGCGCTGATCCGCGCCACGTGCGACACGTTGCTGCACGTGGGCGGCGGCCGCGTCGTGCCGTACGCCGGCGATCTCGACGACTATGCGCGCGAAGTCCTGCGCGCGGAAGCCGAAACAGCGGCCGGCGCGACCGCTGCGAACACGCGCCGCGACGAGCGCCGCGCGCGCGCCGAGGAACGCGCCCGCCTCGCACCGCTGCGCCAAGAGCTGCAGCGTCTGGAGAAGCGCATCGCCGAGCTCGAGGCGCGCAAGCGGGAGGTCGACACGGCGCTCGGGGACCCGGCGCTTTACGCAGGCAATCAGGCCGCGCGCATGCAGGAGCTCTCGCGGCTCGCCGCGACACTCGCGGCCGAACTTGGCGCTGCCGAAGACGCCTGGCTCGAAGCGCAGGCGGCGCTCGACGCTGCGGCGAGCTGAATACCGATATCGCCGCACGCCATGAGCGCGGCCGTGCCGGCCGCGGCGATTGTCATATAATCGTCGTTTTCCTTCGCACTTCGTCATCTCGCCTGGAACCCCGATGTCCCAATTGATCGCGCCGCACGGCGGCCAGCTCGTCAACCTGCAAATCGTCCCCGCCGCAGAACGCATCGCGCTCAAGCGCGAAGCCGCCCAGCTCCCCGCCTGGGACCTCACGCCACGCCAGATCTGCGATCTCGAAATGCTGCTGAGCGGCGCGTTCTCGCCGCTCACTGGCTTCATGACGCGCGCCGACTACGAGCCTGTCTGCCGCGATATGCGCCTGGCTTCGGGCGTGCCGTGGCCGGTGCCGATCACGCTCGACGTAACGCGCGAATTCGCCGACAAGCTCGGCACGGCCAAGCGCATCGCGTTGCGCGATCCCGAAGGCGTCACGCTCGCCGTCCTCGACATCGAGGATCGCTGGGAGGCCGACCGCGAGCGCGAAGCGCGCGAAGTGTTCGGCACGGCCGATGCGCTGCACGCCGGCGTGAACTACCTGCTCAACAAGGCCAACCCGATCTACCTCGGCGGGCGCGTCGCCGGCATCGAGGCGCCGCGGCATTACGACTTCCGCCACCTGCGCCTGACGCCGCGCGATCTGCGCGAGCACTTCGAGAAGCTCGGCTGGCACCGCGTCGTCGCGTTCCAGACGCGCAACCCGATGCATCGCGCGCACCTCGAGCTCACGTTCCGCGCGGCGCAGATCGCCGAGGCGAATCTGCTGATCCATCCGAGCGTGGGCATGACCAAGCCCGGCGACATCGATCACTACACGCGCGTGCGCTGCTACGAAAAGCTCATCGCGCACTATCCCGAACAGACCACGATGCTGAGCCTACTGCCGCTCGCGATGCGCATGGGCGGCCCGCGCGAGGCCGTGTGGCACGCGATCATC
>DASRGX010000244.1:0-79519 GCA_035650835.1 Rudaea sp. | reverse complement strand
TCGCGCCGAAGAACGGCGCCAGCACGGGTGCGGCGAGCATGAGGAACGCGGCGAGCGCCAGCCCATAGCCGGCGCTCACGAGCAGGATCGCGCGAACGAGCCGGCCCGCGCGCTCCTGCTCGCGAAAGAGCCGCGGCGTGGCGGCGAACATGAGCGCCGCGATCGGCAGCACCGCGGCCATGACGATCCGTGCCGTGGCGGCGTAGATGCCCGCCTGCACCGGCGCGAGCAGACGCGCGGCCAGGGTCTTGTCGAGCTCGGCCGGCGCGGCGGACGTCAGCCCGAGCACCGCATATCCCGTGGCGGCGCGCAATTCGCCGGGGCGTGCGCAACGCCATTCGCCGAGGCGGGGCCAGTCGCGACGGCCGCTCCACGCCGCCGCGGCGAGCGCCGCGAGCCCGGCGCAGAGGTACCCTACCGCATAGGCCGCCAGCGGCCGCTCGGGCGCTGCGGCCCACAATCCGGCGATCACGGCGAGCCTCAGGCTGAGCGGCGCGGTCGTGACGATTTGCGATGTCGCTATATGGCCGAGCGCTTGCTGCTGCGCGCTGACGACGACGAGCAGCGGCTGCACGACGGTTTCGGCGATGCCGATCGCGACGAGCGTCGGCACCAGGCCGAGCGTGCCGAACAGCAGGTGCGCGGCGCTTGCGTAGATCGCGAAGAGCACTCCGCCGATCGCGGTCGTCGTGCCGAGTGCCGTCGCCAGCATTTCGCGGCTGCGCGCCGGTTCGCGAGCGACTTCGGCGAGCAGCATCCATTGCGTGCCGAACGTCGAGAGCATGCCGAGCATGGTCGCCAGCGCCGTCGCGCCGGCGAGCGCACCGTAGTCGGCGGGACCGAGCAGACGCGCGAGCAGGAGCAGCGCGCCGGCCTGGATGAGCAGGCGCAGGAACAGCACGCCCGTCGTGCGCAATGTCGCGCGTGCTATGGGGCCGCGCATGAGGCGTGGGCGCGTTCAGTCATCGGTGTCGCGTCGCGGGTCGCCTTCGTGCGCACGTGATCGCGTCGCATCGTTTTCGAGATTGCGCAGCCGCCATTCGATGCGCTCGAGGAGCCGCCGATTCGTCGCCATGAGATCGGCGAGAAAGCCGAGCATGAACAGCAGGAATCCGAGCGTGATGCACATCGCCGAGAAGATCACCGACTGCACGTGACCCTGGCCTTGGCCGAGCATCGCGAATACCACGAAGCGCACGCCTGCCGCGAAGCCCGCCGTCGCGAGCACGCCGCCCAGGATCCAGAAGAACAGCATGGGCCGGTAGGTCGCGAATATGCGCACGATCGTCGCGAGCGAGCGGAACACGTAGCCGCTGACGCTCTTCACGAGCCGCGATGGACGCAGATCCGCATTCGTGCGCACGGGCACCGATACCACCTGGATGTTGCTGCGTCCGGCCTGGATGATGGTCTCGAGCGTGTACGTGTACGAGTTGAACACGTTCAAGCGCAGCGCCACGTCGCGCGTCATGGCGCGGAAGCCGCTCGGCGCGTCGGCCACCGACGTGCGCGAGGCCAGCCGCACGACCCAGCTGCCGAGCGTCTGCAGGCGGCGCTTGATCCAGGAGAAATGCTGCGTCGTCTCGATCGGCCGCGCACCGACGACGAACTCGGCCTCGCCGCCGAGAATCGGGCCGACGAGCGTTGCGATGTCGCGCGCATCGTATTGGTTGTCAGCGTCGGTGTTGACGATGATGTCCGCACCGCGTGCGACGGCCGCTTCGAGGCCGGTCATGAAGGCGGCTGCGAGCCCGCGGTTCGCCGCATGCCGCACGACGTGATCGACGCCGTGCTGCGCGGCGATGTCGGCCGTGCCGTCGGTCGAACCATCGTCGATCACGAGCCACTCGACGCGGTCGACGCCCGGCACGTCGCGCGGCAGCGCCGCCAGCGTGATCGGCAGCGATGCCGCTTCGTTGAAGCACGGTATCTGGATGATGAGCTTCATGGCCGGGGCGTCGCGACTTCGGGTGCGGTCGGTGCCGTGCGAGCTTGCGCCGCCGACATCTCTGCGTGCAACTCGGAAATCATCGTGTCGAGCGATCCGAGCGTATTGAGCTTTTCCAAGGCTGAAATTTCCGCCGCGGCGCGGTCGAACTGGCCCGTCGCGATCAGCAGCCGGATCAGGTTCGCGCGGTACACGGGCACGCTCGGCTGCTGCGCGACGACGTCGCGGAACATGCGCTCGGCGAGGTCCGCATCGTGCAACTCGCGGAACGCGAATTCCCCGTACGCCGATGCGAGGTAGAGGTTCCCGTGCGACTGGGTCAGCGCGGCCGTGAATGCGTCGAACAACTCCTGGTTGCGCACTGGACAATCGCCGCGTTCCTGACAACGGAACAGGAAAACGAGCGAATCGATGTCGGTCTGCGACGGCGGCGCTGCCTGGAGCTTGGCGACGATCGCCGGCCACCAGCGCGGATCGAGCGGGCGATGCTGGCGCGCACTCAAATAGATCAGCGCTTGCAACGGCGCAATGCCGCTCGCCGGCGCGAGCGCGCTGCGTTCGAGGACCGTCGTTGCGGCACTCAGCAGCGGCGAGTTGGCGTCGGAACCCGCGGCGCGGATCAGCGTGTCGGCGAGCTCGTATTGCGCGCGCGGCGATTGCGGCCGCTTGAGCGCTTCGGCGTAGGCCAGGCGCAGAGGATTCGACCACTCCTCGGCGCGCAAATGCGTGACGAACGCGAACAAGACGAGGAATCCGAGCGTGACGGGCACGCGGATCCGCGGCAGGCCGCGCACCGGCTCGAGCGTCAGCAATGCGGCGACGGCGAGCAGCAGGCCGATCGACGGAAAATAGTTGCGATGCTCGAACACGAGCTCGAGCGGAATGATCGTCGCGGTCAGCGCGTGCCCGGCGAAGAACCAGACGACGCCGAGGCAGAATAGCGGACGCGCGGCCCACTGCCACAACGCGACGCCTGCGAGCGCAAGCAGCGCGAGGATCGACGCCAACGTGGCCGGCGGCTCGAGCAGCCCTTTCGAGACGGCGATGTCATCGTGGTAGAACGTGAGATCGTCGAGATTCGGCAACAAGGTCCAATGGAGGTAATCGACGAGAACACGCGCTTCAGTGAGCAAGCGTTCGCCGGTCGTGAACGTGCGTACGCCTTCGATTCGCGTGAACACGCGCAAGGAAAGCCACACCAGACCCGCGATGAGCGGCAGTACGAGGAAAACGAGGTGCGCGGCCACGGCTGGGCGGCACAACGTACCGTCGCGATTGCGCAGCCGCGTGAGCACGACGTCCGCGCACAGCGTGAACAGCGGCAGCAGCGCAGCGGACTCCTTGGCGCTCACGCCGAGCACGAGAAATGCAGCCAGCCCGATGCCGAGCGACGCTCCGCCACCGTGGCCGAGAAACAGCCGGCGACGCGTGCGCAGGTAGGAGAAGAGGCCCAACAGCACGAACACGTTCGCGAGCGATTCGAAGCGCTGCGACACGTAGGCCACGCCGGTCAGATTGATCGGCAGCAGCAGCCACGCTCCCGCGATCAGCGCCGCGACGCGCTGATCGCGCCGATCGGAAAAGTCCTCGCGCCCGGTCGTGCGCCACAGCGCGAAGAGCTCACGCAGCATCAGGAACAAGGCCCATCCGTTCGCGAGATGGATCACGAGATTCGTGAGCTTGAGCCAGTACGGATCGAGACCCGTGAAATAGTAGTTCGCCGCGAAACTCAGCGACGTGAGCGCACGGAACTGGTTCGTTCCGGCCTGCGACAGGGCGGCTCTCACCCAGTCGGCGAGGCGCGTCGTCGTGACGTGCACGTTCGGGCTTTCGATGTAGTACCGGTCGTCGAAGATGAAGCCGCCGCTCAACGACGGCCAGTAGACCAGGGCGGTGAGTGCCATCAGGCCGGCGAGCACGAGCCATGCGCGCGGTGCAATCGGCAATCTCAGGCGCAATGGCGTCACGAATGCTCCCCGGAGCGGCTGCTGCTCGTGGAAGTGTAGCGGAGCCGCACCGTTTCGGCCTGCGCCGGTCACGGGTTTCCGGCCGCCGCGGCGTCCTGCTCGAGGCTCGCACGCAAATGGGCGATCTCGGCCGGCCAGTACCCTTCGCGCTCGAGCAGCCATTCGTGCAGCCGCTGCATCGACCAACCCGCCACGGGTGCGGGCGAGATGTGCGCGCTGAAGTCGAGATGTGCGAGACCCTGGCGCGGAAAGCCGGCAATCCCGCACTGGGCGGCTTGCTGCAACTCCACTTCGAATCTCGGCCTCGCGGCGAGCGCTTCGTTGAAATAGGCGAGCGCGGCGTCGGCGTCGCGTGCGGCGAGCGCGAGGCTGCCGCGCAGGCTCAGGTTGTCCTGGCGCCGGCCTGCGCTGTCCTGCGAGTTCGGGTTCGCAGCGGCCGCATCGAGCAGGCGCGAGACGGCTGCAGCATCGAGCCCGGCACACGGCGTGCCTTTCGCGATGCGCGCGATGGCGTCGCTGAACCACGTATAGCCGAGTTGTCCCGTGATGCGCGCCGTACGCAGTGCGGCGTCGGCACGCGCGATGTCCGCGGGTTCGGCGCGACCCATTTCGCATTCCGCGCCGATGAGATTGAGCGCGATTTGCAGATCGTCCTCGGCCGGCACCCGGGTGCGGCGCAGACGCGTCACGGCGAGGTCCGGCCGCCCGCGTGCCCGTTCGGCCTGCGCGGCGTACGCCTGTGCACGCGGCGAATCGGGATTCTTCTGCGCCCAAAGCACGGCTTGTTCCTGCGCGTTGCCCCAGAGATCGGCGTTCAAGTACGTCATCGCTGCGAGCGCCAGCGGCAGTGCGATCGCAAGCACCCGGCGCACGGCTACGACGTGGCCATCGCCCATGAGCCACAGCGCCAGCGGCCAGAACATGAACATCGCGGGCAGGTAGTTGCGATGTTCATAGTAGAGCTCGAGCGGAATCACCGTGGATTCGAGCAACTGCGCCGCGAAATAAAACAGGATCGCGAACGCGAGCGCCGGCGCTCGGCGTTTGAGCGCGATCGCACTCGCGAAGAGCAGCATGAGCAAGGCGATCGCCGCGAGGGTGCTCGGCGGCGACAGCACGCCTTTGGACGCCGTGAACGCATCGTTGAAGACGCCTGCGGAGTACGGATGCGGCAACCAAAGCTGCGCGAGATAACTGCACACCACGCGCGCCTCGGTGAGCAGGCGCTCGCCGAGCGTCCAAGGCCGATACGAGGGAATGCCGTGCAAGGCGAAACCGATGCCTTGCTGTAGCAGCCATGCGAGTACCGCCACGCTCGGCAACACGAGCACGAGTGTCCTCATCCACGCGAATGCGCGCCGCACGCGCGGCTCTGCGATCGGCTGCGCGGGTGCGAGCAGCACGGCATCCATCAGCCAGGCGAGCAGGGGCAGCAAGATACCGTTGGCTTTGCCTGCGATCGCGAATGCGGCGCACACGGGTATTGCGATCGCGCCCAGGCGCACGCCCGACATGCGTCCCTGCGCCGCCAGCACGCGCGCGCGGCATAGCGCGATGAGGCCGAGCAAAGTGAATGTCGTCGGCAGCATCGCTTCGCGCTGCACGACGTAGAGCGTCGTCGAGACGAGCAGCGGATGCAGCAGCCACATCGCGGCGCCGAGTACGGCCGCCACGTCGTTGCGCAGTCCGGACATGCGGCCGGTGAACAAGCCGAGGCGGCGCAGCAGTACGGCCAGGAGCGCGCCATTGAGCAGATGCAGCAGCACATTGCTGCGCTTGAACGGGTAAGGATCGGCCGGCCAGTTGTGAGCGTCGACGAGAAAGCTGAGCAGCGCGAGTGGCCGACCCGTGGGATCCGCATTACCGGAGGTGATGTAGCGCAGGAACACGGTCCAGTTGTCGACCGGCCCGTAGGCGCCGAGGTTGGGCAGATTCGCAAAATCGTCGAACAGGAAAACGCCCGTGAGCCCGCGGCGATACGCGAGCCAAGCGACGATCGAAACGAGCGTCACCATGACGGCGAAGGCATGCCGCCGCCATGTGTTGTCGCTGCTTCCCACCATGCTCGACCCGAGACTCACCCGTTCGAGCATAGCATCGGTCTCACCTGTTGTTCGCCGAAAAAATAGCACGGGCTGCGGCATCGGGGTTCAAGCGAGGAGCGCCGTCGAACACGGGAGTCAGTTCAAAAAAGAAGGGCCGCGAGGCGCGGCGTCAAGCGAAAAAAAAAGGCCGCGAGGCGCGGCGTCAAGCGAAAAAAAAGGGCCGCGAGGCGCGGCCCTTTTGCACAATCACGAACTGCTGTCGCTTAGCGGCAGGAGGTCGGCAGATACTTCGAGGCGATCGAGTTGCCCGGGGTCTTGCACGTCCAAGCGAGCGAACCGCCGCCCTTGCTGTACGGCGAGAAGTCGAGCAGCTTGCCGGTAATGGCACTGTTGGCCTTGTTGCCGTAGGTCGCTTCGATGATGCCCGTGTTCGCGACAGCGAGCTGCGACACATAGTTGCCCTGGATCGACGTGCTCGTGGCGAGACCGGCCGACGCGTTGCTCGGCGGGAACGTACCGCGGTTGGTGTAGAACTCGGCGACGGCCGTCTTCGCGCCGTCAGCGAGCACCGAACCTTCAGAGACCTGCGAACGGATCGTGTAGTCCTGATAGGCCGGCAGCGCGATGGCTGCGAGGATAGCGATGATCGCGACCACGATCATCAACTCGATAAGCGTAAAGCCCTTCATCTGTTTCATGGCGATTCCTCGATGTTGTTAGCTAGCTGCAACGTTTGCCCCTGGATCGCTGCCTGGCCCGGTTGGCCTTCGCATCCATGGCGCCAGGCCAGGATAGGCAGAGACTCCGAGGGAAAATTTAGCACATTTTGTGCCACGAAAAACCCGTAAAAATGCGGGCTTGGTTGGGAGAACTGCGTCACAAAAAAATTTGCGAATACGCGTTTGAGGAACAAAATGGGTCGAGCGCAAGGCGTTTTTGCGCGATTTGTTGACCTGTTTCGTCAGTTGTTGACGCACAAGGTCCAGAATTGGTCGCCGTACCCGCGAAATCGGTCAGCGGCAACTCGTCGGCAGATATTTGCCGGCGATCGTCGTGCTGCTGCAATGCCACTGGATCGAGCCGCCCGTGGTGAGCGGAGAGAGCAGCAGCGTCTGGCCCGTGATGGCCGAGTTGGCGTTGTAGCCGAACGTCGTCGTGATGACGCCGCCGCTGACGTTGAGCTGCGACACGTAGTTGCCGACGATACTCGTCGAGGTGGCCAGGCCCGCGGAATTGTTGCTCGGCGGCATGCGGCCGTAGTTGGAGATGAAATCCCACACCGCAGATTTCGCGCCGTCGGCGAGCGTAATGCCTTCGGAAATCTGCGAACGGATCGTGTAGTCCTGATAGGCAGGCAATGCGATCGCCGCGAGGATGGCGATGATCGCCACGACGATCATGAGCTCGATGAGCGTGAAGCCGGATTCGCGGTTCGAACGATGCATAGAAAACCCCTGCGCTCTGGCAACCCCACCGTGACAGGAAGCAGGAAATGTACCAGCGGGCGGCGATTACCAGGGATTGATCGGCAGCGCTTTCAACGGGGCCGCCGTCTGCGCATCCATAAGCATCACGAGGTCGGATTTCCGCGCGACGACGGGCAGCCAGACGACGGAATCGGCATTGCGCCCGGCACCGGCGAGCCAGGCGTCGAGCTCCGCCACGTCGCCGGGTCGTTTCTTGCGCAAGACATCGAGCGGTTTGGCCTTCGCGAGCAGGGCTTTGCCTGCTTCGGAATAGTCGCGGTAGTACTTCGGGAGGTTTTGCGCGTCGCGGCCGGCCAAGGCCGAAAATGCGAGCTCGCTGCGTTCCTTGTCGTCGGTCGGCAGTTCGGCGGCGACGAGGCGCGGTCCCGTCCACGACCTCGACCGAAATTCAGGTTTGCTGCCCTGCGCAAGGTCGTCGTCGCTGATCTCATTGGCCGCAACGAGCACGAAGCGGTCGAGGACGCCGACGAGGAAAACCGGCCGTGACACGAGGACGACGCTCAAGCCGTAGACGAGCGCGGCGGTCTGCGCGATGCCGATAACGGCCAGGTCGAACTTGAGCCCGCGCTTGCCGGACTTGAAGACGACGAGCGTGAGCAGCGGACCGAGCGTGAGGTCGACGCCTACGAGCAGCAGGACGAGCTCGTCGGCACCCGCGGCATGGAAATACGGGGGCGGATACCAGACCCCGAAGAGCAGAGCGCCGACGATCACCCCGATGGTGGCGCTGATGGAAAGATGGATGGCAGCGGCTTTCCAACGGCTCATGGTCGTGCTGACTAATCGATATTGAGCTTCTTGAGTTTGTAGCGCAGCGCGCGGAAGGTGATGCCGAGCTTCTTCGCGGCGGCCGTCTTGTTGTAGCGCGTTTCCTGCAGCGCCTTCATGATCGCTTCGCGCTCGAGATTGCTGATGTAGCTGTCGAGCCCACCTTCGCTCGCGTTCTCGGCATCATCTTCCAACTCTTCGTCTTCGGGGATCGCGTTTCCTGCGGCAGGACGTGCACTGGCAGGCACGAGCCTCAGGTCGTCCGGCTTGATCGTGCTGTTTTCGCAGAGCGCGACGGCGCGCTCGAGCACGTTCTCGAGCTCGCGCACGTTGCCCGGGAAGGGGTAGGCGAGCAGCGCCGACAACGCCTCCGGCGTGAGCCGCGCGGGCGCCTGGCCCGTGTCCGCGGCCAAGCGTTCGAGCACGCGGCCGGCGAGCTTCGGCACGTCTTCGCGGCGCTCGCGCAACGGCGGCACGCGCAATTCGATGACGTTGATGCGGTAGTAGAGATCCTGACGGAACTGGTTCGATTCCACGAGCTTGGCGAGATTCTTGTGCGTGGCCGAGAGGATGCGCACGTCGACGGGAACTTCCACGCGCCCGCCGATAGGCCGTACGGCTTTCTCTTGGATCACGCGCAGGAGCTTCACCTGCATGTGGATCGGCAGCTCGGCCACCTCGTCGAGGAACAGCGTGCCGCCGTGCGCGGCCTGGAACAGGCCGTCCTTGTCGGTCTGCGCGCCCGTGAAGCTGCCTTTCTTGTGCCCGAAGAATTCCGATTCCATGAGCTCCGACGGAATCGCGCCGCAGTTCACGGGTACGAAGGGCCCGCTCGCGCGGGGGCCTTGTTCGTGGATCAGGCGCGCCACGAGCTCTTTGCCGACGCCCGACTCGCCGCTGATATAGACCGGAGCCTGGCTGCGCGCGAGCTTGCCGATCGTGGTGCGCAGCTCCTGGATCGCGGGCGAGTCGCCGAGCATGCGCGCGGCGCCTGCGCTCGGCGGTTCGGCCTTCTTTTCTTCCGCGAGCCGCATCGCCGTCTGCACGAGCCGGCGCAGCATGTTGATATCGACGGGCTTTGAGACGAAATCGAACGCGCCCGCCTTGAGGGCGTTCACGGCCGCGTCGACGTTGCCATAGGCCGTGATCATGGCCACGGGCGTTTCGGGATGTTTCGCGGCGATGAGCTCGATGATTTCCTGTCCGCTGCCGTCGGGCAGGCGCATGTCGGTGAAGCACAGCGCATAGTGCGTCTCGGCCAGGCGCTGTTTGGCCTCGGTCACGTTGCTTGCCGTTTCGACCACGAGGCCCATGCGGCCGAGCGTGATGGTCAGGAGCTCGCGGATGTCGCGTTCGTCATCGATGACGAGGGCGGTGGCTTTGGCGGTCATGGCGGCGGAGTATAGAAAGAATGGGCGGGTTCCGGAATCCGGTCGTGTCGCCTGCTACTCGGGCGGGGGCGTTTTGGGCTCGGCGAGGGCCGCTTCGAATTCGGCCTGGCGCCGCGCGGCCGCATCGGGCGTGGATAGCGAAAGCGCGATGGCTTCGTTGCGGCGGGCCTCCTCGAGGTCTCCGCGACGGGCCTGCAGCAGGGCGAGATTCATACGTGCCTCGGGACTTTGCGGATCGCGCGCTATGGCGGCGGCATAGGCCTGTGCGGCCTCGTCGGGCCTTCCGTTCAGTTCCGCGAGGTTGCCGGACGCGAGCAGGAACCCCATCACGAGCGTGCGCGGCGGTGCGCTCGGCATGCTGCGCCCTGCGGCATTGAGCGCTTGCGCGGCCCGATCCTTGTCGCGCGTGAGGATGGCGAGAAACGCGACATTGAGCATGCATTTGACGCAGGAAAGACCGTCATGCAGCAAGGCATCCGCGAGCGGGCGCGCATGCGCGATGTCGTTGCGCTCGACATACGTCGAGAGCAGGGCGTCTTCGGCGAGCACGGCGCCGGGATTCCGCTGCAGCGCCCAGGTCCAGAGGCGCACTTCGTCGGCCCACAGCGGCAAGGTCACGCGGATGTTGACGATCGAGAGCGCGATCCAGCACGCGGCGCCGAACGCAGCGTAGCCGGCCGACCGGCGCGTGCGCAGTGCCGCCGCCGATGCGAGCGGCAGGAACGCGCAGGCGATCGCGATGGCGGTCGTTGCGTACCGCTCGTGGAAGACGCTTTCGTCGAAGCCGATCGGCAGGATGTGCAGCACCGGCAGCAATCCGGCCGAAAAGCCGGCGAGGAGCCCGCCGAGCGCTTTGCGTCGGCCGAACAGGAATACGGTCGCCGCTGCTAGCACCAGCGCGGCAGCGTCGATCGCGCACGATTCGGCATCGAACGCGGCGAAGCGCTCCGTCGCGACGAGGTGCATCGGCGCGAGACCGGCCATCGGCCACACGAGCAGTTTCGCGTACGCGAGATACGTGTAACACATCGTCTGGAACCAGACGACAAAGGACGGAGCAGACGCAGCCGCGCCGCTCACGAGGTAACCCAAGCCGGCGTGGCGAAACGCGAGATAGGCGACTCCCGCGGCGGACGATGCGGCATACACTGGCCATTGCAATTCCGCGAGCCGCCGCAGTCGCGCGCGCGTGCCGGTTGCGTCGATGTCGCTGCGCATCCAGTCGACGACGAAGAGGATCGGCACGAACGCGGCGGCGGCTTCCTTCGCGCAGGCCGCACAAAAGAAGCAGATTGCGACGGCGACGGCGCGAGCCCAGCGGTTGGCGATGGACAGGTTCGCGAGCATGCCGAGCAGCGTGAAAAGTGCCGTCAGCAGATCGAACTGGCTCGAAATCCACGCCACGGGCTCGACGAGCGCCGGGTGCAGGCCGTAGACGAGCATCGCCGCAGCGCGAAACACCGGTGCCCGCGGCACGTCGCCGAGCATACGCGCGCCGAGCATGCCGACGAGCAGCGTATTGGCGAGGTGCAGCGCGAGCGAGACGAAATGCATCGGTGCCGCGGCGGTGTCGAACAACCGCACCTCTGCCGTGAAAAGTGCGATCCCGAGCGGCCGGAAATAGTTGGTCCAGTCCGCGAAGCCGTGCAGGGCGATGGCGAGCCACTGATTACCCTCGCGCAACCAGGCGCGATCGTAGAGATAGAACCTGTCGTCCCAGACGAGGGCGGCATCGTGCACGGGCCAGTAGACGGCAGCGACGATCGCCGTTGCTGCGAACGCCACGAGCGCGGTGCGGAGCCTCGCGGTCACGGTCGCGCGCTCCGTTCCGCATCGCGCGGGATCAGCGCGTCGAAGACCTTGCTGCGCCGCGCGCGCTCGTCCGGCGCAAACAGCGCGAGCGCCTTGTCGGCGGCCGCGCGCGCTTCGGCATAGCGCGCTTGTTTCGCGAGCAGCAGCGCGAGTTCGGTGTACGGCATCGGATCGTAGGCGTCGGTGGCGATCGCGTCGCGGTAGGCGTCTTCGGCACCGGCGAAATCGTTCTGCACTGCGCGCAATTCGCCGGAGGCGAGAATATAACCATGCAGCAATCGCGGATCGTAGGTGATCGCCGCACTGCTCTTGAGCCGATCGAGCGCTTGCGACGCAAGCGCGAGATCGCCGGCCATGAGCTCGACGTACGCCGCGTTGAGCATGCAGTTCGGGCAATCGGTGCCCGCGCGGACGAGCGCCGTGGCGAGCGCTCGCGCATCCGCTTCGTCGCCGCGGCTCATGTATTCGGTCAGCAGATGGTCCTTGGCGATGATCGAATCCGGGTCCTCGCGCAGCGCCCACTGCCAGAGCGCGAGTTCGTCCGACCACAAGGGCACGGTCACGCGAATGTCCGCGACGGCGAAAACGAGCCAGGCCAGCGCGAGGACGCCGCCGACGACGCGGGCGAGCGGCACGCGCGCGCCGAAACCGCCGATCGCCGCCGGCAGCCACGCGCAGCCGACGCCGAGTGCCAGCATGACGTAGCGTTCGTGATAAACGCTCTCGACGAAATCCACGGGCACGATGTGCAGCACGGGCAGCAGCGCCGCGCTGAACGCGAGGATTGCCGCGCCCCAGGCCTGTCCTTTGCGCAGTCCAACGATGCCGAGCGCCGCGATCGCCACGCTCGCGAGATCCGCGGCGAAGAGGCGTGGGGCGATCGCGGAGAACGCCGCGTCGTCGACGACGTGCAGCGGGCCGGCGCCGATCGGCAGCACGGCGATGCGCCAGTAGTTCGCATACGCATAGCAGATTTTTTGCAGGCGCGCGAAGCCGGGGAGCGGCGCACCGCCGGCCGGCGCGAGCAGATGCCCGAGCGCCGCGTAGCGCGCCGCGAGGTAGGCGAGCCCGGCAAGCAGCACGGCGGCGTAAACGCCGCGGCGATTGCGCGAGATGCGGCGCAGCGTGGGCGCCAAGCCGGCGTCGTCGTAATCGGCGACGAAATCGACGATGAGCAGCAGCAGAGGCAGCGCCGCCGCGGACTCCTTCGCGCAGGCAGCGAGCAGGAAACAGCCGGCGACGGCCGCCGCACGGCGCAGTGGCGACGCGATGGCCAGGTTGCAATACAAGGCGAGCAGCACGAAAAGCGTCGCGACGAGCTCGAATTGGCATGAGATCCAGACCACGGGTTCGACGAGCGCCGGGTGCATGCCGTAGACGAGCATCGCTGCCGCAGCCGTGTAACGCCGCGGCGTTCGCCCGTGCAGCGCCGCGAGCCGTTGCGCCAGCAAGCCGACGAGCACGGTGTCGGCAAGGTGCAGAACGAGCGAGACGAGATGCATCGGCCCCGGTGCGACATCGAACGCGCGCACTTCGGCCGTGAACAGCGCGATGACGAGCGGCCGGAAATAGTTGATCCAGCCGTTCAGGCCATGCAGCAGAAAACCCCACCAGGCGTCGCCGTAGCGCAGCCAGGCGACGTCGTGGAACGCGCTCTTGTCGTCCCACACGAAGCCAGCATGCGCGACCGGCCAATAAACGCCGACGACTGCCACCAGCACGCCCGCAGCGAGTGCGAGGTCCCACCGCGCGCGCGCCGACGCGCCCGGTTCCATCGCGCTATCTCGGTGCGACCGTCACGGGCGGCCCGGGCAGCGTGATGCGGAAGCAGCTGCCGCCGCCGGCGACCGGGACGTATTCGAGCGTGGCCTGGTTCGCGTCGCACATCGTGCGGGCGAGATAGAGCCCGAGGCCCGTGCCGTATTCGTGCGTCGTGAAGAACGGTTCGAAGATCTGCGCGGCCACCTTGGGCGGGATGCCGGGGCCGCGGTCGATGACCTCGATGAGCGGCGGCCCCTTGTCGGTCGCGAGCCTCGGCACTACGGATACGCGCGCGGGCTCGCCGGGCAATCGTCCGTAACGCAGCGCGTTCTGCACGAGATTCCAGACGACCTGTTGCAACTGCTGCGGATCCACGAGCGCCTCGACGTGGCGCGTCTGCGTGACCGCGCGCAGTTGATCCTGGCCGAGATCGTTGCCGGATTTGTATTCCTCGACGAAGTGCTGCGCCCAATGCGAGAGGTCGATGCTTTCGGGCCGCGAGCGCTCGCGCCGCGAGAGCTGCAGGATGTTCTCGACGATCTCGTTCACGCGGCTGCAATGGTTGTTGATGATCTCGACCATGCGCTTGTCGGCTTCGGAAAGCTCCTCCGATTCGGCCAGGAGCTGCGCCGAGTAGCTGATCGCCGCGAGCGGGTTGCGGATCTCGTGCGCGATGGACGCCGACAGCCGTCCGAGCGAGGACAGCGTGAGCTCCTCGGCGCGCCGCGAAACGAGCGAGGTGTCGTCGAGGAAGATGAGCACGTTGTTGTCGTCGTTCGAGGCGAGCTTCGTGAAGCGCGGGATGACCTCGGGCACGCCCTCGGCGAGCGCCACGGCGGTGTTGTCGACCTTGCCCGTCGTACGCCAATGATAGAGCCGCCGCGAGAGCTCGGGCGCGACGCTGCCGAGATCGCGCTGCCCGGGCTTGGGATTGCCCATGAGCGCCCAGGCCGATTCGTTCCAGCGGTGCACGCGATTGGCGTCGTCGACGACGAGCACGCCGGTTTTCATGCGCCGGATGATGAGCTCGTTGATCTGCGCGAGGTTCGCGAGGTCGATGCCGCGCTGCTCGGCGAGCGCCTCGGTTTCGCGCATCTGCTTGCCGAGCACGAAGCAGAGCGTGGCCGTGGCGAAGTAGCTCAAGCCGTACAGTCCCGCCTCGAGCAGGTTGCGGTCTTCGTGCTCGACGATGCGGCCGTACAGGCATTGCCCGAGCACGCCGAGTGCGGCGAGCGCCGCGAAGAAGCCGGCCGTGCGCGGCGGCAGCAAGAGCGCGCCGGCTCCGACGTTGACGAGCAGCAGCATGGCGATCGCGGTCGGCGGGTTCGCGATCGAAAACAGCGCGATCGTCGTCGAGGCGACGTCGAGCGCCAGCGCGGCGGCCACCTTGATCTGCAGGTTGTTGCGCCAGCGCTTGGCCTGCAGGAACGCGTAGCCGGCGAGCAGGAGGTAGATCACCGCGCTGCAGCGGGCGAGCAGCGGATGGTCGAGCTGCATCCAGTCGATCGCGAACGGGCTGAACACGATGCCGCCGATGACCAGCGCCTGCAGCACGCGGAACAGGTTGAAAAAGTATAGTTCGCGCCGGCTGATCTCGCTGAGCGCGTTCTCGGGGCGGTTGCGGACGTCGATTGCTGTGGCCACGGCGCTGGGCGGTCGGAGTGGCGGCGAGTATAGCAACGGCTCGAGCGGGCGCGGAGCCTACTTTCATTTGCAACGACCTTTCTTCACAATAACCGGCTCGCGCGCGGCCCCTGGCCGGCGCTTTCGCCGGACACCGGCGGCTCCGCAGAATTCCATCCGGGTGCATGCATGAATTTCCACGAATACCAGGCCAAGCAGTTGTTCGCCGACTACGGCATTCCGGTGCCCGCAGGCAGGATCGCCACGACGCCCGACCAGGCCGCCGAAGCGGCGCGCGCTCTGGGCGGCGACGAATGGGTCGTCAAGGCGCAAATCCACGCGGGCGGCCGCGGCAAGGCGGGCGGCGTCAAGCTCGTGAAATCGCCCGACGACGCCAAGGCCGCCGCAGCGAAGATGCTCGGCACGCGCATGCAGACCTACCAGTCGGGCGGCCGCGCGCTGCCGGTCAACGTCGTCCTCGTCTGCGAGGCGACCGACATCGTCAAGGAATTGTATCTTTCTGTACTTGTGGACCGCGCTTCGAAGACGGTCGCGTTCATCGCCTCCGCGCGCGGCGGCGTCGACATCGAGCAGGTGGCGCGCGAAGAACCCGACGCCATCCACACGCTCGAGGTCAACTTCGTGCAGGGCCTGCAGCCCTACCAGTGCCGCAAGCTCGCGTTCGCGATGGGCTTGAACGCCAAGCAGGCGACGCAGCTCACGAAGATCATGCTCGGGCTGTATCGCCTGTTCAACGAAAAGGACCTTTCGCTCGTCGAGCTCAACCCGCTCGCGATCGCGAAGACCGGCGAGCTCATCGCGCTCGACGGCAAGGTCAATTCCGACGACAACGCCGACTTCCGCCATCCCGACCTCGCCGCGATGCGCGACGAATCGCAGGAGGACCACGCCGAGGCGGTGGCGGTCAAGCACAACCTCAACTACGTCACGATGGACGGCAACATCGGCTGCATGGTCAACGGCGCAGGCTTGGCCATGGCGACGATGGACGTGATCAAGCTCGCGGGCGGCGAGCCGGCGAACTTCCTCGACGTCGGCGGCGGCGCGACCAAGGAGCGCGTGACCGAGGCGTTCAAGCTGATCCTGTCCTCGGACAAGGTCAAGGCGATCCTCATCAACATCTTCGGCGGCATCGTCCGCTGCGACATGATCGCCGAGGGCATCATCGCCGCGGTCAAGGAGGTCGGGCTGACCATCCCCGTCGTCGTGCGCCTGCAGGGCACCAACGTCGAGAAGGGGCGCGAGATGCTCGCCAATTCCGGACTCGCGATCACGCCCGCCGACGATCTCAACGACGCCGCGCGCAAGACCGTCGCCGCGGTGCGCGCCTGAAAAAGTATACGAAGGGACAACGATGAGCGTTCTAGTCGACAAGAACACCAAGGTCATCTGCCAGGGCTTCACGGGCCAGCAGGGCACGTTCCACTCCGAGCAGGCGCTCGATTACGGCACCAAGCTGGTCGGCGGCGTGACGCCGGGCAAGGGCGGCGGCGAACACATCGGCCTGCCCGTGTTCAACACGGTGCAGGACGCCGTCGACGACACGGGCGCCGACGCGACGATGATCTTCGTCCCGCCGCCGTTCGCTGCCGACGCGATCCTCGAGGCGGCCGACGCGGGCATCCGCGTCATCGTGACGATCACCGAGGGCATTCCGGTGCTCGACATGCTGCGCGTCAAGAACGCGCTCAAGCAGTATCCCGACGCCGTGCTGATCGGCCCGAACTGCCCCGGCATCATCACGCCGGGCGAGTGCAAGATCGGCATCATGCCGGGGCACATCCACAAGCCCGGCAAGGTCGGCATCGTTTCGCGCTCGGGCACGCTGACGTACGAAGCCGTGTTCCAGACCACGAACGCGGGCCTCGGTCAGAGTACCTGCATCGGCATCGGCGGCGACCCGATCCAAGGCATGAACTTCATCGACTGCCTCAAGCTGTTCCAGGACGATGCACAGACCGAGGGCATCATCATGGTCGGCGAAATCGGCGGCAGCGCCGAGGAGGAAGCCGCGGAGTTCATCAGCGAGTACGTGACGAAACCTGTCGTCGCCTTCATCGCCGGTGCGAGCGCGCCCGCGGGCAAGCGCATGGGTCACGCCGGCGCGATCATCTCGGGCGGCAAAGGCACGGCCGCCGCCAAGTTCGCCGCGCTCGAAAAGGCCGGCGTCATGACGGTCAAATCGCCGGCGGATCTCGGCACGGCGATCGTCGAGCGACTGAAGTAAGTGTGTTTTCCTTCCCCCGCTCGCGGGGGAAGGTAACTGAATGCGCTTCGCCCTCGCCCAATACGATTTCCCGGTCGGCGCCGTCGCGCGCAATGCGGCGCGCGTGCGCGAGCTCATGACGCGGGCGCGCGAAACGAAAGCGGATCTGGTCGCGTTTCCCGAGCTCACGCTGTCGGGCTATCCGCCCGAAGACCTGCTCGTGCGGCCGAGCTTTCTCGCCGCTTGCGAGCGCGAGCTCGCCGCACTCGCCACCGAAGCGCGCGGCATCGCGGCCTATGTCGGTCATCCGCACGCGCTCGGCGAAGTATACAATGCGGCAAGCCTGCTCGCCGACGGCGAGATCGCGTTCACGACGCACAAGCAGGCACTGCCTAACTACACGGTGTTCGACGAGAAGCGCTATTTCCGTCCGGGCAGCGAGTCGGCAGTGCGCGATTTCGCCGGGGTACGCATCGGCTGGCTCGTCTGCGAGGACATCTGGGAACCCGAGCCCGCGGCGCGCGCCGCGGCGCAAGGTGCGGAGCTGCTAGTCGTCATCAATGCCTCGCCGTTCGACGTCGCGAAAGCGCAGGCGCGCGAAGCGCTCCTGGCGCAACGCGCGCGCGAAAACGGCGTCGCGATCGCCTATCTCAACCTCGTCGGCGGCCAGGATGATCTCCTGTTCGACGGCGGCTCGCTGCTCGTCGAACCCGACGGGCGCATCGCCGCACGCGCGCCGGCGTTCGTCGACGCCCTGCTCGTCGCCGAGTACGACGGCGGCACGCGTCGCTTCCGTGCCGAGAACTGGCCCGTCGAAGCCGACGCTTCGCGCGAGGCACGCGTCTACGCGGGGCTCGTGCGCGGCGTGCGTGACTACGTGAACAAGAACGGTTTCGACACCGTGGTCCTCGGCCTGTCCGGCGGCATCGACTCCGCGCTGACGCTGGCGCTTGCCGTCGATGCGCTCGGCGCCGAGCGCGTGCGCGCGGTGTCGCTGCCGTCGCGATTCACGGCCGATATCTCCAACAGCCTGGCGCTCGCGCAGGCGCAGAAGCTCGGCGTGCGCCATTTCACCGTGCCGATCGAGGGACCGTTCGCGGCATTCCTCGACGTGCTCGAGCCCACCTGGAGCGGCCGTGCACGCGATCTTACCGAAGAGAACCTGCAGTCGCGCTGCCGCGGCGCGATCTTGATGGCGCTTTCGAACAAATTCGGACACCTCGTGCTGTCGACCGGCAACAAGAGCGAATACGCGGTTGGCTACGCGACGATCTACGGCGATATGTGCGGCGGCTACGCGCCGCTCAAAGACTGCTACAAGATGCTGGTCTATGCGCTCGCCCGTTGGCGCAATGCGCAGGGGCAGGGCGAGGTCATCCCGCAGGGCGTCATCGATCGCGCGCCGTCGGCGGAACTGCGCGAAAACCAGACCGACCAGGATTCGCTGCCGCCTTACGAGGTGCTCGATGCGATCCTCGAACGGTTCATCGAGGGCGAGCAATCGCAGGCCGAGATCGTCGGCGCGGGCTTCGACGAGGCGACCGTGCGCCGCGTCGCGCGCCTCGTGCTTGCGAGCGAATACAAACGCCGCCAGTCGGCACCGGGCCCCAAGATTTCCACACGCGCGTTCGGACGCGACCGCCGCTATCCGATCAGCTCCGGCTGGAGCTGAGCCGGCTCGTTCCGTCAGCTGCGGAACGGGATCATGCGGTTCCACCAGTGGCCGTGCGGCGGCCAGTGCCCGCTGAAATACGGGTGGTCCGGATAGTTGAGCTTGAGCACGCGTTCGGCGTCTCCCGCGAGCTTGTCTTCGCCGAGCGCCTTGTAGGACATCACCATGACGGCGAGCGCATCGCCGGCTTCGGGCGTGCGCTGATACTTTTCCACGATGTCCTTGGCCCGGTTCGAGGCGGCGACGTAGGCGCCGCGTTCCAGGTAGAACTCCGCGACATTGAGCTGTGCCTTGGCCAGGTTGTCGCGCAGGTAGATCATGCGCTGGCGCGCGTCGGGCGTGTAGCGGCTGTCCGGGAACTTCGTCGCGAGCTCGCTCAAATCCTCGAACGACTGCAGCGTGTTGCCCTGGTCGCGCTTGGTCATGTCCTGGTTCGCGTAGCGGTCGAGGAAGCCGCGGTCGCGGTCGAAATTGATGACGCCGCGCAGGTAGTAGGCGTAGTCGACGTGTTTTTGCGTCGGATACGTCTTGATGAAGCGGTTGATCGTCGAATAGGCGTCTTCGGGCTTGTCGTTCTTGTACTGCGCGTAGGCCAGTTCGAGCGTGGCCTGCTCGGTGTAGGGACCGAATGGGAAACGCGCGATGAGGCGCTGGTCGTACTTGATCGCCTTCGAGAGATTGCCGTCGATGAGCGCTTGATGGCCCACCGCGTACATCTGCTCGACGGGCAGGACTTCGGCGTCGTCCTGTTTCTTGGCATGGTGACAACCGGCGGCGAGGACGGCCGCGAACGGCAGCGCGAGCTTGACGAGGGAACGGAATCGCATGGGTAGCACGCTTTCGAGGACGCAAACCGCGATAATAGCGGAAATCCGCCACCTTCCGGAAACCGGCCCGGGCTCACCGGCCAGATGACGTTCAGCATGGATACCGAACCCGCGATTTTGAGCGCCCGCGTGCCCACCGCCGCCGCCGGCCGACGTCTCGACCAAGTGCTGGCTGAGCTCTTCCCCGAGTTCTCGCGCTCGCGGCTAGCGTCATGGATCAAGTCCGGCGATGTGCTCGTCGACGGCCAGACGGCGCAGCCGCGCCAACCCGTGCGCGGCACGGAACTCGTGACCCTCGCCGCGACCCCGACCGAACAGGTGCCGCTCGCGCCCGAGTCGATCGCGCTCGACATCCGTTACGAGGACGCCGACGTGCTCGTCGTCAACAAGCCCGCCGGCCTCGTCGTGCATCCGGGCGCGGGCCAACCGGCGGGCACCTTGCAGAACGCGCTGCTCCATCACGATCCCGCGCTCGCCAACGTGCCGCGCGCGGGCATCGTTCATCGGCTCGACAAGGACACCTCGGGCGTGATGGTCGTCGCGCGCTCGCTGCGCGCACATGCGGCGCTCGTCGACGCCTTGCAGGCGCGCGACGTGCATCGCCAGTACGAGGCGGTCGTCTACGGCGCAATGATCGCCGGCGGACGCGTCGACGCGCCGATCGGCCGCCATCCGCGCGATCGCCTGCGCCAAGCCGTCGTCGAGGAGCCCGCCGGCAAGCCCGCAGTGACGCACTATCGCGTGCGCGAGCGTTTTCGCGCGCACACGCATATCGAATGCCGGCTCGAGACCGGCCGCACGCACCAGATCCGCGTGCACATGGCGCACGTCAAGCATCCGCTCGTCGGCGACGGCGCGTACGGCGGCGGCCTCAAACTGCCGAAGGGCGCGACGTCCGAGCTCGCGGATGCGCTGCGCGCCTTCAAGCGCCAGGCGCTGCACGCCGAAAAACTCGAGTTCGCCCATCCGGTGAGCGGCAAGACGATCAGCGTGACCGCGGAGCGGCCCGCGGATCTCGAAGCGCTGCTCATTGCGCTGCGCGCCGACACCGTGGCGGCAAAATGACCTCGGCAGCGGCAGGGGAATCTGCGGCGGTCGTGATACCCGACTGGCCGGTGCCCGCGGCCGTGCGCGCGCTCGTCACGACGCGGCTCCTGCCCGGGAATTCGCAGCCGCCGTACGCGGCCATGAACGTCGGGCTGCGCACGGGCGACGATGTCGAGACCGTGCGCGCGAACCGCGCTCAGCTCGTGCGCGCGTTCGCGCTGCCGGCGGCGCCCGCATGGCTGCGCCAGGTGCATGGAACGTCGGTCGTGCGCATCGATGCGCAGCACGCGGACGAGGAACCCGAGGCCGACGCCGCGGTCGCCGCGCAGTGCGGGGTCGTGCTCGCAATCCAGACGGCCGATTGCCTGCCGATCCTGCTTTGCGCGAAAGACGGCACGGAAATCGCCGCCGTGCACGCGGGCTGGCGCGGCTTGGCGGCTGGCGTGATCGAGGCCTGCGTCGCGCGGCTGCGCACGGCGCCTGCCGGCGTCGTCGCTTGGCTCGGGCCGGCGATCGGCGCGCGCTCGTACGAAGTCGGCGACGAGGTCCGCGCCGCGTTCCTCGCACCCAACGAGGAAGCGGCCGCAGCGTTTTCGCCGACGCGCGCCGGCCATTGGTTCTGCGATTTGTATACTTTGGCGCGCCAGCGTCTCGCCGCGCTCGGCATCGCTTCGATCCATGGAGGCGGCTTCGATACCTTCGCCGATGCCAGGTTCTATTCCTACCGTCGCGACGGTGCGCGCAGCGGCCGGTTTGCGAGCTTGATCTGGCTCTCGGGCAGGACGGAGGCGCCGCTCAAAACAGCAGATACGTCGAAATGATGTACTTGTCGTTCGACCGCGGCGGCAGTCCCGCGTGCTGGAACATCCAGTAGGGCGGGAACACGAGCAGACGTCCGGCGCGCGCGCTGACCCGCAAACCCAGATCCGGGAATTCGGTCTCGCCGCCGTCGGCGACGTCGTTCAGATACCACAGGAACACGAGGTAGCGGTTGCTCGTGTAGTCGATCGCATCGAAGTGCGGCTGGAACTGGTCGTTGCCTTCGGCGAAGTAGCGCTTGATGCGCAGATTCTCGAGACGCTCGCGCGCGGGAATCGGCAAGGTGAGGCCGAGTTCGCCGTTGTAACGCTCGAGATAGCGGAACACCTGCGCACGGAAGAACTGCTGCATGTCCGCATCGGCCACCTTGCTGACGTTGAGCTCGGTCCAGGCGCTTTCCTTGAGCTCGGTCATGACGCCGCGGCCGTTGCGCGCATGGAAGCGCGCAAGCCTTTCGAAAGATTCGATCATCTGCGCGCAGAAATCGGGCTCGAGCGCGCGATCGAACCAGCGCACGTAACGCGAGAGATCGCGTGCGGCGGGCAGCTCGGTCGGAGCGGGCAGGACGGCGGACATTCACAATTCCGAGAGGCGAGTATCGAAGTCTACCGCCGCGAGCGCCAGCACGGACAGCGCTTGGCGTTCGTGCGCTGCGAGGTCCGGATGCCAAACCTCGAACGTGAGCGCGCGCGCCGCGCCGCTCGCCCGATAGGCGATGCCGAAGCTCGCATCGGCGACGACGCTTTCGCCGGCGACGAGCGTGCGTTGCTCCCCGCCCGCGACGACGTCGAAACTCGCGCTCCCGGCAAGCGCGACGATCGCTCGCGGGCGCCAGTTCGCGCGGCCATACTGCGCCGGCAACGACGCGCCGGTGTCGAGCGCAAGAAGCTCGGCTTCCGGCGCGTGATTGGCGATGTGCGGCAGCGGCAGGGACGCGAGCGCAGCGACCAGGCGCGGCGCATGCCGGCGCGCTTCGTACTGCGCGATGCCGTGCAGCTGGATCGCCAGCCGCAGCGCCGCCTGGCGCGGCACGGCAGCCAGGCAGGCGGCGGCTTCGGCGCCGAGCGTGGCGAGCGTCGCGGATGCAGCCGCGAGCCACGGGAATTGCCCGCGGTCGAGAAACGGCGTCGCTGCGAGTCCGGGCACGGGCAGGAATACCGATCGTTGCCGCGGATCGGCGAGCGCGACCGGGCGTTCGCCGAGATACATCGCGAGCGCCGCTCGCACGCGTTCGCTGCACGTCATGCCTTCCGCGGCCAATGCGCGTTCGAACCACGCGCGTCGCCCCGCCGCGGCATAGCGCTCGGCATGCGCGGCGAGACGTTCGATCTCGTAGCCGGCGCCGTCTTCGCCGGTCCAGCGCCGCAGCCGGCGCGCGTCGACGAGCGCGCGGAAATAGTGAAGCAGCGCGAGCTCGGGCCGCGCATCGCGTTCGAGCACGTCCGCGAGCACGAGGCGCATGCTCGGATTCCGTGCGGCATCGAGAGCGACCGCGCGCTCGAGCACGTAGCGCGCGGCGTCGTATCGTTCCGCCGAGCGGTAAACGATGCCGAGCTCGGCGAGCACGCCAGCGTCTTCCGGCGCGGCCTTGGCGGCGCGGCTCAAGAGTGCGACCGCTTCGCCGTCCTCGCCGCGTCCGGCCGCCTGCGCGGCAATAAATCGCAGCGCCTCGACGTCGTCGCCGCGCTCGGCCAGCACGCGCCGGAAGCAGGCCTCGGCGTCGTGCGCACGCCCGGCGCGCGCGTGCTCGCGTGCGGCGTGGCGGTCGCGGTCGGCGGCGGCGGTCGGATCGGCGTGCATCGTGACGGACATGCGCGGGAGCCGCAAACCTAGCACGCGCGCGGGTTTCGCGCATCATCGCCGCTGCTTGAAATGCCCATGCGCGACCGCATAACCAAGCCATCCAGCAGCCGGCGCCGGCGAATTGCGCGAGGTCAAGAACACAGCGCACGATGCGCCTTACCGTGACGTCCGGCCGCACCCACTTTTCGAGAACTTCGTATGCGGACGGACAAACTGACTTCGCGTTTCCAGCAGGCGCTCGCCGATGCGCAGAGCCTGGCGGTCGGACGCGACAACAACATGCTCGAGCCCGTGCATCTGATGGCCGCGCTGCTCGACCAGCAGGGCGGCTCGACCGTGCCGCTCCTGGCGCAGGCGGGCGTCAACGTTCCGGTGTTGCGCCAGCGCGTCGGCGAAACGCTCGACCGCTTGCCGCGCGTGGCGGGGCAGGAAGGCAACATCAACGTCTCGAACGACCTGAACCGCCTGCTGAATGTCACCGACAAGCTCGCGCAACAGCGCGGCGACGCGTTCATCGCGACCGAGCTCTTCCTGCTCGCCGCGCTCGAGGACAAGGGCGACGTCGGCCAGGCGCTCAAGGCGGCCGCCGCGAACAAACAAAAAATCGAGGCCGCGATCGCGACGATGCGCGGAGGCGAGAAAGTCGCCAGCGAGAACGCCGAGGACCAGCGCCAGGCGCTGGAAAAGTATACGATCGACCTGACCGCGCGCGCCGAGAAATCCAAGCTCGACCCCGTGATCGGCCGCGACGAGGAGATCCGCCGCGTCGTGCAGGTGCTGCAGCGGCGCACGAAGAACAACCCCGTCCTGATCGGCGAGCCCGGCGTCGGCAAGACCGCGATCGTCGAAGGACTCGCCCAGCGCATCGTCAATCACGAGGTGCCGGAGGGTTTGCGCGACAAGCGCGTGCTCTCGCTCGACATGGGCGCGCTGATCGCCGGCGCCAAGTTCCGCGGCGAATTCGAGGAGCGGCTCAAGGCCGTGCTCAAGGATCTCGCCAAGGAAGAGGGCAACATCATCCTGTTCATCGACGAGCTGCACACGATGGTCGGCGCCGGCAAGGCCGAAGGCGCGATGGACGCCGGCAACATGCTGAAGCCCGCGCTCGCGCGCGGCGAGCTGCACTGCATCGGCGCGACCACCCTCGACGAGTACCGCAAATACATCGAGAAAGACGCCGCGCTTGAGCGGCGTTTCCAGAAGGTGTTCGTCGGCGAGCCGAGCGTCGAGGACACGATCGCGATCCTGCGCGGCCTCAAGGAACGCTATGCCGTGCATCACGGCGTCGAGATCACGGACCCGGCGATCGTCGCAGCGGCCACGCTGTCGCATCGCTACATCGCCGATCGCCAGCTGCCCGACAAGGCCATCGACCTCATGGACGAAGCGGCGTCGCGCATCCGCATGGAGATCGACTCGAAGCCCGAAGAGCTCGACCGCCTCGAACGGCGCCTGATCCAGCTCAAGATCCAGCGCGAAGCGCTCAAGAAGGAGAAGGACAAGGAGTCGAAGCAGCGCCTGGCCGATCTCGAAGCCGACATCGCCAAGCTCGAGCGCGAGTTCTCGGATTTGAACGAAGTCTGGAAAGCCGAGAAGGCCGCCGTGCAGGGCACGACGAAGATCAAGGAGCAGATCGAGCAGGCGCGCGCCGAAATCGAAACCGCGCAGCGCCATGGCGACCTCGCCAAAGTGGCCGAAATCCAATATGGGAGAATTCCACAATTGGAAAAGCAGCTGCATGCCGCGCAGGAAACCGAGGCCAAGGGCTTCAAGCTGCTGCAGCAGCGCGTGACCGCCGAGGAGATCGCCGAGGTCGTGTCGCGCTGGACCGGCATCCCCGTCTCGAAGATGCTCGAAGGCGAGCGCGAGAAGCTCTTGCGCATGGAGGACGCGCTGCACCGGCGCGTGGTCGGCCAGGACGAAGCCGTGCGCGCGGTCGCCGACGCGATCCGCCGCTCGCGCGCGGGGCTCGCCGATCCGAACCGCCCGAACGGCTCGTTCCTGTTCCTCGGCCCGACCGGCGTCGGCAAGACCGAGCTCTGCAAGGCGCTCGCCGAATTCCTGTTCGACTCGACCGAGGCGATGGTGCGCATCGACATGAGCGAGTTCATGGAGAAGCATTCCGTGAGCCGCCTGATCGGCGCGCCTCCCGGTTACGTCGGCTACGAGGAGGGCGGCTATCTGACCGAAGCCGTCCGCCGCCGTCCGTATAGTGTTATACTTTTGGACGAAGTGGAAAAAGCGCACCACGACGTATTCAACGTGCTGCTGCAGGTGCTCGACGACGGCCGCCTGACGGACGGCCAGGGACGCACCGTCGATTTCCGCAACACCGTCATCGTGATGACGTCGAACCTGGGCTCGCAGCTCATCCAAGCGGCCGTCGACGAGAGCGGCGCGGCCGGTTCGGAAGAGGACTACGTGAAGATGAAAGCCGCCGTGATGGGCGTCGTGCAGGCGCATTTCCGGCCCGAGTTCATCAACCGGCTCGACGAGATCGTCGTGTTCCGGCCGCTCGAGAAGGCGCAGATCCGCCAGATCGCGCGCATCCAGACCGAGTATCTCGCCAAGCGCCTGGCCGAGCGGCAGCTTACGCTGACGCTCACCGACAAGGCGCTGGACCTGCTCGGCAACGTCGGCTTCGATCCGGTCTACGGCGCGCGGCCGCTCAAGCGTGCGATCCAGCAGCAGCTGGAAAATCCGCTCGCGCGCGAGATCCTGGCCGGCGCGTTCCAGCCAGGCGATGCGATCGCCGTGGATGCGCGGGGCGGACACCTCGCGTTCGCGAAAGCGTAGCGCGGCGACAGGCGCGGGCGAAGCACGCGAGGGATCACGGGCAAAGGATCCCTCTCAAGGTTCGCCGTAGCCGACCGGTCCGTTGTAGGCATCCACGGTGTAGATCGGGTCGCCGTTCGAGTCGTACCCGCTGATGCACGAAAAGTAGGCGTACGTGCCGAATACGAGACGCGCCGTTCCCGCCGCGATCGCCAGATCCGGCGACGTGCCGATCTGCCATTGCGACAAGCCGGTCCCGCAAGGATCGGGCGGCGGTTCGGGGATGTCCGCGGTCGTCGCGATATCGCGCCATTGCCAAGTCGGCGAGGTGGTGCAGCCCTGGATGCACACCGCGACATCGATGCTCGTATCGCTGACGCCGTCGGGCGATCCGCCGTAGGCGATGTGCGGAACATCGCCGGCGTCGAGCGAGATCGCCACGCCCTTGTAGCCCGAATACAGCGGCAGGCCGGTGGAAAACGCTTTCCAGTCGTTCTGCCCCGGCGTGCTGCAATTCGTTCCGCACCATGCGTAGGCCAATTCGTGGGCGTTGCCGGCGTCGTAGTAGAACGCGATGCGCGGCACGCCGCCGGTGCCGAGCGCGAGCGAAAACGGTTCGTCGACGAGGTTGTCGTTGACCGCGAGCAGGGCGACGCCCTGCCAGTTGGCTTCGATGCCGCAGTTGCTGTCGCATGCGGCGTAGTAGAGTTCCTCGCCGTCGACGACGTTGGGCGCCGCACTTTCGTAGGCCACGCGCGCCTGCCCGGTCGCCGTGAATTCGAGATCGGCCTGCGCGCTGATCGTCGTGAACTGGTCGAACGTCCAATTCGCGTATTGCGTGCAGCTCGCGCTGCATTGCCCGTAGTAGGTGCCGTTCTCGAGATCCTGCACGAGCATGCGCGGATGTCCGGCGGGATCGAGGTTGAAGGCGCCGCGTGCGAGGAGCGCCATCGAGTCCCCGCCCGTGAACGACAGCAGGGGCGCGATGGTCCATGAGGCGAGCGCTGCGCAGTTCGCGGCATCGCACTCGCCGTAGTACAGGGTGCCGTTGCCGCCAACGCTCGCCTGCGAGTACCACGTCGCGCGCGGGTGGCCGTTCGCGTCGAGTGCGAGGCGCGCACCGCCGCCGAGCCCGGCGGCGCCGTAGCTGCCGAGCGTGGCGAATTGCCAGTTCGCTGCGTTGCTGCACGACTGCGTGCACTCGCCGTAGCGCACGGGCGTGGCGCTGCCGCCGGCGCCGCCGCCCGCGTAGATCATCGCGGTGCGTGCGCCGCCGCTCGTGCCGTGCCAGGATCGGACGCTGACGTCCGCCCCTGCGTCGGCGAGGTCCGGAAACAGCACGGCGTTTTCGAATCCCGAGTGGAAGATCTCGTCGTCGGCGTGCGCCGGAGCGACGGCGGCGGCGAGACAACCCGCCGCCAGCAAAAAATGCAACATTTTGTACATCGGCATCGCGACGCCGGCTCCCTCTGTTCATGACGACTGTCCGCCGCGTCAGGCGGCGCCTCGATGCTGTCGGCGTCGGCCGGCGATGTCACGTCATCGTGCGTCAGCGCGCGTCACGTCGCGTCATTGAGAGGCGTTGCCACGCAGGGGAGAGCCGGACTATCCTGCGATTCGTCGCAAACACCACCGGTCGAGCCCGGTGCGAAGACGTTCGATGCACGGCAACGAGTTCGATGTGCAACAGCGGAGCTGGCGATGCGGAGCGATCCTCGTCGACCCGCTGCATCGCCGGCTGGAGCGGGATGGGCGGCCTCTCGAAATCGACGAGCGTGCGTTCGACTTGATCCTGCTGCTCGCCGGCAGACGCGAGCGCGCCGTCGAGCGACGCGAAATCACTCTCGCACTATGGGGGACGCGCCCGGTCGGCGACAACACGTTGCGCCAGGTCGTATACAAAGCGCGGCGCGCGGTCGGCGACGATGGCCGTCGGCAGACGATCATCCGCACGGTGCGCGGCCGCAGCCTGCGCTGGGTGGCGCCGATCACGGCCGCGCCCGAGCCGCGTGCTGCGGCACGCGCGGAAGAAGTTGCCGCGGAAACCTCGGCTCGAGCGCAACTCCCGGCGCGATGGTATCTGCCGGTCGCCCTGGCGCTCGCCGTGCTGCTTGGCAGCGCGCCATGGCTGTGGTCCCGGCATGCCGAGTCCGTGCGCGTGGCCATCCTGCCGATCGACAACGCGACGGGCGACGCGGGCCTCGATTGGGTCCGCGACGGCCTGCCGGGACTGATTTCGAATCTGCTCGAAAGCGACGGCATCCGCGTCGTCGATCCGCACGAAGTCGCGTTGCGTTCGCTGCACGCGACCGGCGTACGCGGCGAAGACGAGCTCCGAGGCGCGCTCGCGGCGGTCGTCGTCGCCGGCCGATTGAGCAGGGCGGCGGGCGGCGGTTACGAGCTCGATCTCGAGATGCGCGGTCCGGCGCGCGGTGCCGTGCATCTGTCGATCGGCGGCGATCGTCCCGGAGCGGTCGCTGCGCGAGCCGTGCCGCAGTTGCGCGACGCGCTGGATCGGCCTGAGAAACCGACGCACACCGCGGCGCCCGCCCACGCGCATGCCGAAGACGATGCGAAAAACCGGCATGCCGACAAGGCCTGAAGGCGCGGCGCGGCGGCCCGGCCACGTTGCGGCTGCGAGAGCGAACGCCTATTCTTGCGGCAGGATGCCGTTGTGGACGCACGCATGATCGTGGCCGCTGGGGAAACGGGTTCGTTCGAGGCCGATCTGGCGGCGCTGCGCCGTACCGCCGCTGCGGCCCCGCAGCGGCCGCAGGTGTGGCGTGAGCTCGCCGACGCGCTCGACGCGGCCGGCGACCGCGCCGCCGCCGAAGCGGCGTACCTCAATCACGTGCGCTTTGCCGTGCACGACGCGGCGCTCATGCGCTGCGCCGCCGCGGTCAGCGCCAATCGAATCCCCGAAGCCGAGGCGCTGCTGCGCGCGCATCTCAAGCGCGCGCCAACCGACGTCGTCGCGATTCGCATGCTCGCCGAAATCGCCGTGCGGCTCGACCGCGCCGAGGACGCCGAGCACCTGCTCGAGCGCGCCCTGGAGCTCGCGCCGGGATTTCGCGAGGCGCGCCACAACTACGCGATCGTGCTGACGCGCGTGAACAAGCCGGCGCGCGCGATCGAGGAGCTCGACCGGTTGCTGCGCGACGAGCCGGCGCATTCGGCGTATCGCAATCTCAAAGCCGTGGCGCTGTGCCACACGGGCGATTACGCCCAGGCGATCGACATCTACGAAGACTTGCTGCGCGCGCACCCGCGCCAGGCCCCCGCCTGGCTGAGCCTTGGCCACGCGTCCAAGACGGCGGGCAGGCTCGAACGCGCGATCGCGGCCTATCGAACGTGTCTCGAGCTCGACCCGACCTTCGGCGACGCCTGGTGGAGTCTCGCCAATTTGAAGACGTTCCGCTTCGGCGATGCCGAGCTTGCGACGATGCAGGCGACGCTCGCCGGACAGCTCGCGCCGGACCAGCGCGTGTGCCTCGAGTTCGCGCTCGGCAAGGCGCTCGAAGACCGTGGCGATTACGCGGCGTCGTTCCGGCATTACGAGCGCGGCAACGCGATGCGCCTGGAACAGATTCCGTACAGCGCCGACGACACGAGCCTGCTGCTGCGCCGCGCGCGGGACATCTACGACGCCGAATTCTTCGCCGCGCGCGCCGGCAGCGGTTGCGCCGCGCCCGATCCGATCTTCATCGTCGGGCTGCCGCGTGCCGGCTCGACGCTGCTCGAGCAGATCCTCGCCAGCCACTCGGCCGTCGAGGGCACGATGGAGCTGCCCGACATCATCTCCATCACGCGCAGCCTGCGCCGCGCCGCGACGGACAAGCGCGCAGGCGCCTACCACGCCGCGCTCGCCGCGCTCGATCGCGATGCGCTGCGCGAACTCGGCGAGCAGTATCTCGCCCGCACGCGCATCCATCGCAAGCTCGGCCGCCCGTTCTTCATCGACAAGATGCCGAACAACTTCGCACACATCGGCCTGATCCAGCTGATCCTGCCGAACGCGAAAATCGTCGACGTGCGCCGTCATCCGCTCGCCTGTTGCTTCTCGGCGTTCAAGCAGCATTTCGCACGCGGGCAATCGTTCACGTACGGTTTGCACAACATCGGTCGTTACTACCGGGATTATTTCGAGTTCATGGCGCACTTCGACGCCGTGCTGCCGGGCCGCGTGCACCGCGTGATCTACGAGGACCTCGTCGCCGATACCGAAGGCGAGGTGCGACGCCTGCTCGCGCACTGCGGTCTGCCGTTCGAAGAGGCGTGCCTGCGCTTCTTCGAGAACGAACGCCCGGTGCGCACGGCGAGCTCGGAGCAGGTGCGCCGGCCGATCTACACGGGCGGACTCGAGCACTGGCAGCATTTCGAGCCGTGGCTCGAGCCGTTGAAGGAAGCCTTGGGGCCCGCTCTCGCAGGCTGGAGGGGAACAAGTTAACTTGTGGAAAACGTCGCGTTTCACTGACCTGGGGAAGTCCGCATGAAAAATAGAAACGTTAGCACCCGTCGCAACCACGCCTTTGCACATCTGCCGCTAGCCGCCGCCATTCACCTGGCCTGCTTCTCTCTCGCGTTCGCCGACGCCGATCCGCAGGCGACCGGCGGCGCATCGTCCGACCAGAAGACCACCGAACTCGAGACGCTGACGGTCACGGCGCAGAAGGTCGAGGAAAATCCGCAGAACGTGCCGATCAGCCTCGACGTGCTGACCACGGACAAGCTCACCGAGATGAACGTCTCGGACATTTCCGACTGGGTGAAACTGCTGCCCAGCGTGTCGACGAGCTCCTCGCAGGGCGCCTATCAGCCGGGCTTCGGCCAGGTGTCGATGCGCGGCGTGGAGTCGGGCAGCAACGGCAACCACTCCGGGCCGAGCCCGAGCGTCGGCATCTATCTCGACGAAGAGCCGATCACGACGATCGTCGGTTCGATCGACCCGCACATCTACGACATCGCGCGCATCGAGGCGCTGGCCGGTCCGCAGGGCACGCTGTACGGCGCGAGCTCGGAGGCGGGCACGCTCCGCATCATCACGAACAAGCCGGACCCGAGCGCGTTCTCGGCGAGCGTCAGCGTCGAGGGCAACACGATCGATCATGGCGGCTCGGGCTACATCGCCGAGGGTTACGTCAACGTCCCGATCACCTCGTGGATGGCGCTGCGCGCCGTCGGCTGGAGCAAGCAGGACGCCGGCTACATCGACAACGTGTTCGGCACGCGCACGTATCCCACGTCGGGCATCACGATCGACAACGGCCGCTTCGCGCGCAAGGACTACAACTTCGCCGACACGCGCGGCGCGCGCGCGGCGCTCAAGATCGACTTGAACGAGAACTGGTCGATCACGCCGAGCGTGGTCGGCCAGGGCGCCCATGTGAACGGCATCTATGCGTTCGACCCGCACGTCGGCGACCTCAAAGTCACGCATTTCTTCCCGGAGGATTCGGAAGACCGCTGGATCCAGTCGGCGCTGACCGTGCACGGCAAGATCGGCAATTTCGACGTCGTCTACGCCGCAGCCCACTTGAACCGCAGCGATCACTACGACCAGGACTACAGCGACTACTCGTACTGGTACGACGTGAAGGCCGGCTATGGCGCGTACATCCACGACAACAACGGCAATCTCATCGACCCGAGTCAGCACATCCATGCGAACGACGTGTACCGCAAGACGAGCAACGAGCTGCGCGTCTCGTCGCCGCGCGACCAGCGCTTCCGCTTCACGGTCGGTGCGTTCGCCGAGGTCCAGTCGCACGATATCCTGCAGGATTATCTGATCAACAATCTCGGCAGCGATCTGTCGGTCACGGGCTGGCCGAACACGATCTGGCTGACGCGCCAGGTGCGCAACGACAACGACTCGGCGGTGTTCGGCGAGATGTCCTACGACATTACCGACCAACTCACGGGCACGGTCGGTGCGCGCTTTTTCCACACCGAAGATTCGCTCAAGGGCTTTTTCGGCTTTTCGGCGGGCTACAGCTCGAGCGAAGGCGAGGCGACGTGCATCAATCAGATCCCGTTCGAGGGCGCGCCCTGCACCGAGTTCAACAAGGAGATCAAGGAGAGCGACCACATCGTGCGTGGCAATCTCACGTACAAGCTCGACGACGACAAGATGCTCTACGCCACGTACTCGGAAGGCTTCCGCCCGGGCGGCATCAACCGGCGCGGCACGCTACCGCCGTATCTGGCCGACTTCCTCGACAACTACGAACTCGGCTGGAAAACCGAATGGCTCGACCATCGCCTGCGCTGGAACGGCAGCATCTTCGAGGACAAGTGGAAGGATTTCCAATTCGCCGTCGTCGGCGCCAACGGGCTGACGGAAATCCGCAACGCCAACCAGGCACGCATCCGCGGTTTCGAGTCGAACCTGGCCTGGGCCGCGACGTACAACCTCGTGATCTCGGGCGGCGTCGCGGTCTACAACGCCGCGCTGACGCAGAACTATTGCGGCGTGCTCGACGCCAACGACAACCCGATCACCGATTGCGCGGCACCGCTGGCGCCGAAGGGTGCGCGGCTGCCGATCACGCCCCACGTCAAGGGCGACATCACGGCGCGCTACAACTTCAACATCGACGGGCACGAATCGTACGTGCAGGCCGCCGCGTTCGGTACCGGGCGGCGCCGGTCGGATCTGCGCACGGCCGAGAACAACATCCTCGGCGATCTTCCGGGCTACGGCACGGTCGACCTCTCGGCCGGCATGACGTTCACGCCGTGGTCGCTCGATTTCTATCTCAAGAACGCCTTCGACAACCGCGGTCAGATCGCGCGCTACGCCGAATGCCAGGTGCAGATCTGCGGCGACCAGACCTACATCATTCCGGTCCAGCCGCGCACGATCGGCATACGGGTGACCCGGGACTTCTAGCGGCCTAGCGGGGCGGCGCAGGGCCCATCCGGGTGCGCGCCGCCGACTTGAATGAACGGCTGCCAGCACCTATTTTCAGGTGTTGGGAGCCGGCTTGCCGGCAAAGTTTTTGGATTGAGCCATGCCGATCTACGAATTCGAATGCGCGACGTGCGGCGATCGCTTCGATCGCCTGCAGAAACTCAGCGATCCCGACCCCGAGCGATGCCCGCAATGCGGCGCTTCGAGCGTGCGCCGGCGCGTGACGGCGCCGGCGTTCCGCCTGGCGGGCAGCGGCTGGTACGAGACCGACTTCAAGAAGGACGGCGACAAGAAACGCAATCTCGCCGACAAGGGCGAGGTGAAGAGCGAGCCGAAACCTGCCGAGAAGAAAGGGACTGAAGCGTCGAAACCCGAGGCCAAAGTCGCGGAGAAGGCGAAATCCACCGGCAAGCCGACCGGCGCTGCCGCACCGACGGCCGACTGAACCGCTCCGCTCGCCGACGGCGCCGGCGGGTGTACATCTCCCGTTCGGCGGATTCGTTTACACTCGTAACGTCGATCGCGACAGCAACCAAAGGAGAGGCTCATGACGGTGCGTTGGCTCGTTGCCATTTCGATATTCCTCGTTTCCCTGCTGCCGGTCTCCGCCGTGCGCGCTCAGGACTACGACGACAGCGCGGTGGATTGCCAGAGCCGCAACTACACGTACACGCGCTGCGACATCCCGTGGCCGGATGCGCGCCTGGTCCGCCAGTTGTCCGATACGCGCTGCATCCGCGGCCAGAACTGGGGTGTCGACCGCCGCGGCTTCCTCTGGGTCGATCGCGGTTGCGCGGGCACGTTCGTCGCGGCGGGCCGCCACGACCACGACCGCGATCGCTACGGCGGAGAATGGCGTCCGGAGCCGGAATGGGATCGCCGCTTCACGATCGGCTGCTCGAGCGAGGGCTACCGCTACACGTTCTGCAGCGTCGATGTCGGCGGCGGCGGACGCGTCTATCTCGATCGGCAGAATTCGGGTTCGCCATGCATCGAAGGCCGGACCTGGGGCTGGAATCGCGCCGGCGTCTGGGTGGACCAGGGCTGCGCCGCAGTGTTCACCATCGACCGCCGCTGGCGCTAGCCGCAGCGACGAGAAATCCCGAAACCCCGCCGCTTGGCGGGGTTTTTGTTTGCAGTGCAGCAAAATCCTTCGTACGATTGGTGAGTTTTGCGCGAGGCACCTGCGCGGGAATCGGAAAACCAGAGGGCGGATAGAACTCAATGCGTAGCCATTACTGCGGGCTCGTCGGCGAGAACCTCGTCGATCAGGATGTGGTGCTGTGCGGCTGGGCCGACACGCGGCGCGACCACGGTGGCGTCGTCTTCATCGATCTGCGCGACCATGAGGGCGTGGTGCAGGTCGTCGTCGAGCCCGACAACGTGACCGCGTTCGCCCAGGCCGAGCAGGTGCGCTACGAGTATTGCCTGCGCGTGCGCGGCCGCGTGCGCGCGCGCCCGCCGAGCCAGGTGAACGACCGGTTGCGCACGGGGCGCATCGAGGTGCTCGCCGCGCACGTGGAAGTGCTCAACGCCTCCGCGCCGCTGCCGTTCATGCTCGACGACGCGGTCGGCGAGGACGCGCGCCTGCGCTATCGCTATCTCGACATCCGCCGCCCGGACATGCAGCGCAAGCTGCGCATGCGCACGCGGCTCGTGTCGGCGCTTCGGCACTATCTCGACGCGCGCGGTTTCCAGGACATCGAAACGCCCATCCTGACGAAGGCGACGCCCGAGGGCGCGCGCGACTATCTCGTGCCGTCGCGCGTCCATCCGGGCGAGTTCTTCGCGTTGCCGCAATCGCCGCAGTTGTTCAAGCAGATTCTCATGATGGCCGGCATGGACCGCTACTACCAGATCGCGCGCTGCTTCCGCGACGAGGATCTGCGCGCCGACCGCCAGCCCGAGTTCACTCAGCTCGACATGGAATTCGCGTTCGTCGAAGAGCGTGACGTGCAGGACACCGTCGAGGCCATGATCCGTCACGTATTCCGCGAGGTGGCCGAGGTCGCGCTCGCCGATCCGTTCCCGCGCATGACCTACGCCGAAGCGATGCGCCGCTACGGCTCGGACAAGCCCGACCTGCGCATCGCGCTCGAGCTCGTCGACGTCGCCGATCACGTGCGCCACGTCGAGTTCAAGGTGTTCAGCGGACCGGCGAACGATCCGGGCGGCCGCGTCGCGGCGCTGCGCTTGCCGGGCGGCGCGAAGCAGCCGCGCAAATATCTCGACGATCTCGGCCCCTACGTCGCCAAGTACGGCGCCAAAGGGCTCGCCTGGATCCGCATCGACGACCTCGCCAAAGGTCGCGAGGGCATGACCTCGCCGATCCTCAAGTTTCTCGACGACGCAGCGCTCGCGAACGTGCTGCGCGCCGTGGGCGCAGAAAGCGGCGACGTCGTATTCTTCGGTGCCGGCCCGTACAAAACGGTCAGCGATTTCATGGGCGCGCTGAGGCTCAAGGTCGCGCGCGACGCCGGCCACGTCGAGAACGCGTGGAAGCCGCTCTGGGTCACGGATTTCCCGATGTTCGAGTACGACCACGAAGCGAAGCGCTACGTGGCCCTGCATCATCCCTTCACGGCGCCCAAGGTCGACGACATCGCCGATCTGACGGCGAATGCCGCGACGGCCGTGTCGCGCGGCTACGACATGGTGCTGAACGGCAACGAGATCGGCGGCGGCTCGATCCGCATCCATCGGCCCGACATGCAGAGCGCGGTGTTCGAGCTGCTCGGCATCGGCGCCGAAGAGGCCGAAGCCAAGTTCGGCTTCCTGCTCGAAGCGCTGCGCTACGGTGCGCCGCCGCACGGCGGCATCGCGTTCGGCATCGACCGCATCGCCGCGCTCATGGCGGGCACCGACTCGATCCGCGACGTCATCGCCTTTCCGAAGACGGCGAGCGCGCAGGATCTCATGACGTCCGCACCGTCGAGCGTGCCGGAGGTGCAGCTCCAGGAGCTGCACGTGCGCGTGGTCAAGCCCGTCAAGGCCTGAGTGCCGGTCCGGAGCGGCGAGCGGTCATGGGGGAAACCGTCATCCTGCTGCACGGGCTCTGGATGCGCGCGTTTACGCTGACGATGCTGCGCAATCGGCTGCAGGGCGCGGGCTACGACGTCGAAGCGTTCGACTACGCGACCGTCCTGCGCAGCCCCGAAGAGGGCATCGAGCGCCTGCGCGATCGTGCGCACAAAGTAAAAAGTAAAAAAATCCACTTCGTCGGCCACAGTCTCGGCGGCCTCATCGCGCTGCAGGCCCTGCAGCGCGAGCCGCAGCTCGCGGAAGGCCGCGTCGTGTGCCTCGGCTCGCCGCTGCGCGGCAGCGCCGTGGCGCGCAGCGTGGCCAAGCTGCCGGGCGGCGCGTTCGTGATCGGCAAGAGCATCGAGATCCTGCGCGAAGGCATCGAGCGCTGGGGTGGCGAGCAGCCCGTGGGTTCGATTGCGGGGCGCCTGCCGATCGGACTCGGGTTCGCGATCGGCGGGCTCTCTTCGCCGCACGACGGCACGGTCAGCGTCAGCGAGACGGAGCTGCCGGGGCTCACCGATCACGTCGTCGTGCCGGCCACGCACACGGGCCTGCTGTTCTCCGAACAGGCGGCCGGACAAGCCGTCGCGTTCCTGCGCGATGCGCGCTTCACGCGCGCCGCGTGAACGGGCCGTCGCGACGGGCATGGTAGAATCGCATGGACAAGAGCGCCTCCTCCGCCTATCCCACCCATCCGCCGATGGAGGCCCCGCCCGCCGTGACACGCATCCTCGGCATCGATCCAGGCTCGCAGCGCACCGGCATCGGCATCATCGAGGTGGCGCCATCCGGCCGCGCCGCGCACGTGTTCCATGCCACGCTGAACCTCCTCGAGAACGATACCTTTCCGCTGCGCTTGAAGCAGGTGTTCGACGACGTCTGCGCGATCGTCGACGAGTACCGGCCGGCGGAAGCCGCGATCGAGCGCGTATTCATGGCGCGCAACCCCGATTCGGCGCTCAAGCTCGGCCAGGCGCGCGGCGCGGCGATCTGCGCGGCCGTGCACAGAGGGCTCGAAGTCACGGAATACGCGGCCAAGGAGATCAAGCAGGCGGTGGTCGGCGGCGGCGGCGCGGACAAGCTGCAGATCCAGCACATGGTCGGCGTGCTGCTCAACGTTTCCGGCAAGCTGCAGGCCGACGCCGCCGATGCGCTCGCCGTCGCGCTCACGCATGCGCATACGCGGGCGAGCGTGGCGCGCATCGGCATTCCGCGCTCGGCATGGAGACGACGCCGATGAGAACGCCCGTGTCCCGTGGCCATCGCGGAGTCCGCGCATGATCGGCCGGCTCAAAGGCATGCTCGCGTCCAAGCAGCCGCCTTGGCTCGTCGTCGACGTCGGCGGTGTCGGCTACGAACTGCAGGCGCCGATGTCGACCGTATTCGACCTGCCCGAAACCGGTCGCGAAGTGACGCTTTACACGCATTACGCGGTCAAGGAAGACACGGTCGCGCTCTACGGGTTCCTGCGCGAGGCCGAACGGACCTTGTTCCGCACGCTGCAGAAGGTGAGCGGCATCGGCGCGAAGATTGCGCTCGCGGTGCTCTCCGGCGTGTCCGTCGACGAGTTCGCGCGGCTCGTGCAGACAGGCGACGTCGCGGCGCTCACGCGCATCCCGGGCATCGGCAAGAAGACGGCGGAGCGCATCGTCGTGGAACTGCGCGATCGCGTCGACGGCATCGAGTTGGTGGCGCCCGGCGCGCGTGGCGGCGCGACGCCGGCCGATCCGCAAACCGAGGCTTCGGTCGCCCTGCAACAGCTCGGGTACAAGCCGGCCGAGGTGGCACGATTGGTGAAAGAATCTGCTGAACCGGGCGACAGCGCCGAGGCGATCATCCGCAAGGCGCTCAGGCTGGCACTGCGATGACGACGACTGCGATGAACGATTCCCATCCCGGCACGGCGACGCCGTCGGATTCGCGCCGCGTGTTCGCCGGACTCGCGCTCGGCGCGCTCGGCGTCGTCTACGGCGACATCGGCACGAGCCCGCTGTACGCCGTGCAGACGACGTTCGGCGAGCAAGGCATCCCGCCGACGACGAGCAACGTGCTCGGCGTGCTGTCGCTCGTGTTCTGGTCGCTCGCGATGGTGGTGTCGCTCAAATACGTCGTATTCATCATGCGAGCCGACAACAAGGGCGAGGGCGGCATCATGGCGCTCATGGCGCTCGCGCAGCGCAGCGCACGCGGCAACACGCGCGTGCGCTGGTGGATCATGATCCTCGGCCTGCTCGGCGCCGCGCTCTTCTACGGCGACGGCGTGATCACGCCGGCGATCTCGGTGCTCTCGGCCGTGGAAGGTCTCAAAGTCGCCGAGCCGCGACTCGCGCAGTGGGTGGTGCCGCTGACGCTCGTCATCATCATCGGCCTGTTCGTGCTGCAGCGGCGCGGCACGGCGCGCGTCGGGGCCGTGTTCGGTCCGATCATGGTCGTCTGGTTCGCGACGATCGCGGTGCTCGGCATCGTCGCGATCGCGCGCCACCCCGAAGTGCTCTGGGCGCTCAATCCGTGGTACGGGCTCGAATTCTTCCGCAACAACGGCGAGCACGCGTTCCTCGCGCTCGGCGGCGTGGTGCTCGCGCTGACCGGTGCCGAAGCGCTCTATGCCGACATGGGCCATTTCGGCAAGAATCCGATCCGTTTCGCCTGGTTCGGCTACGTGTCGCCCGCGCTCGTGCTCAACTATTTCGGACAGGGCGCGCTGCTGCTGCACGATCCCACCGCCGTTTCGAACCCGTTCTACCTGCTCGTGCCGAACTCGTTCCTGTATCCGATGATCGTGCTCTCGACGGTGGCGACGATCATCGCTTCCCAAGCCGTGATCTCGGGCGCGTTCTCGATGACGCGGGAATCGATCCAGCTCGGCTATTCGCCGCGCATGGAAGTCGTGCACACCTCGAAGCAGACCATCGGCCAGATCTACCTGCCCTGGGTGAACCGCGCGCTGCTCGTGCTGATCCTCGGCGCCGTGATCGGCTTTCGTTCGTCGGACAATCTGGCGGCGGCCTACGGCATCGCGGTGACGGGCACGATGGTCATCACGACGTGCCTCGCGCTCATCGTCGCGCGCCGGCAGTGGGGATGGAGCCGTCTGCTCGTCGTCGTCGCCGGGCTCGTGTTCCTGATCATCGACGTGTCGTTCTTCAGCGCCAACGCCATCAAGATCGAGCACGGCGGCTGGTTCCCGCTCGTGCTCGGACTCGTCGCGTTCACGGTCATGACGACCTGGCGCCGCGGGCGCGACCTCGTCCTGCGCGAGCTCAAGCAGAGCGGCCTCGCCCTCGAGCCGTTCATCGCGAGCGTCACGGCGCACCCGCCGCTGCGCGTGCCGGGCACGGCGATCTTCCTGACCGCCAACGTCAACGCCGTACCGAACGCGCTCCTGCACAACTTGAAGCACAACAAGGTGCTGCACGAGCGCAACGTGCTCATGACCGTCGAGACGCTCGAAACGCCGCTCGCCGAGTACGGCGAGCGTGTCGAGATCACGGCGCTCGGCCACGAGTTCTACCGCGTCATCGTACGCTTCGGCTTCGCCGAGGACCCCGACATCCCGGCCGCGCTCGTGCGCTGCGAAGCCAAAGGCCTCGGCTTCGACATGATGGACACGACGTTCTTCATCAGCCGCGAGACCGTCGTCGCCACCGACCGCCCCGGCATGCCGCTCTGGCGCGACAAGCTCTTCGCATTCCTGGCCCGCAACACGAGCTCGGCGACGGCGTTCTTCCGCATCCCCGGCAACCGCCTCATCGAGTTGGGGACGCAGGTGGAGATTTGACAGACGGGGATTGGGGATTCGGGATTCGGGATTCGGGATTCGGGATTCGGGATTCGGGATTGGGAAGAGCGGAGGAACGGGTCGGATTGGGTTCGCGACGCGGGCGCGATAAGCTAGCCACCGCACGCTCTTTCGAATCCCCAATCCCCAATCCCTAAGCCCGTCTCCTCGATGACCGACCACCGCGTCATTTCCACCACCGCCACCCGCGAAGACGAGGCCATCGACGCGTCGATCCGTCCGCAACGGCTTGCCGACTACCTCGGCCAGGCCGCAGTGCGCGAGCAGCTCGGTATCTACATCGAAGCGGCGCGGCGCCGCGGCGAAGCGCTCGATCACGTGCTGATCTTCGGACCGCCGGGCTTGGGCAAGACCACGCTCTCGCACGTGATCGCGAACGAACTCGGCGTGAACCTGCGCACGACGTCCGGACCGGTCGTCGAGCGCGCCGGCGATCTGGCGGCGCTGCTGACGAACCTGCAACCGCGCGACGTGCTGTTCGTCGACGAGATCCACCGGCTTTCTCCGGTCGTCGAGGAGATCCTTTATCCGGCGATGGAGGACAACCAGATCGACATCATGATCGGCGAGGGACCCGCGGCGCGCTCGATCAAGCTCGACCTGCCGCCGTTCACGCTGGTCGGCGCGACGACGCGCGCGGGCCTGCTCACGGGACCGTTGCGCGACCGCTTCGGCATCGTGCAGCGGCTCGAGTTCTACACGCCTTCGGAGCTCGCCTCCATCGTCAAACGCTCGGCCCGCATCATGGGCATCGCGTGCGAGGACGACGGCGCCGGCGAAATCGCACGCCGCGCGCGCGGCACGCCGCGCATCGCCAACCGCCTGCTGAGGCGCGTGCGCGACTACGCGCAGATCAAGGCCGACGGCGCGATCACGCGCGCCACGGCCGCCGCGGCCATGGAGATGCTCAAGGTCGACGAAGAAGGCTTCGACGCGCTCGACCGGCGTCTGCTCGGCACGATCATCGACCATTTCGACGGCGGTCCGGTCGGCGTCGAGTCGCTGGCGGCTGCACTTTCCGAAGAGCGCGGCACGATCGAAGACGTGCTCGAGCCGTATCTGATCCAACAAGGATTCCTCATGCGCACCGCGCGTGGCCGCATGGCGACCGCGAAGGCGTATCGGCATTTGGGACTCAAGGCCCCGCGGCGCGCCGAACCGGCGGATCTGTTCGAGGAGCCGGCCATCGGCAAGCGGGAATCGGGAACCGGGGGAGGCGGATGAGTGGTCCGACCGCGACTCCCGTTTTCACCTGGCCCGTCCGCGTCTACTGGGAAGACACCGATGCGGGCGGCGTGGTCTACCACGCGAGCTATCTGCGCTTCTTCGAGCGCGCGCGCACCGAATGGCTGCGCAAGCGCGGCATCGGCCAGGAGCGCGTGAAGACCGAGCACGGACTCCTGTTCGTGGTACGCGACCTTGCCGTCGAGTACGTGGCCGCGGCGCGCCTCGACGATGAACTGGACGTGACTATCGAAAGCGTCGGACGGCGCAGCGCCTCGATCACTTTCGTACAATGTATACTCCGCCGCGCGGATGCAGCGGTGCTCGCCAAGGCGCGCGTGCGCGCGGCTTGCGTCGACGCCGAGGCGTTCAAGCCGTGCCGGATTCCGGAACGGCTCGCGGAGGAGTTGGCTTGAAGTCCGGATCCGAAAGCTCGCTCTGATCCCGTTTCCCTCATAGAATCCGCTGTCGCGACTCGGGATTCGCCCAAGCGGCCCTTGCAACCCGAATTCCCACCCCGTATCCCGATCACGGAGATCTTCAGCGCATGAACGGCGGTATCAATGTCTTCCAGCTCGTGCTCGACGCCAGCCTGTTCGTCAAGGTGGTCATGCTCGTGCTGCTGGTGTTCTCGTTCCTGTCGTGGGTCATCATCTTCCGCAAGATGACGGTGCTGAATCGCGCGATGAAGGGCGCCGACGAATTCGAGGAGCGCTTCTGGTCGGGCGCGGATCTCGCCGGCCTGTTCCGCGATCTGACCGCTTCGGGCGAGCAGATCACGGGCATCGAGAGCATCTTCGAGGCCGGCTTCCGCGAGTTCGCGCGTCTGCGTCAGCGCCGGCAGATGGACCCGCGCACGATCCTCGAAGGCGCCCAGCGCGGCATGCGCGTGGCGCTCACGCGCGAGCTCGACCGCCTCGAGCAGAACCTGGAATTCCTCGCCAACGTGGGTTCGATCAGCCCGTATGTCGGCCTGCTCGGCACGGTCGCGGGCATCATGGTGGCCTTCGTCGGCCTCGCCAACGTGAAGGAGGCGACGATCGCGATGGTCGCGCCGGGCATCTCCGAGGCGCTGATCGCGACCGCGATGGGCCTCATCGCGGCGATCCCGGCGGTGTGGGCCTACAACCGCTACTCGAACAAGGTCGAGCGCATCGTCACGCGCTACGACACGTTCGTCGAGGAGTTTTCCTCGATCCTGCAGCGCCAAGCCCATCTCGACGAGGCCGGCTGAGCCGACCCCGCCGACGCGCGACCCACGTTAGAGCTCTTGCCATGCACGTCACCGGACGCAGCCGCAAACGCCGCAAGCTCAAGGCCGAGATCAACGTCGTGCCGTACATCGACGTCATGCTCGTGCTGCTCATCATCTTCATGGTGACGGCGCCGCTCTTGAACCTCGGTGTCGACATCCAGTTGCCGGAATCGACGGCCAAGTCGGTGCAGGCCGACCAGGAACCCGTCGTCGTGAGCGTCGACAAGGACGGCAATTTCTATCTCACGCTCGGCACGTCGCAGCGCGAGCCGATCGACGCGAACGCGCTCGTCACGAAGGTGTCGGCGTTCGTGCGGCAGAATCCCAAAGTGCCCGTGCTGATCGGCGGCGACAACCGCGTCGACTACGGCAAGGTCTACCAGGCCATGGTGCTGCTGCAACAATCCGGCGTGCCCAAGGTCGGACTGATGAGCCAGCCCGTGCAGGAGCCGCAGCGCAAGCCCTGATGGAAAGTTTCCGCGACAAGGCGCGTGCCTTCGGCCTCGCCCTCCTCGTGCACGCGGGCGTCGCCGCGGTGCTGCTGCTCGGCCTTTTGTGGACGCAATCGGAGGTCAAGCCGATCAGCTTGCCGGGGCCGGTCATCGAGGCCGAGCTCGTCGGCATCACCGGGGCGCCGCAGCCGCGTGCTTCGTCGCGGCCGAAACCGACGCCGCCGAAGCCTGCGCCTGAGCCGCCGAAGCCGCCCGAGCCTGCGCCGCAGCCCCCAAGCCAACCGCAGCGCAACGACGCGATCGAACGCGAGAAGATCGCCGAAATGGCGCAGGAAAAGGCCGAGCAGGCACAGCGTGCGCAGGAAGAGCGCCACAAACAGGAGCAAGTGCTGCTCGAGGAACAGCAGCGCAAGGAGCGCGATCGGCTCGCCGAACTCGAGAAGGTCAAGCGCCAGCGCGAAGAATTGGAAAAAAAACTGAAACTCGAGAAAGAGAAGCTGGCGCAGCTCAACGATCTGCAAAAGCAGCCGCCGAAGCCGGTCAAACCGACGCCGCAGCCGGTCCCGCCCGCTGAGGAGGCGCGGACCGGCAACAACGGCCAGGATTCGAGCTTGGAGGCGCAATATTTTGCCGCGATTCAGAATGCGATCACGAATAATTGGCTGCGGCCGGACACCACGCCAGCCGGTCTGCACTGCATGATCGACATCACGCAGATTCCGGGCGGCGATTTGCTCGGCGCGCATGTGGTCGAGCCCTGCAACGCCGATCCTCTGACGCGCAACTCGATCGAGCAGGCCGTGCGCCGCGCCGCGCCGCTGCCCTACAAGGGCTACGAAAACGTGTTCCGACGCGAAATCAAGTTCAATTTCCACTACGACGGATGAAAACCGACATGCCAAACACGATCATCGCCAGAGCCGCCGCCGTCGTCGCCTTCGGCTTCTTCGCCGCCGCCGCGTTCGCGCAAGGCCAGGGTTTGAGCAGCGACGTTCCGGTCATCGACATCAAGAACGGCGTCGCGAGCGCGACGCCGGTTGCCGTGGTGCCGTTCGCGTTCGAAGGCGCCGGCCTGCCGCCCGAGACCGACGTCGCCGACGTCGTGCGCAACGATCTCAATCGCTGCGGCCAGTTCCGCGCCCTGCCCAAGAACGACATCGTCGAGTTCCCGACCCGCGGCAGCGACATCAAGTTCGCGACCTGGAACATGCTGAAGCAGGCCTACATCCTGGTCGGTCGGGAAATCGAGCAGCCGACCGGCGACGTGCGCGTGGAATTCGAGCTGTTCGACGTCGCCAAGCAGCAGCCGCTGCTCGGGTCGGGGCTCGCCATCACCGGCCAGCGCAGCGGCCTGCGCGACGTGGCGCACCAAGTCGCCGACATCGTCTACGAGAAGATCACCGGCGTGCGCGGCGCCTTCTGGACGCGCATCGCCTACATCACCTCGACGGGCGTGGGCAACAACATCCAGTACTCGCTGATGGTCGCCGATTCGGACGGCTACAATCCGCAGACGGTCGTGCGCTCGCGCGAGCCGCTGCTGTCGCCGGCATGGTCGCCGGACGGCCGCAGGCTCGCCTACAACTCGTTCGAGCGCGGCAATTCATCGATCTACATCCAGGAGATCGCCACGGGCTCGCGCGAAGTGGTGTCGAGCAACAAGGGCATCAACGGCGCGCCGGCGTTCTCCCCGGACGGCACCAAGCTGGCGCTGACCCTGTCCTACGGCGGCAACCCCGACATCTACATCATGGACCTGGCGAGCCGCCACTCGACGCAGATCACCAAGCACTTCGCGATCGACACCGAGGCCACCTGGATGCCCGATGGGCAGAGCCTGATCTTCACGTCGGACCGTTCGGGCAAACCCCAGCTCTATCAGACCTCGATCGCCGGCGGCGACGCCACCCGGATCACCTTCCAGGGCGAGTACAACGCCAACGGCTCGATTTCCTGGGATGGCAAGCACATCGCTATGGTGCAAGGCAACGGAAATGTGTATCGTATTGCAGTTTTGGATCGCGCCACGGGCGAATCCACGGCGATTTCTCCGGGAAATCTGGACGAACACCCGAGTTTCGCCCCGAACGCAAGCATGATCCTGTATGCCGCGACGGAAGGCACCCGCGGCGTGCTTTACGCCGTTTCGGCGGACGGGCGGGTGCGCCAGCGCCTGGTCCTGGCCGACGGAGACGTGCGTGAGCCGGCATGGTCGCCGTACCGTCAACGCGGACAATGATTCCTAGCGGATGGACCGCTTTTCCTGAAACCTGAGCAAGAGGCCTAAAAAAATGAAACTCCCGATTCGCGTTCTTCTGACCGCCGCTGTGGCCAGCGCTTCGTTGGTCGCCTGTTCCAGCAATAAGCCGAAGACCAATCCCCCCCCGGCCGGCCCCGGCCCGTCGACCGTGACAACGGGTTCGTCGGAAAGCGGCGGCTACAAGGCCAGCGACCTCGACACCGATTCCTGCCTGCGTCAGCGCGTCGTCTACTTCGATTTCGATAAGAGCGAGATCCGTCCGGAATTCCAGGCCGCCATCTCGTGCCATGCCAAGTTCCTGGCCCAGTTCCGCAATGCCCGCGTGACGCTGGAAGGCAACGCCGACGAGCGCGGCACGCGCGAGTACAACATGGGCCTCGGCGAGCGCCGCGGCAACGCCGTGCAGAGCGCGCTCACGGCCTCCGGTGCGTCCTCGAGCCAGCTCAACGTCGTGAGCTACGGCGAAGAGCGTCCTGTGTGCAAGGACCACAACGAAGGCTGCTGGCAGAAGAACCGCCGTGTCGAGATCGTCTACACGGCCAAACCGTAAGTCAACGCAAACGCAGTAGCCCGGCGGCGCCGGATTCCTGCCATCGTTCGCGCACTTCCACGTACCCCGATCCGGCCCGCCCGCGGGCCGGATCGCCCCCCGCCAAGGGGCGAAGAAGCAGTCGCGGCGGCAACGTGAGGTGCAAGATGCAGATGTCGTTTCGCTTCATTCCCGCGGCGGCCTTCGTGGCCGCCGTCGCGTTTTTTGCAGCCGCTCCGCAAGCTCATGCCCAGCGCCTGAGCCTCGCCGAGCGCGTGGCCAAGCTCGAGCAGCAGGCACAGAGCCAGAACGGCGCCCAGGCCAACATCGAGCTCGTCAACCAGATCAACGCCCTGCAGGCCCAAGTGCAGACGCTGCAAGGCCAGGTCGAAGAGCTGCGCCATCAGGTCGAGGAAATGCGTAGCCGCGCCAAGGATCAGTACATCGATCTCGATTCGCGCATCGGCCGCCTGGAAGGCCGCACCTCGGGCGCACCCGCCGCCGCGGGCGGACCGGGCGCCGTCGCCGCCAACAACGGCCAGATGCAGGACATCCCGCTCGGCGGTCCAGGGGGCAACGCGCCGCCGCCGGCGCAGAACGTTCCGCCCGGCGCCGTGCAGAGCGCGGCGGGCCAGAACCTGCCGCCGGAGGCGAACCTGCAGACGCCGCCGCCCGGCCCGAATCCGGCCGACGAGAAGACGGCCTACGACCAGGCCTTCAGCGCGCTCAAGGACGGCCGCTATGCCGAATCGGCACGCCGCTTCCAGGGATTCATCGATCAATATCCGGCCAGCGAGCTCACGCCGAATGCGTACTACTGGCTCGGCGAGTCGTACTACGTGACGCAAAACTATCCGATTTCGCTGAACACGTTCCAGAAGCTGCTCGCGCAATATCCGAACAGCCAAAAGGCGCCCGACGCTTTGCTCAAGATCGGCTACTGCCAATATGAGATGAAGCAGTGGGATCAGGCCGAGGCCACGCTGAATCAGGTGCTGCAGCGGTATCCCGGCACCACGGTGGCCAACCTCGCCCAGGGACGTCTGCGCGCGCTCAAGCTCGAAGCGCGGCGCTGATCCGCGCTCGTTCCGCATCATGAGCGGCGTCCACGCGACCACAAGCGGCGCGGCCGTCGAGCCGCGTCTGCGCATCGCCGAGATCTTCCACTCGTTGCAAGGCGAGGCGCGCGACGTCGGCCGCCCGACCGTGTTCGTGCGCCTGACGGGCTGCCCATTGCGCTGCACGTGGTGCGACACCGAGTACGCGTTCCACGGCGGCGAGTGGCGCAGCATCGACGAGATTGTGGAAGACGTCGCAAAGTATCAAACGCAGCATGTCTGCGTGACGGGCGGCGAACCGCTCGCGCAGAAGCGCTGCCTCGACTTGCTCGTGCGCCTGTGCGACGCCGGGCATGCCGTGTCGCTCGAGACCTCTGGTGCGCTCGACGTCGCCGCGGTCGATCCGCGCGTCGTGCGCGTCATGGACTTGAAGGCGCCCGATTCCGGGGAATCCGCCCGCAATCTCTGGGGCAATCTCGAGGTCCTGACGACCAAGGACCAGATCAAATTCGTGCTCGCCGGACGCAGCGACTACGACTGGGCGGTCGGCGTGCTCCGTGAGCGCGACCTCGCCGCGCGCTGCGAGATCCTGTTCTCGCCCGTGTACGGCGCGCTCGCACCGCGCGATCTCGCCGAATGGATCCTCGCCGACCGCCTGCCCGTGCGCATGCAGATCCAGCTGCACAAGCTCCTCTGGGGCCAGGAGCCCGGCCGATGAGCGGGCGCCGCGCCGTCGTGCTCGTGTCGGGCGGCATGGATTCGGCCGTCACGCTGGCGCTCGCGCGCGAGGCCGGGTTCGCGTGCCATGCCCTGAGCGTCGACTACGGCCAGCGCCATGCCTCCGAACTCGATGCCGCCGCCCGCGTCGCGCGCCTGCTGGGCGCGGCCGAACACAAGACCGTACACGTCGATCTGCGCAGCATCGGCGGCTCGGCGCTCACGGCCGACATCGCCGTGCCGGAGCACGGCGGCGCCGGCATTCCCGTCACTTACGTGCCGGCGCGCAACACGATCATGCTCTCCGTCGCGCTCGGCTGGGCCGAGGTGCTCGGCGCCCTCGACATCTATTGCGGCGTCAATGCGATCGACTATTCGGGCTACCCCGACTGCCGCCCAGAGTTCATCGACGCGTTCGAACGTCTGGCCAACCTCGCCACGAAGGTCGGCATCGAAGGCGCACAACTGCGCATCCACGCCCCTCTCGTGCGCATGAGCAAGGCCGATATCGCCCGCGAGGGCGCACGTCTCGGCGTCGATTTCGCGGCCACGGTGTCGTGCTATCAGGCCGACGCCGAGGGGCGCGCCTGCGGCCGCTGCGACGCCTGCCGCCTGCGCGCGCAAGGCTTCGCCGAGGCCGGCCTCGCCGATCCGACGCGTTATCGCTAGCGCAGCGCTTGCCCCCGCCGCCGCGTGCGCCTAAACTGCGCGGCCCGCGCCGCTCTGGTGCGGCGCATGCTTCCGGGCCGTTAGCTCAGTTGGTAGAGCAGCGGACTTTTAATCCGTTGGTCGCAGGTTCAAGTCCTGCACGGCCCACCAAACTCACTAACCGGGTCTACCGGAACGGCGCTATCTCTTCCCGGCGGGCGCGATCGTCGTCGCCCCAACACGATGACGGGACACGGCTTCCGCGCAGTGGCGGGCCCCGTCCTTGACGAGGGGCTCGGCTTCCGGACATCGCTAGAACGAAAACTGCGACCATGCCGATCCGGGCCACGCGCTGCGCGGCTATCTAGCCTGGCGGATCATTTCTTGGCCGCTGGAATATCGACAGCGAATTTCAGGTCGAAATAAGCTCCGTCGGAATTTTTCTTCGTTTCGTCTTGAGTGCGATAGGTGCCCTCTATTCGCTTGTCGTCGTAGTGCGTCAACGTCAAGGTATCGCTCGCGTCGGTCGAGAATCCGACATCTCCTTCGTAGACGCCGATCATGTCCAAACGTTTGTCGGCGGTGAAATCGAGTTCCACATACTTCCCGAGCAGGGGGCGCAGCTTCTGACAATCTGAGGGTGCTTTCGCAGCATCGATCTTGTTGCCGGATATCATGACGGAAGTGAGCATCTTGCTCTTGTCGAAATGTTCGGGTTGCCAGCACGCGTAGGCATCCACGAATTTGCTCGATTTCCCTTGTTGCACGACTTCACCAGAACCAGACGCCAGTGCCGTCGTAGTGAGCAGGGACATCAGCATTGCAAGACGCTGAAACGCTTTCATAAGACCTCCTGCCTATTGAGGGACTCTCGAACTCTAGGTCGACCGTCGGCCAGTCGCCATCCTCCAGCCACCCTCTTGTAGTAGCACATCTTCAGCGAGCTCAAGGAACAGACGTTTCGGCGACAACCTATTCAAAACCGTCGAAGAATATCGATCCAGACAATGTCTGCATGAGAAACGATGACGCATGGACACCGGAATCGAAGATCTCGGCGTTCGGGCCAAAGTCCAGATTCACCTGACCACACTCGGGCGTTCCGGCAACCAGCAATCGATCGTATGAAATGGGGACGATGGCTCCGTAGGAGGAGACGGTGCAGCCGATCGTCACATCTTCTATCGTGTAAACCCAAGCCAATGTTTGATTCGCAAGAAGCTGACCATAGGCGGCATTGCCATCGTTCGCAGTTGCAATTTGCGACTGCGGATACGCCAAGTCGATATAGTTGTTGGTGTAGTTCAGACCATAGGACAAGCGCCCGGCCGAGTCGTACGCTAGGCTGAATATCCGCGAATTCCCCGCGCCATACGCCGTAGTGGCTGCGCGGTAGGTTCCGTCCGAATTCAGCTGCAGCAGGTAGCCATTGACGTTGCCGCTGCTTCCCCCGAACGGCAAGGTGCCGGCGCCGAAATCGATTGCGGCAGCATAGTCGCCCCCGATCGCGACAATGCCGGCGGCTGCGTCCACCGAGAGGCTATACGCATTCACCGCCGCCGTAGTTGTGCTGAACGTCTTGCTCCACAGCCCATTCAGAGCGCCGTCCCATTTGTAAACGACTGTTCTCGCGTAGTTCGTGCCGGAGCAGCCGGAGGCGCCATAGCTATCCACGGTGTAGACGTTGCCGTTTGCATCGAGGTCGACTCGATTCCCGAAATTCGACGCATCATCGCAGACAACGCCATAGCTTCTTGAGGCGATCGCATTTCCGCTCGAATCGAGCTTTGCCAGGAAGTCCTCCTTTCCGCTCCCTCCCAGCAGCCCGGCGCCGAGGTCCAGTGTGGCGCTCGAGTCGGAGGGCGATCCGAACTGACCGGCAATCACGAGATTCCCCAACGCGTCGATTGCGATCGAATGATTCGACCAATATTCGACCGAAGAACCGGAGAACGCCCTCGTCCAAAGCGTATTGCCTGAAGCGTCGAAAGCGGCCAGAAACAGATCGCTCGTTCCGTTGGCCACCGCCGGCATGAGGGAAGCGATGGTGGCCGTCCCGCCAAAACGCCCGGCGACATAAATGTTGCCGGACGAATCCGTCGCGACCGAATCGCCACGCTGCAAGCTGGAAGACGATACCAGCCCTTTGACCCATAGCAGGTTGCCGCTGGCATCGTATTTGGCGACAAATGCTTTCCCGTTGACCGCGTCGCCCGGCAATGCGCTGGGCGTTCCGGTGAAAGCGAAATTCGTGCTGGACGCGAAGACGGTTCCCACGATCAGAAAATTCCCCGAAGGATCGCGTGCTACCGCATTGATCACGTCGGGGCCGTCGCCTTGGACGAGCCCACCCCATTGAAGGTAGTGAAACTGGCTGGCGGCTGACACGGAAGCGGTGCAACACAGCGCAATCAGAAGTCCGCGCAGACATTTCTGTCCGAACGCCCTCTTGTCTGTTTCGTCTCGACGGCTCATGACTGCCACCCCGTGGTGCGGCTACTGGGCCTCGACGACGCGCCCTGTGGGTCACTCGGCTGCGAGTATAGCGTCAGTTCCACATCGCGGAGACGTCGGTGGGCTTCCGGTGGCCACGTGTGTGGCAAGTGAACCGGTACGGGAGGTCGCTTCCGGCCAGAAGCGTCACCAGGACAGGCGGACATAACTCAACAACCGTGCGCCGCAGCCGCTCGTAACCTTCCCGAGCCCAAGCCATTTTTGAAGGCCTATGCACTTGTAGATTTGACGACGGAGCAATCGCAGCTGTCTCGATTCGCGACCGAAGGATTCGGATTCACATTCAAATATGACGCGACGGATGTTCAATAGGAACTGCGCGGTCCTGGTCTGCGCCAGGACGGTTCGCTTTACACAACTTTACCCGCTCGAAACCATGCGCTGACGCGTCGGCATCACCGTAACGCCTGGGGCATCCTGCCTCGAAACTGACAGAGAGGATCAGCAATGAACAACCCGACCCCATCCCTCAACACATCACCCATCGCCCGTCGCACGCGCAATGTGCTCGCACTCGCCGCCGTGTTGGGGGGCGTCGCCGTAACCCTCGGCGCGGTGGCGCAGAATACCGGCGTCGCCGCCTTCCATCACGGGGGACACATGCACATGGCGGGAGCAGCGCCCGGCGACCTCGCCGGCAACGTCGACGCGCTGCTGCAGCACATCTACTCCGAAGTCGGTGCGACGCCGGCACAGCAGGCGCAGATCGCGCCGCTCGTGCGCACGACGGCAGCGGACCTGGTGCAATTGCACGATCAATTCCATGCGCAACACGCGCAGATGCTGACACTGCTGACGCAAGACCCGATCGACCGCACGGCGTTGGAGAATTCGCGCGCCGCGCAGGTCGCGCTCGCGGACAAAGCCTCGCGCGAACTCGTGCAACTGATCGCCGACACCGCGGACGCGCTGACGCCGGCGCAACGCAAGGTGCTGACCGACAAGCTCGCCGCGCACCTGGCACCCGCGCAAGGCTGAAGGGCTTGCCATCGTCGGCGCCAGCCGACACAGTGCCATTGCGATGGCCGAGCGCATCCTGCTAGTCGAAGACGATGCCCGCCTCGCCGAGATGCTCTGCGAGTATCTCGGCGGGGCGGGTTTTCGCGTCGTGCTCGCGCCGTTCGGCGCCGCCGCGATGGAACGACTCGCCGACGCGCCGTTCGATGCGGTGATCCTCGACTTGATGCTGCCCGACATGGACGGCCTCGACGTCTGCCGCCGGTTGCGTGCGAAATCCGATACGCCCCTGCTGATGCTCACCGCGCGCGGCGATGCGATGGACCGCATCGTGGGCCTGGAGCTAGGCGCGGACGACTACCTGCCGAAACCCTTCGAGCCGCGCGAACTGCTCGCACGTCTGCGCGCGATCCTCAGGCGCCGCGGTTCCGGCGTCGCCGGCGATCGTGTGTTGCGGTTCGGCCGCCTTGAAATCGATTGCGGCGCACGCGTGCTGACGCTAGATGGCGAGCCGCGCAGCGTCACGTCCTATCAGTACGAGCTGTTGGTGGCGTTCGCGCGCAACGCCGGCCGCGTGCTGTCGCGCGAGGCGCTGATGGATATGGTCAAGGGCGAACAACTCGAAGCGTTCGATCGTTCGATCGACGTGCACATCTCGCGCATCCGCGCTGCGATCGAGGACGACGTCAAACAGCCGCGGCGCATAATCACGGTGCGCGGCGCCGGCTACGTGTTCGCCAAGGCTCAGGACTGACATGTCGCGTCTGTACGTCCGCGTCTATCTCGCGCTGCTCGGGAGTCTGATCGTGTTCGCGCTGCTCGCTGGCCTGTGCTGGCATCTCGGCGGAGAGCAGGCGTTTGGGCACTCGGGTTTCACCGTGATCTTGGCCCTGTCGCTGCTGGCGCTGGCGGTCGGCGCGGTGGCGTATCCGCTCGTACGGCGGCTCACGCAGCGGTTGGAGCGGCTGCAGATCGCGGTCGAATCGCTCGGCGCCGGCGATTTGTCCGCACGCGTGTCGGTCGAAGGCAGCGACGAGGTCGCGCGGCTCGCGTGCAGTTTCAATCGCGCTGCCGCACGCATCGAGGAACTGGTTGACGCGCACAAGAGGCTACTCGCCAACACATCGCACGAACTGCGCACGCCGCTGGCGCGCATTCGCCTGGCGACGGAACTGATGAAGGATTCCGCCGATCCGAAACGCAAGGCCGGTCTCGAGCGCGATATCGCCGAGCTCGACCGCCTGATCGACGAAATCCTGATCGCGAGCCGCCTCGACGCGGTCGCCCAACTGGACGCGACGGAAGACGTCGACCTGCTCGCGCTGGCCGCGGAGGAGGGCGCGCGCTACGACGGTGTGCAGCTCGACGGCACGTCCGTCGTCGTCGCTGGCGATCCGCGCCTGTTGCGGCGCTTGCTGCGCAATCTGATCGAGAATGCCGGTCGCCACGGGCAGCCGCCGATCGAGGTGCATGTCGCGCCCATCGACGGCGTCGCTCGCCTCGTCGTCAGCGATCGCGGCGTGCTGATTCCACCGCAGGAACGTGCGCGCCTGTTCGAGCCTTTTTTCCGCCGCGCGGATCGCGTCAACACGACTGGCAGCGGCCTCGGTCTTGCACTGGTGCGGCAGATCGCGCGGCATCACGGCGGCGACGCACGCTTCGTGGCGACGCCGGAGAACCACAACAGTTTCGTGGTCGAGCTGCCCGCCCGCTGCGACGCGGGCCGCTAGGTTCCCTAGTCCGGCACGGCTTCATACTTCTTTACCGCCGCAACACACTCGCACAAACCGGCTTTCCTATCGTGGCCTCACGCAACCTGCTGCGCGCCCACAACAGAAAGGACGACTCATGCGAACGCTCGACGCAAGCCCGCAACTCACGAACACAGTCGCCGCCGCGGCGCCGAATACGCGTGCCGCAGGTCTCGTCATAGCGGCGAGCGCAATCGCCTCGATCGTTTTCGTCGCTCTCGACGAAGGCGGCGGCGGCAAGGACGCGCTGTCGATCATGCAGAGCATGGTCAAGGCGCAACCGATGCATCAGCTCGTGCACGTCGTCGCTATGGCCTGCATCGGCGGATTCATGTACGGCTACGGTGTGCTCTCGCAGCGTCTCGGACTGAATCGCACGCCGGTCCTGGTCGGCTTGGTGAGCTACGCGCTCGGCACCGTACTGATGTTGTTGGGGACAGTCGTCGACGGATTCGTCAGCACCGATGCCGCTGCCATGTTCGTCGGCGGTTCACCCGAGGCGATCGAGCAGGGATTCCGCATCGTCAGCGCATTCTCCTGGGTGTTGCTGCCCGACCTTGCGCGTGTCGCATGGGTGTTCCAGTCGGTCGCCGCCGTCGCATGGTCGTGCGCCTTGCTGCGCGAACGCGGCATGCAGCGCGCCGCTGGCGTCGTCGGCCTGCTCGCCGGCGCCTTGCCCGCAGTCATCGTCTTCATCGTCGGGACGCGCATGACCGACACCGTCGTCGTCACGATCCTGTTGGCACAGGGAATCTGGAACATTGCGGCGGCCGCGGCGTTGGTATTTCGCCGCAAGAGCGAAGCATACGTACCGACGGGTGTGGCGGAGGCGTTTTGAATTCCGTGCCAAAGGGCGAGTCCGTGCACGCGACGGCCTCGCCGCTGGCAACGTAATAGTCGCCGCATTGCCGCAAGAGCTGACGCCGACGCCGATTGCGAATGGTGTGGTGACTCGCGATCCCGTGAAAGTCGGGATGACAGTGGCAGAAGCAGCAAGTACTCTCGCCCGTCCGCCCTACCACGTTCCGATCCACACATGAGCCAGCCCGCGAACAGCACTCCACCGACCATCGTCCGCCTCGGCGTCGCGCCGCGCTTCCCCAAAGTGGCGAACTATCTCAAGTCGTACAAATTGGGCATGTGGGAAGCCAAGTGGAGCATCGACCTCATCCCGGCGCTGGAGGCTTATGGTCGCGGCGACGCCGGGCACACGCTGCGGCCCGATGGAAAGGTGACGCAGCAATTCTCCGATGCCGCCGAGAATCTGCATCGCTGCGCGGGGGCGCTGCGATGGCACGCGGTGCAGGCGGCACTAGGCAACAAGAAGCCGCAGGCGCGTGGGAAGGCCAAGCCGGTGACCACAGCTGCCACCCGGCGTGAATTCCAGCGGTTGATCAAGAACGGCAAACACCTCCATTCGCAGATCTGGCCGCAGAACATGGAACAATATTTCGACCCCACCAACGACAACTACGTCCCGAAGTTCGCCGCGGAGCTGGACGCGGAGGTGAGCGAGGGCGAGTACAAGATCGTACGCCACCTCCAGCACGTGGGGCACGCGCCCGAAACCCTGGAGGCGTGCCTGCTCGAGTTCGGCCCGGCGCTCGTCCTGCGCAAGGGCGACAAGGCGCAGCCCTACGCCGCCGAAACAGTCGCACGTGTCGCGAACGACGAGGAATTCAAACGTTGGGCGACGACGGTGAAAGCCGAGCAGACGAACGCGGAGGACGTGGCCGCCAGCGGCACGCCGTGGCTGGATTTCTGGCGCCGCTCGGTCGCATACAACTACGTTTGGCTGCGCATGGCCCGCGGCGGCGACCACGTCTGGTTGATGGACGTCGTCGACACAGCGGCCTTCTGCCTCGTGCTGGGCTGGAACGAGCGCGCGATGACGCTGTTCCATCACTACGCCGAGCGCCTGCACAGCAAGGGCTTCACCGATTTCGACAAGAAGAGAAAGAAGCCCTACTTCCAGCGCCGCACCCAGTTCTTCTTGCTGCGCCTGATCGCCGACTGGCAAGGCATTGCCGGACCGCCGATGCCGCCGCAGGCCGACGATGAGCCCTTGTTCACCGCGCTGCTCGCGCACTGGCGCACGCCCGACGCGGACGCGATCGCACCGCTGCTACTCGCCGCCTGCGACCGTCACACCCACCTGGTGATGATCGGCAAGGATTCCCCGGATTTTCACACCTGGGGCGATCTGACCTACATCCCCTTCGAGATCCTCGCCGTGCTGCGCCTGCGCCAGACGCTTGGCCTCAGCAACCCGCAGCTCGACCATCCCCTGATGGCGACGCCGCTGGGTTCGCTTCCTCCCATCGCCGAGCCCTACAGCGACGAGTTGCTCGACGCCGTGCTCGCACGGGCGAGGGCGGAGCTTGCAGACGTTTAGAACTGCAAGGCTACACGGGATCGGAATTCGAGACAAAACTCGATCCAGCCGAGGTGTGTCGCGACGAACCACGGTTGATGCGCGTCAATGCGGCCTTTCTGTCAGCCGGTATCCTCGATTCGTCATCGGCGGGGCGGGGTTGCCATGGATCTTTCCGATAATTATCTGCAAGCGCTCATCGTCGCGCTCATGACATCGACCGCGCTCGTCGCTGCGGCCAATTGGCTCAACCGCAAGCACGGCGGTTTCATGAAAGGATGGGCGGGCGCGATTTTCATCGCCGTGGGTTCGGTAGGCGCGTTCGCGATCCTCCTGCTCAAGCTTACGCGATGAGCGACGCGACGAACCGTCCCTTCGGTCTGCGCTCGAGACCTACGCGCACCACGCGAAATTGATCCAGATCAATCGCGGCGGGCCGGCGCAACGCGATACTCGCGACCCTGTGTGCGTGCATGTTGCGGTGAGAGGCCGTGGACTTCTTCGTAGCACCGTTCGCTAGTTTCTCCACGGCGACCGTCGTGTGGCTCGTGACGCGGCAGGACGCTTCCCCGGCCAATACGGTGGCGGTCTGCGAAAGCCTCGAGGCCGCCCGCAAGCGCGCCGTCGAGATGGCGCGTTATCACGAATCGATCGGCAGGCCATCGCGAGTCCTGCTGCGCGAGGACGCCGCCGCCGACTGGGTATTGATATGGCCGCCCGACGAATCGGCCGGCGCGCGGACGTAACCGACGTACTTGCGAAGAAAAGCTCGAACAATTGATGCACGTCAATCTGCTGCGTCCGGGTAGCGCGTAGCCTCCTCGCGTGACCGAGTCTCGGTCACGAGGCAGCAGCAAAGCTCGCCGTACGTGAGTACCGCAGCAAGTCCGAACGGAAACGCCAATGGCCAGGGACGGCGGTATCGCGATCCGCGGCGAAGCGCGACGTCGGGAACTCTGTGTGGAACTACGTTCGTCGCGGCGAGAAGCTCGCGGCGGCGCTAGCCAGGCTCGCGCCGCCGATGCGATCACGGCGTGATCGTGAAGTTCACCGGTCCCGCAAGGACCGTGTAGCCGTCGTTGTAGCAATACCACGCGGCGTAGCTGCCTGCTGCGAGGCTGCTGGTCGCGAAGTTGAGCGTGCCGCTCATGTTCGCCGCGTATTGCCAGGTGATCGACGCTTGCGAGCCCGGGGTCGCACCCGCGGGATAGATGCCGATCCAGTTCGTCGAGCTCGCGTCGGAGGCCGGCGTCGAGTAGTCGAACGCGATCGTCGCGCCGGCCGCCACGCTCGGGGTCGGCGTCGAGAGGCTCGGCGTGGGCGGCGGTGCGTTGGGCAGGAAGGCATCGTTCACGGGCTCGGCGTATTGATCGTTCGCAGTCAGCGGCGCGAGGCCGAGCGCGCTCTCGATCGTGCGGCCGACACTGTAATGGTTGTAGCTCGTCTGCGATACGTATCCACGGTTCACGAGGCCTTGCGAATCGACGAGGATCGTCGCGATGTGGTTGGTGCCGCTCGTCTCGGATTCGTCCCAGGTCAGGATCAGGAGCGAGCGCTGCGTCGTCCACGCGGGCGAGGCGAACAAGGGCTGCAGCGTCTGCTTGAGCCAGCCGTCCTGCACCTGCAGGCTCTTCGGCGAGCCGTTGCCCGAGGCTTCACCGTCGTAGTAGTCGTCCGCCGAGAGCCAAACGAAATTCGGCGTCGTCGCGGTCGAATTGAGATCGGCGGCGAACCGGCTCAAATCGACGAGGTGCGCCTGGCAGCGCGCGCTGTTCGTGCTGATGTCGGTGAAATTGATGAACGGCAGATCGTCGGGCGCGTAGTACGAATCGTTGTTGTTGCTGAGATTGCACGGCGTGCCCATGCCCTGCTCGTAGCCTTTCCACGTCTTGCCGATCGCCTCGAGACGATCGCCGAGATGCGGCGCGGACACATGGATGTTCGGATAGTAGATCGCGCCCTGCACGAAATTGTCGCCGCCGGCGATCGCGAGATAGTTCTCGTCGCTCGGATGATACGTGCCGCTCGAGTTCGCGAGCAGCGTGCCGCTCGAAGCGAGGCCGTTGATGAACGATGCGTCCTTCGTGTCGCCGATCACAGCCGCGTAATCCGTGTTCTCCATCATGACGAGGAACACGTGGTCGAAGGCCGGTACGTGCGAGGCGGGCGGCGCGAGCGTCGCCGCTTGTACCGGCGTCGACAGCGTGAGCGACAGATTGTCCGCGTAGCCGATGTTGTACGAAGCCGACGTGTTGCTGAACTGGAGCAGGACGGAGATCGAGCGCGTGCCCGCCGGAAGGGTGCCCGAGATCGACCGCGCGAGGAATGCGTTCTTGTTGCCGCGGTCGGCGGCCGTCACGGGTCCGAGCTCGGCACTCGTGCCGAGCTGCTTCTCGTGCGCGTCGAAGAAGCTCAGCGTGACTTGCGCCTGGCCGGCGTATGCGCCCCAGCCGCCGAGCCAGCCCGACATCGTGTAGCCCGTCGACCCTGCATCGATCGCGGAAGCGGCGCTCGACACGTCGACCGTCTGCAGCAGAGCGGAGTCGCCGTAGGGACCGTCGGCGATGAACGCATTGCCGTGGGCCGACGACGGCGTCGAAAAGCTCGCGATCGAATAGCACACGACCGAGGGATTGCCGAGCACGACCGTCCAGCCCGGCACCGTGGTGACGGCTTTCCAATCGGTCGTGCACTTGCCGGCCTCGGCGTCGCCGCCGATGAGCAAATTTCCACTTGTATACGCAGATGCCGGGATTGCGGCGCTGCAGAACAGGGCTGCGGCCACGAATGCGGCACTACGAAGCTTGTCTGTCACGGCTTGCCTCCTTTCTGGGAACGGACGAAGCGCCGGATGGTGAGCATGTATCGTTACGGCTCCATGTAATTTCCGTTGCGGGCGCAGCGGGCTCTGCTAGTCTTCGAACTTCATTTGCATAGCGAATGCCGACCATGCTCAATTCCGCAGCCGCCGCACTCAAATCGCTCTATGCGAACCTGGCCAAGGTGATCGTCGGCAAGGGCGAAACGATCTTCTGCCTGCTTGCCGCGCTCATCGCGCGCGGTCATGTGCTGCTCGAAGACGTGCCCGGCACGGGCAAGACCATGCTCGCGCGCACGCTGGCGCAGTCGCTGCACGCGTCGATGCGACGCTTGCAGTGCACACCGGATCTCCTGCCTTCCGACGTCACGGGCAGCTCGATCTACCGCCAGGATCTGCAGCGCTTCGAATTCGTGCCCGGTCCGGCGTTCGCCGACGTGCTGCTCGTCGACGAGATCAACCGCGCCACGCCGCGCGCGCAAGCATGCCTGCTCGAGTGCATGGAGGAGCGGCAGATCTCGGTCGACGGCCAGCCGCGCGCGCTGCCGGACGGATTCTTCGTCATCGCGACGCAGAATCCCGCCGGCTTTCATGGCACGTTCCCGCTGCCCGAGGCGCAGCTCGACCGGTTCATGGTGCGGCTGCATCTCGGTTATCCCGCGCCCGACAGCGAGGTCGCGATGCTCGCCGCGCGCGTGCACGGCGAACCGCTCGCCGACGTGACGCCCGTCCTGACGCCTGCCGCGCTCGCCGAAATCCAGAAAGCCGCTCGCGCCGTCGAGGTGCATCCCGATGTGCAGCGCTACATCGCCGCCGTCACGCGGGCGACGCGCTCGGCCGGCGAGATCGAGCTTGGCGCAAGCCCGCGTGCATCGCTCGCGCTCATGCGCGCGAGCCAGGCGGTGGCGCTGCTCGGCGGGAAATCGTTCGTGACGCCCGACCACGTCAAGCGCATCGCCGTGCCGGTGCTCGCCCATCGCATCGTGCCGCGGCAGGGAAGCGACGCCGCCACGGCCGAGCGGCTCGTGCTCGCCGCGCTCGACACCGTCGCCGTGCCGGTGCACGCGACGGCGTGACCGGGGCGCCATGAAGATCGATCCCGAAGCGCTCGGCCGCCGTTTCGGCGACGTGCGCATGGGCTGGCTGCTCGGCGGCTGGCTCGTGGCGACGGCCGGCATCGCATACAACCGCGGTGTGAGCCTGCTCTGGGGCATGACGTGGCTCCTGGCCGCCGCGCTCGTCGTCGCCTGGATATTGCCGCGCGTGCAAGTGCGCCGCATCGGTGTGCGACGTTCGGTGCCGCCGCTCGCCACGGTCGGCGAACCGGTCGAGATCCGCTACGAGCTCGAGGGCGGCGTGCTGCCGCGGTACGGCATCGAGCTCGTCGACAGGCTCGGCGAAACGCAGGAGCCGGTACTCGCCGCGTTCGTCGAACGCACGCGGGGTCGCGACGTGCTGCGCTTGCGCTGGACGCCGCGCGTGCGCGGACGTCGCGTGTTCGATGACGTCGTGCTGCGCAGCCGTTTCCCGCTCGGTGTCGCGTCGCGTAGCCGCATCGTCGCGGCGGGCCGCCACGAGACGCTCGTCCATCCCGCCGCCGTCGCGCTGCGCCGCTTGCCGATCGAGCAGGGCGGCGATGCGCAGCTCGAAAATCTCGCTGCGCGCGAACGCCGCGGACACGATGAATACGCCGGCGCGCGTCCATACCGCCCGGGCGACGAGCCGCGCACCGTGCATTGGCGTAGCACCGCGCGCAGCGGCGAACTCATCGTGCGCGAGTACGATCGCGCGGCAGAGCGGCAATTCTGGATCTTCCTCGAGCTCGCGCTCGGCGAACATCGCGGCACCGGCGCCGAAGGGACGTTCGAGACGATGTTCACGATCGCGCGCTCGGCGCTCGAGCACGCGCAGGCGGATGGCCTCGCGTGCGGCATCGTATACCGCGAGCACGGAAACATCGTGCGCATGGAGCCCTCGCGCGATCGCGCGGCGCTCGTGCGCATGCGCGACGCGCTCGCGCTTGCCGAAGGCGACAGCGGAGCGCCGCTCGGCGTGTGGATGCCGCGCGAGCGCAACCGTTTGCCGCGCGGCGGCACATGGCTGCTGTTCGCGGGCGACGACGCACAACGCGGTGCGCTCGTCGCGTGCTGCCGTGCAGCCGGTGCGGTGCCGCTCGTCGTGCAGTTCGCGCGCGGCAGCTTCGCTCGCGGCGGCGAAGCCGCTCCCATCGTTTGCGGCGCGCATTTTCGCGAAGGCGCGTGGATCGCTCATGCACAGCGCGGCATGGACCTCGCCGAGCTCTTCTGATGCGCATCGACGAGCCCGTGGATTTCCAGCCGTATGGCGCGCGTCTCGCCGCGCTGCTCGCCGCGACGCTGCTCGCACGATCCACGCTCGCAGCCGACGCTGCGAACGCACTTGGCGGCGTACTCGTCTGGGGCGCAGCATTGGCTTTCTGCTGGAGCCGGCGCGTGCCGCTACGCGCCAGGCAGCACGCCACCATGACGGTGCAGTGGGCGGGCGAGGCCGTCGCGGCGATCGGCATGCTCGTTTTCATCGCCACGCTCATGAGCGACGGTGTGATCCCGGCGCTCGGAGCGTTGTTGCTTGCGCTCACGTGCGCCGTGCTCATCGTCGCCGAGCGGCGCGCGCACATGCTGCTCATCGTCGCCGCGTGCCTGTGCGAAGTGCTCATCGTGGCCGCTGCATCGCGCTCCGGCTGGTTCGCGCCGTGCGCTGCCGCGTTCACGCTGGCCGTGCTGTCGCTGTTCGCGTTCGACGCGGGCGTCACGTTGCAGCGGCGCGCCGCCGCAACGGTGGTGACGCGACAAACGCGCAGCCGCGGCGGCACCGCTGCGGCCGGGCTCGTGATGCTGCTCGCGATTCCGCTCTACTTGTACGTGCCGCAACCGGCGGCGTTGTATCTGGGCGGCCGTTCCGCGTCGAGCGAACACGACTACAGCGACCCTCGCGGCAGCGAGAGCACAGTGCCGCCGAGCGCGCCGCATTCGGCGCCGAAGCCGCCGACGTCCGCGCAGGCCGAGCGAGAATCGGCGGCGGATCGGCCGAGTGCGGGTCGCTCGTCGAACTCGAGTTCGGCGAATCCACAGCATCCCGCCCAGGAAGGCTATTCGGTGACGGACGTGCAGCGCGACGCCGCCCTCGGCAACGCCATCGTCATGTACGTCAAGACGTCGCAGCCGGTCTACCTGCGTGGCGCGCTCTACGACCGTTTCGAGCACGACCGCTGGCTGCGTACCGGCGATGCACCCGCGCTCACCGTGCTGCGTGCGGGCTACCTCGAACGCAGCGTGCCTGCGGGCGGCACGCCGATCACGCAGCAGATCGACGTCGTGAGCGATCTCCATCTCACGGCCTTGCCCGCGAGCGCCGCCGCGCGGCGCATCCGCTTTCCGGGGCCGCAGCTCTACGATTTCGGCGACGGCACGTTCGGCGTACCGCGACCGCTGCTCGCTCAAACGAGCTACGCGGTCGACGCGGCGCCTGAGCTCGTTGGCAGCCGCTACGCAGTTCATGCGACGCAGCCCGATGCACGCTATCTGCAAATCGACCCCGAGTTGTCGGCACGTGTCGGCGAGCTCGCGCGCACGGTCGCTGGCAACGCCGGAGGCGCTTGGCGCCAGGCGCTCGCGATCGAGACGCACCTGCGCAGTCAGTACGCGTACAGCTACGAAACGATCGTGCCTTATCAGGGCCGCACGCCCTTGGATTGGTTCCTGTTCGAGAACCGCAAAGGACATTGCGAGTTCTTCGCGAGCGCTATGGTCGTCATGTTGCGCGAGATCGGCATTCCGGCCCGTTTCGCGACGGGTTTCTCGCTCGGCGAGCGCAATCCGCTCACGGGCTACTACGAAGTCCGCGCGCTCGACGGCCATGCCTGGGCCGAGGCGTGGATCGACGGACGTTGGATCATGTTCGAACCCACGCCGTTTTATCCGATGCCGGAGTCCGAAGCGGCGCCGGCTACGCAGCAAGTGGCGAGCGCCGCCGACCGCTATCTCGAACGGCAGGCCGACACGAGTGCGCTGCTCGATCCGGCGGCGCTGCGCACCGCAGCGATGCAGGCGCTGCGCGCGACGTGGGAAGCGCTGCGCCACATGCAGCGCGAGCTCGTCGCCTTCGCGCGGCGCGTGTTGCCGTGGACGCCGCTTTTCGCCTTGCTCGTGGCGTGCGTCGTGGGCGCGGCCGTGCTCTGCGCGCATGCCGCCGCCGACCTCACCGAGCGCATGGCGATTTCGCGTCTCCTTGCGCGCGCGAAAGATGCGACCGGGAACGCGGCGCCGCACCTGGCGCAAGCGCTCGAGCGTTCGCTGACGGCTCGTGGCGTGCCGCGGCCTGCTGCGCAGACGTATCGCGCATTCCTCGACGATCTCGCGCGCCGCGGCATCGACGTACCCGCGTCCTTGCCCGACGCGTTCGACGGCGCACGCTACGGCAGCGTCGGCGGCTCGCTCGCTGCGCAAGACGTTGAACGCCTGTCGGCGATCGTGAGCGACACGCTGCGCATGCGGCCGTATCCGCGAGTGCGGGCCAGGTTAGGCCAGTGGCAGAACGCGATCGGCGCCGCGCTTTCGCCGCTCCTCGGGCGGAAAACATAGTGCGTGCGTCGGCACGAGCACTGCTGCCGCACGCCATCCAGCAGCAGGGTTGCTTCGCCGCGCCGACGTCCGCATAGTGGCGTGATCATCGACGGAGCAGGCAGTGGAATTTTCCGTAGCGACCATCGTGGTGTTTCTGCTTATCGCGTCGATCGTCGCGATCGTGTCGCGGCTGCTGCGGCTGCCGTACAGCGTCGGGCTCGTCAGCGCCGGCATTGCGCTCGCGCTATTGCCGAGCGGCGTGCAGATGCCGCTCACGCGCGACCTCATCTTCAACATCTTCCTGCCGCCGCTCGTGTTCGAAGCAGCGCTGCAGCTGAACTGGAAGCCGTTCCGGCGCGATCTGCCGGTCAACGCCGGCCTCGCGTTCCCGGGCGTCGCGATCGCGGCGCTCGTGGTCGCCGCCGGCATGCACTACACGGTGGGCTGGGGCTGGATGGGCGCGGCGCTGTTCGGCGTGCTCATCGCTGCGACCGATCCGGTGTCGGTCATCGCCGCGTTCAAGGAGATGAAGGTCGAGCGGCGTCTGAGCGGCATGGTCGAATCGGAAAGCCTGCTCAACGACGGTGCGGCTGCGGTCGGCTTCACGCTGCTCGTCGCGCTCGCGAACGGCGCCACGCCGTCGCCGCTCGCCATCGCCGCTTCGCTCGTCTGGACCGTGTTCGGGGGCGTGCTCGCCGGGCTGGCCGTCGCCGGTGCGCTGCTGCTCATCGCGGGGCGCACCGCGGACCATCTCATCGAAATCACGCTGACCACCGTGGCGGCGTACGGATCGTTCCTGCTCGCCGAGCATTTCCATGCGTCGGGCGTGCTCGCGTCGCTCTCGGCGGGGCTCATGGTCGGCAACTTCGGCTGGCGCCGCGCCATTTCGGAAGGCAGCCAGGGCCACGTGCTCGCGTTCTGGGAATACGTCGCGTTCCTCGCCAATTCGTTCGTGTTCATCCTGATCGGCGAACAGGAAGTGCAGGCGGGCTACGGGCTTCTCAGCGGCGTAGCGGCGGCGGCGATCGCGCTCGTGCTGCTCGGCCGCGCGCTCGCGGTGTACCCGATTTGCGCGCTGTTTGCGCGCAGCCGGCTCGCCGTCGATCTCAAACACCAGCACGTCTTCGTCTGGGGCGGTTTGCGCGGGGCGCTCGCGCTGGCGCTCGTGCTTGCGCTACCCGACAGCGTGGCCGAACGCCGCGAGATTCTCGTCGCCGCGTTCGCGGTCGTCGCATTTTCGATTTTCGTGCAGGGCCTCACGATGCCTTGGATGATTCGGCGGCTCGGTCTCATGCGCGATGCGCCCGGCGAGATCGAGACCGAACGCACGCCGGCGAGCTAGAATGCGCCGATGCTGATCCGCGGCTCCTGCCATTGCGGCAATCTGTCGTTCACGCTCGCCTGGGAACCCGATCCGGGCGAGATCCCCGCGCGTGCCTGCAGCTGCACGTTCTGCACGCGCCATGGCGCAGTTTGGACGTCCAAACCCGATGGGCGCCTGCGCATCGCGATGCGTGAGCCTGCAGGCGTCTCGAAATACGCGTTCGGCACCGGCACGGCGCTGTTCCACGTCTGCGCACGCTGCGGCATCGTCGTCGTGGCGACGAGCGAAATCGACGGGCGCCTCTATGCGGTCGTCAACGTCAACGCGTTCGATGCCGCGGTCGAACCGCTGTTGCGCCGCGCGCCCGTGGCGCACGACGGCGAGACGCTCGAATCGCGGCTCGCGCGCCGTCAGCGGAACTGGATCGCCGACGTCGCCTACGCGTGACGCCTCAAGGCGCAGCGCTCGTCTTGGAGGCGAGCCAGTTGAGCAGCCCGAGCGCGCAGACGACGTAGGGAAATACGCCGTACAAAGTGTCGCTCGCCGAGTGCGAATGGCGATCGACGGCGACGAACACCTGTGCGCAGAACGTCGCGGTCGCGAGGACGGCGAGCCACCCCCAAAGCGACACCGGCCGGTATACCCATCCCCAGCAGCAGAACCAACGTGCAGTCATGGCGGACTCCTCCGTCGCATCCACGGATGGCGACGCTGCAAAAAATTACCACGAGACGTGAACTTTTTGCGGGCGCCGTTGCGCCTCCGAACATGGAGAGGCGGTCGATCCTGCATCGCGCGTGGACGCTCGCGTTTGGCGCAGGGGTTGCACTGGCGAGCCCGTTTGCCCCGGCATAGGGAACGCCATACATGCGAAATGTCCTCGTCGCCACGACCGCCGCCGCGGTCGCGCTCGCTGCGGTCACGAGTCACGCTGCCGACTGGCTTCAATTCGGCTACGACGCGAATCACAGCGGCACGAATTCCGCCGAGACCGCGCTCTCGAAACAGAACGTCGCGCGTCTGCATCTGAAGTACTCGCTCACGCTGCCCGGTCTGGTGCCGGGCGCGCCCGTGCTGCTCGCCGGCGTGAACACGCCGGAGGGAACCAAGGATCTCCTGTTCCTGACCGTGAGCGACGGCACGCTGCTCGCGCTCGACGCGGCCACGGGCGCGACGCAGTGGTCGCGATACCCGAGCACGAGCAACGCCTGCGCCCAGCCGAATGCGAGCGATCAGTGCACGACGGCGACCTCGCCCGTACTCGATCCCAATCGGCAGTTCGTGTACGGATACTCGCTCGACGGGCGCGTACACAAGTATACAGTCGCCGACGGCAACGAAACGACGGGCGGCGGTTGGCCCGAGGTCGTGACGCTCAAGCCGGACATGGAGCAGGTCTCGTCGGCGCTCGCGTTCGCGACGGCGAAGAACGGCACGACCTACCTCTACGCCACCGTGAGCGGCGGCGCGTGGCTGCCGGAAGACAGCGGCGATTACCAGGGGCACGTCACCGCGATCAATCTCGCGACCGGCACGCAGGTCGTGTTCAACGTGATGTGCAGCGATCGAGGCAACGTGCACTTTGTCGAGAACAATCCGAATCCGCCGAACAGCGTGCAACCCGATTGCCTGCAGCAGCAAATGACGCCGCCCGGCGGCAGTTCGAGTTTGTCGACCGGCAACGGCGGCATTTGGGGACGGGCAGGCGTGGTCTACGATCCGGTGAGCGATCGCATCTACGTCACGACAGGCAACGGCATCTTCGGTTACGACGCGAACAACGGCGGCCACAATTGGAGCGATTCGGTCATCGCGCTGCCGGCCGCGATGGATCACGAGCTCGCGGCGCCGCTCGACAGCTACACGCCGTCGAACTATCTCGATCTCATGTACTACGACACGGACCTCGGCTCGACCTCGGTCGTCCTCGTCCCGGCGCCGGCCGGATCGTCGCGTACGCACATCGGCATCCAGAGCGGCAAGGACGGCGATTTGCGCCTCCTCGACCTCGACGATATGAGCGGCACCGGCAGCCCCGGCAACACGGGCGGGCAGATATTCATCGGCAACGTTCCCCAGGGCAACGAGGTGAAGACGCAGCCCATCGCGTGGACGAATCCCGCGACCGGCGACGTCATGCTGATCGCCGTGAACAATTTCGGCATCTCGGCCGTGCGCGTCAAGGCCGATCCCGCGAACGGCAACTTGCCGACCTTGCAGGCCTCCGGCGCGCCGAACTGGGTCAACGAAGGCACGCCCGTGCACGGCAGCGCAACGAGCACCGGCGGCACCTCGCCCGTGCTCGCGAACGGAGTGCTCTACTACGCGGGTGGCAGCGGCGTGACGGCGCTCGATCCCGCAACAGGCGCCACGCTTTGGCAGGATGGCTCGATGGGGGTCGCCACGTCGACGGCGTCGAGCAAGTTCCACAAGCAGAGCGTCATCGTCGTCGGCGGTCGACTCTACGTCGCCGACAACGGTTCGAAGCTCTGGGTGTACGAGGGCGACGTGATTTTCGCCGACGGCTTCCAATAGAACTCGCTTCAAACAGCGAACTCGCCGACGCGCCGTCTCAAAGTATAAAAATATCCGGCGAAGCTCAGCGCCTATCGGTCCTGCCGACGTTTTTCGGCACGCGCGGGCCCGAGGCGTTCTCGCCTTCGATATCCTCGCGCTGCCCCGCATACGGCCCGCGCGCGGTGCGCGCGGGCCGGCCAGGGCGGATGCCGCGAGCGGCGCGGCCGCCAGTTGCGTCGGGCTTTGCGCCTGGCGTGCGCGTACGGTTCCGGTCGTGTGTATGCATCGGCGAGCGCTCGAGTGCGCGGGGATCGCGTCACAGCATCTTCTCGCGCGATTGCTCGGCGCGAGAAGCGCCGATCGCGGTGTCGACGTCCTTGACTTCCTCGGGAGGCGGCAGCACGGCCGGCATGCCGAGCGAGGCGATCCAGAGCTCGCGAGCCCAGCCCTTGGTGTGGTAGAGGTGCCGGTCCTCTTCGTTCTCGACTTCCTCGACGGCGGCCTTCAACGCCTTCGCCACGTCGCCGCTCGCGTGCTCGGCGGTTTGCGCGAGCAACTCCCAATTCTGGTGATCCTTGGTTTCGGCGAGCACGACGCATTCCGCCGCGACGAGCTGCGCGGCCGCCGGATCGCCGGCCTTCGACGCCATGTCGATGGCCTTCAGCAGCGAAGCGCCGAGGTGGCCCACGACTTTGCGCCCCGGCGTCTCCTTCTTCGGATCGAGACCGAGCTTGTCGAACACGTCGCGCAGCACGCGCTCGTGGTTGCGTGTCTGTCCGAGATATTCCTCCCATTCCTTGTGCAGCTCGGCGTTGATCGCGCATTCGATCGCCGCGGTGTAGATCTTGATGCCGCCTTGCTCGGTCTCGATGGCCTGATACAGCAGTTCCTCGAGATGGGCTTGGTCGAATTTCCCTTTCATAGCGTGTCACTCCTTGTCAGCAACGCCCACCCTGGCGCGCTGCGGTGTCGCGCACGCGCGCAGGTATCATGCAATTCGCACGCGCCGTCCGCCGCGCATCGTGCAGCGTACACGGAGAGCGCGTGCTGCGGTTTCGATCAGCCGGCGCGTCCGCTCGCGCCGCTCTGCATCTGCTTGGCCATGCGCAGGTGTTCCTTGAGCGTCGGCAAGGTTTTTTGCGCATACGCTTTGAGGTTCGGGTCCTTGCCGGAATCCGCCTCCTTCTGGAACAGCGCCACGTCTTCTTCGTGGTCTTTGACCATCATGCGAGCGTATTCGTGGTCGAAGGCAGCGCCTTTCATGTTCTTGAGCTTGTCGGCCTCGGACTGTTGCTGCTTGCTCACGTCGCTCGGCAGCGTGATGTTGCTCTTGCTCGCCGCGGTCTTGAGCTCGTCGTTGGCGGCCTGATGGTCCTGGACCATCTTCTCGCCGAACTCCTTGACCTTCGGATCGTTGCCTTGGTTCGAGGCGATCTGGCCCACGGCGACTTCCGCCATGCCGCCTTGCGCGGCTTTCTTCGCGAAGGTCTCGTCGGGCGACGTGGCGGCATACGCACCGGTGCCGGCGAGTGCGAGAGCGATGCACAGACAGACTTGCTTGCTCATCGTGGTGTCTCCTTGGGTGGGGAAGCGTGCAGGAGCAATTTGCATGCCCGGGCGGTGCGCCGCACGGCAGCGCTTGCCACGCGTGCAGGCCACCGCATCGCGGTTCGCGCGGCGTAATGTTTTCTTCACCAGGGACGATTTGCCGTCCCGCGGCGTGCGAAATCCCGCGCCGACACGCCTGAAGAGCTGGCCAGGATGTTGCACGTCGGCAGCCGTCGTCGGATGCGCGAACTCATGGAAGACACGTCGGCATCGATCCACGGAGACCATGCAAGGAGCGCCCGCCCGCGCCGACTCGTCGCGGCGCTGCTCGCGCTCGGCGTTTTATACATTGCAGCATGCGACCGCGAGCGCCGGGAATATCGCGGTGCGCCGCTGCCCGAAACCGGTCCCGCGGCCGTTGCCGTGAGCGGACTCGAGCCGGACGGCGCGCCGGCGCCGCCGCCCGATCCGCGCGGCAAGGAATACGAAGGCAACGCGTACCACATCAACCAGGGCGGGCGTCTGTTCCGCTGGTTCAACTGCGCCGGCTGCCATGCGGCGGGAGGCGGCTCCATCGGTCCCTCGCTCATGGACGCGCATTGGCGTTACGGCGGCGGCATCGATCAGATCTACGCGACGATCCTCGACGGCCGGCCGAACGGCATGCCCGCGTTCCGCGGCCGGATTCCCGCGCAGCAGATCTGGGAGATCGCCGCGTACGTGCGGGCGCTGTCCGGCAACGTGCCGAAGGCCGCCGCGCCGAGCCGCAGCGATACGTTCTCCGTGTCGCCGCCGCCGTCGCAGATGCCGAGGCAGCTGCCGCGGCCGGGCGAGCCGGAGCCGCCGCCGTGACGGTCGCCTCGTCCGCGCTCGATCCGGCCGCCGACCAGGCGCAGGCGATCGCCGGCGTCTGGCACGTATCTTTGTGGATTTGTGCAATAATGTACGCGATCGTGCTGATCGCGACGGCCGTCGTCATCGTGCGCATGGGCCGTTTGCGCCGGCGCGGCGCGGTCGCGGCGCCGGCCGACGCGCGCCTCGGCCGCGGGCTGTCGGTGTGGATCGCGCTCGTCGTGCTCGGGTTGATCGCGCTCGCCGCGACGAGCTTCGTCACCGACAGGCGCCTCATCGCGCGCGACGCCGCGCTGACGATCCGCGTGACCGGCAGGCAATGGTGGTGGCAGCTCGACTACCTCGATCCGGATGCGAACCGGCAGTTCACGACCGCGAACGAGCTGCATCTGCCGCTCGGGCGCACGGTGCATCTCGAGCTCGTGTCCGACGACGTGATCCACAGCTTCTGGGTGCCGAATCTCGCCGGCAAGCGCGATTTGATTCCGGGCCGCATCAACGAGCTCGAGCTGACACCGCGCCGCATCGGCACGTTCCGCGGTACCTGCGCCGAATTCTGCGGCCTCGAGCACGCGAAAATGGCCATCCTCGTGAAGGTCGAAGACGAGAAGAGCTTCGCGGCCTGGCGCGAGCGCCAGCTCTCGGCGGCGGCCGAACCGCGCGATGCACGCAGCGAGCGCGGACGGCAGTATTTCCTCAGCACGACCTGCGCGATGTGCCATACGATCCGCGGCACGACCGCGGCCTCGCGCGCCGGACCGGACCTCACGCATCTCGCCGCGCGCACCACGCTCGCCGCCGGGACGCTGCCGCTCAACGCGGGCTCGCTCGGTGCGTGGCTCGCCGATCCGCAACGGCAGAAACCAGGCTGCAACATGCCGGCGATCGACATCGAGCCCGAGGATCTCGATGCGCTCGTCGGCTATCTCATGTCGCTCGAATGAACGTCGCACACACTTCCACGCACAGAGCGGCGCCCGCGAGCTTCAGCGACGGTTCGCCCGAACTCGCGCGCACCTGGTCCGATGCACCCGGCTTCTGGGGCTGGCTCACGACGATCGACCACAAGCGCATCGGCCGCCGCTACATCTGCACGGCATTCGTGTTCTTCGTGCTCGCCGGGCTGCTGGCGCTCGCGATGCGGATGCAGCTCGCGCGGCCCGACAACGGGCTCGTCGGCCCGGACCGGTACAACCAGCTCTTCTCGATGCACGGCACGACGATGATGTTCCTGTTCGCCGTGCCGATCATGGAGGCCGTGGCCGTCTACATCGTGCCGCTCATGACCGGCACGCGCAATATCGCGTTCCCGCGGCTCAACGCATTCAGCTATTGGGTGTATCTCGCCGGCGGCGTGATGATCTGGATCGCGTTCCTGCTCAACGTCGGCCCGGAGACCGGCTGGTTCTCGTACGTGCCGCTCGCGAATTCCGACTATTCGCCGGGCAAGCGCACGGATTTCTGGGCGCAGATGATCACGTTCACCGAAGTGTCCGCGCTCGCCGTCGCCGTCGAGCTCGTCGCCACGATCCTGAAGACGCGTGCGCCGGGAATGACGCTCGCGCGCATGCCGCTCTTTCTCTGGGCCATGCTGGTCACGAGCTTCATGGTGATCTTCGCGATGCCGGCCGTGATGCTGTCGAGCAGCTTCCTGATCGCCGACCGCCTCGTCGGTACACATTTCTACAATCCGGCGAACGGCGGCGACGCACTGCTTTGGCAGCATCTGTTCTGGTTCTTCGGCCATCCCGAGGTCTACATCATCTTCATGCCCGCGCTCGGCATGATCTCGGCGATCGTCGAGACGTTCTCGCGGCGGCCGATCTTCGCGCGCATCGCCATGGTGCTCTCGCTCGTCACGACCGGCTTCTTCGCGTTCGGACTCTGGGTCCACCACATGTTCGCGACCGGTTTGCCCGCGCTTGGCAACAGCTTCTACACGTCGGCGAGCCTCGTCATCGCGGTACCGAGCGCGATCCAGGTGTTCAGCTGGATCGCCACGCTCGGCAGCGGGCGTCCGCGCTTCGCCACGCCCGTGCTGTTCGTGCTCGGATTCTTCGCGATCTTCGTGCTCGGCGGATTGACGGGCGTCATGCTCGCGCTCGCGCCGCTCGACCTGCAGGTCCACGACACGTATTTCGTCGTCGCGCACTTCCATTACGTGCTGATCGGCGGCGCCGTGTTCCCGCTTTTCGGCGCGTTCTACTACTGGTTCCCCAAATTCACGGGACGGCTGCTCGACGAAACCGCCGGCAAGTGGAATTTCTGGCTGTTCTTCGTCGGCTTCAACCTCACGTTTTTCCCGATGCACTACCTCGGCCTCATCGGCATGCCGCGACGCATCTACACGTATCCCGCGGGGCTCGGCTGGGACGTCTGGAATCTCGTGGCCACGCTCGGGTCCTGCGTGATCGCCGCGAGCGTCGTCGTGTTCCTCGGCAACGTGATCGCGTCGCTGCTGCGGGGCAGGGCGGCCGGCGACAATCCGTGGGACGCGCCGAGTCTCGAATGGGCCACGTCCTCGCCGCCGCCCGCCTACAACTTCGCGGCGGTGCCGCGCGTGGACAGCGCGACACCGCTGTGGAGCGGCGACGACGCGCTGCCCGCGCTCGCTGGACTGCGCGCCGACCGTCGCGAGATTCTGCTCACGAGCGCGACCGATGCCGAACCGCAGATCGTCTGGGGAATGCCCGCACCGACGATCTGGCCGTTCGCCTCCGCACTCGCGGTGACGCTGCTCTTCATCTGGTCGGTGTTCGATGCGTGGGGCGTGATCTGGGGCGCCATTCCGCTGGCGATCGCGCTTACGGGTTGGTTCTGGCCGAAGCGCGGGGAAAAAGGTCTGACCGGCGGGCGTGATGCGAATGCCGCGGAGCCCGCAACATGACGCGCCGCATCGCGATCGCCGGCGATGTCTCCCAGCTGCCCGATTTCGGCTACGGCAGCGTCGCACTCGGATGGTGGGGCACGTTCGGCTTCATGCTCATCGAAGGCATGGCGTTCGTGCTCGCGATCGGCGTCTACCTGTACCTGATCCCGTTCGAGTCGCACTGGCCGCCGAGCCCGCCGCCCGGTCTGCGCTACGGCACCGCGTTCACGCTCATCGCGCTCGCCAGCCTCGTCCCGAACGCGTGGGTGCTGCGCGCTGCGCGGCGTGGCGATCTCGTGCGCGTGCGCCGCGGGCTCATCGTCATGGTCGCGGTCGGCGTGCTGCTGCTCGTCGTGCGCGGCTTCGAGCTCACGGCGCTCAACGCGCGCTGGGACGAGAACACCTACGGCTCGATCCTGTGGGCGATCATGCTGATCCACACGACGCACCTCGCCACCGACGTCTACGATTCCTGTCCGCTCGCCGTGCTCGTCTACGTGCGGGACGTGGACGGGCGCCGCTACTCCGACGTCGAAGACAATGCGACGTACTGGAATTTCGTCGTGCTGTCGTGGCTCGCGATCTATGCGCTCGTCTATTGGTTGCCGAGGGCGCTCGCATGATGCACGGCCTCGCGCGCTCGCGTTTCGCGCCATGGGCCGGATTCGTGGCGGGGCCGCTCGGCTGGGCGCTGCATCAGCAGCTGCTCGCCGACATGCTGCATTTCGATTGCCGGCTCGGCGGTGCCGTGCCTGGCCTCGTCGCCGGTCTTTGCCTCGCCGGGGTGCTCGTTGCGAGCGCGTCCGTCTCGTGGCGGGCGCGCGATGCGGAGCCGGCGCGCAGTCTGCGGCACTTCGTCGGCACGCTGAGTGCGGCGACCGCGGCCGTGTTCCTGTTCGCGATCGCATTGCAGACGCTCGCGAGCGTGATCCTGCCGGGGTGCGGCGCATGAACTGCGATGCATGCCGGGCGGTAGCGGCCGGAACGCTCGCGGCAACGGCCTCGCTCGCCCACGCGCACGAGCCCGATGGCGCCGCACTTGCCTGGAGCTTCGAGCCCTGGGTCGTCGCGCCGCTCGCTGTGGCGGTGGCGCTCTATGCGCTCGGTCTCGCGCGCATGCGCAGCCGGACGCGCATCGTGCCCGTGCGCCGCTCGGCGCTGGCCGCCTACGCTGCGGCTTGCGTCGCGCTCGCAGCCGCGCTCGTCTCGCCCTTGCACGCAGCCGGACAGCGTTCGTTCGCTGCGCACATGGCCGAGCACGAATTGCTGATGCTCGTCGCTGCGCCGTTTTTCGTCGCGTCGCGTCCGCATGGTGTGTTGCTGTGGGCGCTGCCGCGCGGCTGGCGATCGCCTCTGGTGCGCGCGGTGCGTGCGGACGCCGTGACGAGCGTGAGACGGCGTTTCGGCGAGCCCGTCGCCGCGACCGCCATGCTGTCGGCCGTGCTCTGGCTTTGGCACGCGCCGCAGCCGTTCGATCTCGCCTTGCGCACGACGGGCTGGCACGTCGTGCAGCACGTATGTTTCTTCGCCAGCGCGCTCGTGTTCTGGAATGCGATGCTCGATGCACGGCGCCGCCGCCGCGAGCCCATGCTGCTCGTCGGCTGCCTGTTCGTCGCGGCGCTCGTGAGCGGCGCGCTCGGGGCGCTCATGGCGCTCTCGCAGAGCCCGTGGTATGCGCCCTACCGCGCGCTGCATCTGACCGCGTTCGGCTTCCCGCCCGCTCAGGATCAGCAGATCGCCGGTCTCATCATGTGGGTTCCGGGCGGCCTCGTGCACCTCGGCGCTGCGCTCGTGCTGCTCGCCGCGGCGCTCGGCGAAACGCGAAACCGGGAGAGCAGCGATGCGGTCTAGCCTTGCGTGGTGGCTCGTTTGCACGATCGTCGCCGTCGCCGCGCTCGCGGTCGGTTATGCAGCTTATGTCTTGCGCGAGGACGAGCGCATCGAGCGCCGCGCCGCGGTGCTCGCGCAGGGCGATCCGCAGCGCGGACCTGACGCCATGCTGCGCTACGGTTGCGGCGGCTGCCACGATATCCCCGGCGTACGCGGCGCTCGCGGACTGGCCGCGCCTTCGCTCGCGCGCTTCGGCGTGCGCGCCTACATCGCGGGTGAGCTGCGCAACACGCCGGACAATCTCGTGCAATGGATCGCGCATCCGCACGGCATCGAGCCGAAAACGGCGATGCCGGATATGGGCGTCGGAGACCGCGACGCGCATGACATCGCTGCTTATTTGTATACATTGCAATGAACGGACCGAGGCCCATCGCCAAATCGAACGGCGCGCAGAAGGCGCACGCCGACCATCGTACGCTGGGCGTGCTGGGACGCTCGGCGCAGGTTCTGCGCTTCGTCACGAAATACCGGCACCTCGGCGGTTTCGGCGAGCCGCACGACGGGGCCGATGCGGCGTCCTTCGCGGCCGACATCCAGGAGCTCGGACCGGCCTTCGTCAAGATCGGACAAGCGCTGTCGATCCGTCCCGACTTGCTGCCGCCCGACTACCTCGAAGCGCTCGAGGCGCTGCAGGACGATACCGCGCCGATCCCGTTCGAGGCGGTTCGCACCAGCGTCGAAGCGGAGCTCGGCGTGCGCCTGAACCATGCCTTCGCCGAATTCGATCCCGAGCCGCTCGCCGCCGCATCGCTCGCGCAGGTGCACGCAGCGACGCTGCGCGACGGCCGCGCCGTCGCGGTGAAGGTGCAGCGTCCCGGCATCGCCGAGGAAATCCGCGCCGATCTCGCCGTGCTGGCGAAATTCGCACGTGCCGCGGACCGCTTCACGGAGCAGGGCCGGCGCGTGCTGTTCGCGCGCTGGATCGTCGAAATGTCCGAGACCGTCGCCGAGGAGCTCGATTATTGCCGCGAAGCCGACAACCTGCGCATTTTCCGCGAGCACCTGCGCGACTACCCCACGCTCATGGTGCCCGCGCCTGTCGAAGACCTGAGCACCGCGCGCATCCTCACGATGGAGCGCGTGCACGGCACGAAAGCCAGCACCGCCGTCAACCTGCGGCGGCTCGACGAGCCGCTCGACCGCTACCTCGGCGATCTGATCCGCGCCTATCTCGATCAGATCTTCATCCACGGTCTCGTGCACGCCGACCCGCACCCCGGCAACGTCATGCTCACCGGAAGCGGTCTTGCGCTCGTGGATCTCGGCATGGTGGCGCGGCTCGGACCGCAGACGCGCGACGCGCTGCTCGTGCTGTTTGCGGCGGCGATCGAGGGCGACGGCGACGAGGTCGCGTACCGCACGGCGATGCTCGGCGACGAGCTCGAGTGCTTCGACGAACGCGATTGGCGCCGCCGCTGCGGACGCCTCATCGGCCGCTTCGCCACGCAAGCCGATCGCGGCGGCTTCGAGGCCGGCACGCTCATGATCGATCTGATCCGCGAGAGCGTCGCGGCCGGCTTGCGACCGCCGCCCGAAATCGCGCTGCTCGGCCGCACGCTGCTTGCGCTCGAAGGCGTGGCGCGCGTGCTCGATCCGAAGGCATCGCCGCGCCGCATCGTGCGCGAGCACCTGACCCGCGTGGCCGCCGTGCGTCTCGCGCAGCAGGCGACGCTGCGCAAGCTCGGCACCGAGCTCGGCGACATCGCCGAGCTCGCACGCGAGCTGCCGCGCCAGACCCACGCCGTGCTGGAGACGCTCGCGCGCAACCGCTTCCAAGTGCGCGTCTCCGGGCTCGAAGAAGCGCGCCTGCTCGAAAACCTGCAGAAGATCGCCAATCGCATCGCGGTCGGCGTCATCGCCGCCGCGCTCGTGATCGGCGCCGCGCTCGCGCTGCGTATCGACGACGGCCCGCGTCTGTTCGGGTATCCCGGCATCGCTGTCGTCATGCTCGCGCTCGCGCTTGCGCTGATGCTCGGGCTCGTGACGAGCGCGCTCCTCTCCGACCGGCGCGCGTCGCGGTACCGATCGCGGCGTTAGGTTCCTTAGCTCAGCGGCAGCGCAGCGATGTGCTGATCATGCCCTGGCCGTTCTGCACGATTCCCACGCCCGAGGCTTGCAGGGCCACCATGTCGCCGACGCTGACCGCAACGGCACCCACCACGTTGGCGCTCGCGGGACCGTTCGTGTTGTCGGCCGTCGCGGCAAGCGGGGTCGCGTTGCCGTTCACATACAGCGTCACGGTGGCGCTGCCGCCGCCGCCGCGTCCCGCCGGAACGGCGCTCAGGTACAAATAGAGCCGGTCGAACGTACACGCATTCGCCATGGGCACGGCCACTTGGTCGAAATTCATCCAGGTGCCGCCCACGGTGGTGTCGCCGCTGCCGTTCGGCGGATAAAAGAACGCACTTCCCAGCATCGGATTCTGCACGTTCGCCGAGAACACGACGGGCGCGGCGAGCGCATACGGTGCGGCGTTGATCGGCTGACGACTGGCGAGCGGCGCTTCGTTGTTCAACGTGGTGCCGACCTGGATGTCGAGCCAATACTGGATGCCGCCGAATGCGGCCGGTCCGAAGTCGAGATCGGTCGTGAACAGGCCGTTGATGACTTGGATCGACTGCTGGATTTGCGGCGCATTCGGCACCGGCGTGCCGCCGACCGGCGAGTCGTACAGCGTGAACGTGAATTGAAAGAGGCCGGTCGGGTATGTGCCGCCCGCGTTGAGCTGGCCCTGATACGTGAACGACGTCCCCTGTGGAGCGGGCTGCGCGTGTAGCGTCGTCGCCGCCAAGAATGCAAGCAAGGCGGCCAGGTGGAGCGTGCGCTTCAGGTTCATCTCAGCACTCCTCGAAACCGTTGAAGAAAACCTCGTCGCTGCCGACGGTCGGCGTCTGCCAATAGCCCGCGATCAGCGCGTAGATGCCGCCGCTCGAATAGCCGGGTGCCGGTTGTCCTACGGTTCCGGACAGGCGATAGCAGCCGTTTTGCAGCGTCGAGCCACCGGCGCTGATCACGTGGAAGTCGATGCTGTACGGCGAAGTGCCGGCATGGGTCGGCGACGCGGCGAGAACGGCAGCCGCCAATACGGACCCGCCGGCGAACGTGAGCAGGACGCGAATGCTCCTGCGGCTCGGTTTCATGGCTGCCCCCTTTGCGCTCCGCCGGCTCATGCCGATCCCGATGGAGCTTGACGCTCGCTCAAACTAGCACGGAACCGGTTGCCGTTGCATTGCAACGAAAGTCATAGGCTAGGAATCGCCGCCGAGCCGACGCTGGAGATCGGCAACGATGCGTTCGAGCTCCTCCACGCGTGCGACGAGGTCGCCGCTCGCCGATATGGCGGCATCCGCCGGCGCGGATACGGCGTACGAGTCGGCCGAAACCGGCCCGCTGAGCAGGTGCATGTAGCGGTCTTCGCGTTGACCGCTCGCGCGGCCGAGGCGTACGACGAGCGGCGGCTCGCGCGCGATGAGGCGCTCGAGCGTGTCGCCGAGAATCTCGCCGTCGGGGAAATCCGCGAGGCGCTGGCTGCGGACGAAAAGCTCGCCTTGCGTCTGCGGCCCGCGCAGCAGCAGCAAGGCCATCACGGCGCGCGAGCGCGGCGTCAGGTTCAGCGCCGCGTCGAAGGTGTGCTCGTAGCGTTGCACGCGGGCGCCGTAGCTCGCACGCACGAGTTTCTTTTCCTCGAGCGTGCGCAAGGCGTGGCCGACCTCGCCGAGTTCGGCATGCATGACGGGCTCGCGGTTCGTCTTCTGGTTGCAGCCGAGCTGGACGGCGTTGAGCGTGAGCGGATACACCTCGGGCGTGGCCGCCGCCTTTTCGACGAGCACGCCGAGCACGCGCGCTTCGAGCGCATCGAGCACGGGCAGGGAGGCGCCAAGGACGTCGTCGGCTTCGCTCATGTCCCTTGCGTCTCCCTCGTCCGGCTCGCAGTCGGTACGATCGTAAGCCGATGCCGGCGGTCCGACAACTCATTCGTAGGCGAGCGCCGCAGCGGTCGGTACGCGCATCGCGCGGCGCGCCGGCCACGCGCACGCGACGAGCGACACGATGACCGCGAGCGACAGCCAGCGCAGCGCGGCATCGGCCGCGGGCCAGGCGTGTACCGGAACCGGAAACATCACCTTGCCGAACGCCCTTGCGAGCAACACGCTCATCGGCGCCGACAGCGGCAGCGAGACGAGCCAACCGAGCACCGCGACGACGAGACCCTCCGCTTCGACGAGGCGGAAGATCGCCGCATGACGTGCCCCGATCGCACGCAGCACCCCGATCTCGCGCCGGCGCTCGAGCACGGCGAGGCTCATCGTCGAGGCGAGCCCCATGCCGCCGACCGCGATCATGACCCAGCCCATCGCGCTCAGGAATTCGACGACCATGAGCAAGTGGTCCTCGAGCGAGCGCCTGGCTTCGCTCAGGAGCTGACTGCTCGCGACCGCGAAGCCCGCGTGCCCGAGCGCGTCGCGCAGGCGCAGGATTGTCGCGAGCCGCGTGCCTGCATCGCTCGCCTCGATGGCGATCGCGAGCGCCGTCGCGCGGTCCGCGCCGATCGTAGCGAGCGGCGCGTACGCGAGCGCTTGCGGGCCGGCGTCGACGAGACCGACGACGTGCCACACCGACGGCGTTCCGTCGACCGTCAGCGTGACGTCCGCACCCGGCGCGAGCGCGGGTTCGTCGCGCAGCAGGATCGTGCTCACGACGAGCGCGTGGTCGTCGCCAGCGGCGAGCCAGCGTCCGGCCTCCAGCCGCGGTTCGAGGAGCGGCGTCGACGGCACGACTCCGAGGAGCGAGAACGCGTTGCCCGGCAAGCCGCCGGCATGCAGCGCCGTCGCGCGCACGCTGGCGAAGGCGCCCGCGCGCGCGACGCCGCCGACGTGCTCGGCGACGGCTTCGATGTCCGCCGCACGCTGCGTGTCGTCCAGACGCAGCACGGCATCGTATTTCTGCCCGGCGAACGCGCGGTCGACCGACGCGCGCACGCCGTCGCGCAGATTGGCAGCGCCGAGGAACACCGCGCCTCCCGCCGCGAGCGCAAGCACCGTGAGCGTCATGCGCGAGCGGCGCCGGAATGCGTTGCCGATCGCGAGTTGCAGCGGGCGGCCGACCGGAAGTGCGAAACGTCGGCGCAAATACGCGCCCGCGTCGGCGACGATGCCGGAATCGCGCAGCGCCGCCGCAACGGGCACGCGGCAGGCTAGCCACACCGGCCAGGCCGCTGCGGCGACCGGCAGCAGGCAGCCGATCGCGAGCTGCAAGGCGATCGCCCATGCGGGAATCGTGTAGCCGTCGAGCGGGAAATTCAGCATGTCGGCTTTGAGTGCGGCGTAGGGTCTGCCGATCGCGATCGCGCCCGGAAGGGCGATCGCCGAGGCCAGCGCGCCGAGCAGCAGGGCGAAGCCGAGATACATCGCTGCGATCTGCGCCGGCCGCGCGCCGAGCGCCTTCATGACGCCGATCTCGCGCGTCTGACCGGCCAGCATCGCCGCGACGAGGTTCACGATCAGGAAGCTCGCGACCAAGAGCGTCAGCACGGCGAACGCCGCTTGCGTCAGCATCAGCGAATCCATCTGCGCGGCATGCGGATGTCGGCCTGGCACGGGCACGTCGACGTCGGTGACGCGCGTGCCGGCGCGCTCGAGCACCGCTTTCG
>DASRGX010000243.1:0-9788 GCA_035650835.1 Rudaea sp. | reverse complement strand
CCTGGTGGGTGATGGTCGCGGTGCTTGCGGCTTGTTTCCTGCTCGGCCCCGTGGCCACCATCGTCCTGTTCGCCGTCGCCTCCGCGTTCGCGCTGCGCGAATTCGTCACGCTGACGCCGACGCGCCGCGGCGATCACGTGCCGCTCGTGGTCTGCTTCTACGCGCTGCTGCCGGCACAGTACTGGCTCATCGGCGACGGCTGGTACAACCTGTTCGCGATCTTCCTGCCCGTTTACGGCTTCCTGCTGCTGCCGGCGCTGACGGCCGCGGCGGGCGATACCGAGCAGTTCCTCGAGCGCGTGACCAAGTTGCAGTGGGGCCTCATGATCACGGTGTATTGCATCAGCTACGCACCGGCGCTGCTGCTCGTCGACATTCCGGGTTTCCGCGGCCAGAACCTGCTGCTGATCGTGTACCTGTTGCTCGTCGTGCAATTGAGCGACGTTCTGCAGTACGTGTTCGGCAAGCTGTTCGGGCGCCACAAGATCGCGCCGGACGTGAGCCCGTCGAAAACCGTCGAAGGTTTCCTCGGCGGCGGCATCGGCGCTGCCGTCATCGGCACTGCGCTGTGGCCGATCACGCCGTTTTCGCCGCTCGCCGCGAGCGGTATGGCGGTCGTGATCGTGCTCGCCGGTTTTCTGGGCGGGCTCGCGCTTTCCGCGGTCAAGCGCAGCCTCGGCGCCAAGGATTGGGGAGCGATGATCCAAGGTCACGGCGGCATGCTCGACCGGCTCGATTCCGTCAGTTTCGCTGCTCCTGTGTTCTTTCATCTGATACGCTACTTCTACGAACCGTGAGTCGTAGTCGTACGAGGGGTGCCGTACGGACTCCACGGCTGGCTCGTAGCTTGCATGAACCTTTCAAACGTCTCGGGCAGACAGGCTAACGATATGGCGCAGCGACATTGGTTCTTGGCTTTCGGGAGTATCGGCAGGCTCGCCAGCGACATCGCCGATCGCGTGCGCCCCGCCGTGGAACGCGAAAGCAGAGCCAAGCGTCGGCGGATGCTGCCCGACCGCAACGAGCTCCGAAGCATTGTCGCCGAAGCACAGCGCAAGCACGGTATCGACCGCTTGGGCTTTTTCGGCCGCGCACGGCTCGCCGTACGCGTACAGAACCTCCTCATCGCCCGCGGCGTTCCCGTCGATGACGCACGCGACGTGGCGCTCGCGATCGCCGCCGCCTTCCATTCGCCTCGCGTGTTGGCCGGCGCCGCGTAACGGGCGAATTAGCGGCGCACGACGAAGCCCGCGCGCTGCAATGCTTCCAGCGCCTCGCAGAGCGTCGCGGGGTCGAGGTCGAATTCGTCCGCCCAATCCGCAACCGTGAAATCCGCGGCTTCCGGGTTGTTCAGGTGCTGCAGCAACCTCGGCACCCACGGCATGCCGGCAGGCACGGAAATCGTTGCATAGCTGCCGTTCGCATCCGTGAGCTCGAAGCAGTGCTCGTCGCCGAGCGCCGCCATGACGCGCGTTCCTTCGGGGATGCGCACGCGGTCGGTCGCGCGCCAGGTCTGCGGAAGCGCCCGCGGACTGTCCGAGAAGCGCTCGTCGAGCGTGTCCCACTCGCGAAGGTCGAGGCTCGGTGCGCCTGCTGCGCGCGAGCGCTGTGCCGAAAAATCGTCGGCATCGGGCTGCCGGCACTGGCGCGAGAAAATCGCAATGGCCAGCAGCTCCATGAGCCTCCAGCCCTCGGCATGAAAGTTCTTCTGATAGCCGAGCACGCGCGACGCGAAGTGCTGCACCGCCGCGCGGTCGAACGGCAAATCGGGATCCCCGAGGTACTTTTCGAGGAACGCCGGTACGCAACGCTGCAACATCTCGTGCACGAGGATGTCGATCGAACGCGTGTCGCCGGCGAGGAAAAAAGGCACCTTCGGACGCGCGAGGTCGTATTCCGGCATGCGTCGGCGCATGGCGTCGCGCACGATGGCCTTGTCCCAGAACAGCGTCTCGTGCAGCTCGGCCGGAACGGAGGCAAGGAGCTCCACGATGCGGTGATCGAGATACGGCACACGCGCTTCGAGGCTCTGTGAGGCGCTGCTGCGGTCCTCGTGCCACAGGTTGAAATGCTCGAGCTGATGCGCGAACGCGCGCATCTTGCGATGGTACGGCGCCCATGCTCCGCGCGCATCGGTGTCCTTCGCGCAGTCGCGCAGCCGCTCGGGAATCCCTGTGTGTACGCCGCCCCAATAGCGCAGTTCCGGCTCCACCTCGTCGCGCAGATACGCGGCCCAGTGCGCATGATCGACGTTGATGCGCCGCGAATACCCGCCCGCGAATTCGTCGATACCCTGACCGAGCAGGACCACCTTGAGCCCGGCGCATTCGCGCCGCGCATAGCGATGCAGCTCTTCCTTGAATATCCATTCGAGGTCGAACCGCGGCGAATCCATCATGTGCACGGATTGCTCGAGCCGCTCGAGCCCGAAATCCATCTCGTCGAGCAGGTTGCTGCGATCGAACAGCACGGGTCGCCACGGCAAGCCGAGGGTTTCGGTCACGTGCTGCGCGGCGGCGACGTCGCCGGAGCGCCACGTCGCGTACTCGACCGCGGAAAAACAGTGAAGGTCCCGCCGCTCGCTGGCGACGATGGCGGCCATCAGCGAGGAATCGAGACCGCCGGAAAGATGCAGTCCGATGGGTACCTCGCCGAGCAGGTGCTCGAGCGTCGCTTCCTCGATGAGCCGGGCGAACTCGTCGCGATAACGTGCCGCGTCGTCGCCGAACGGTGCACTGGCGAGGTGCTCGTCGACACGCCACCAACAGCGCGTCTCCACGCGTCCGTCGCCGGCGATCAGGCAATGCCCGGCCGGCAAGTGCTCGACACCGCGCACATAGGTCGGGATTCCCGCGATCTGCTGCGGGCCGAGCTCGGCGAGCGCGCTCCAATCGAGGTCGCGCGGACACTCCGGGTGCACGAGCAGCGCCTTGAGCTCCGAACCGAACAGCAGGCCGTGCGGCAGGCGGCAAACGTAGAGCGGCTTGATGCCGAAGCGATCGCGCGCGAGGAACAGGCGGCGCTCGCGCCGGTCCCAAATCGCGAGCGCGAACATACCGCGCAGCGCGTCCAGTGCGGCGGGCCCGCGCTCCTCGTACAGGTGCAGCGGCGTCTCGGAATCCGAGTGCGTCGCGTACTGGTGGCGCGGTGCGAGCGTCCGGCGCAACTCGGCGTGGTTGTAAATCTCGCCGTTGACGACGATGAACTTGCTGCCGTCTTCGTTGAAGATCGGCTGTTCGCCGCCCGCGACGTCGACGATCGACAGCCGCCGGAAGACGAGCGACAGCACGCCGTCGTCGTAGAACGTTTCGTCGTCGGGTCCGCGGTGCGCAAGCAGTCGACCCATGCGGGCGAGCACGGCGCGACGTTCGGCCTCATCCATGCGCTGCCCGTCGAGGCTCAAGAAGCCCGCGAAACCGCACATAGGCGATTGCTCCTGACGGCTGATGGGAAGAGTATCAACTTACAAAATTTAACAAAACTGACGTAAATCATTGGGTCATGGTGGACGCACACCCGAATTATCCCCCGAACCCGTAATATCTTTTCATCGCGAATAAGCGATATAATAGCCGCCCCTCTCCCGTCGAGGGGCGCTGCAAGCTTCGCGCCGAGGCCGCCGATCTGGCGATACCGGAACGAGGCACAGGCTCGGCGGGTCTTCGGGTTCCATTCCGAAACGGCGCCCCCTTTTTTTCAAGGAGAGTTCGCCAATGAACGCTGTCGCAAAACCTTCCGCGAGTCACGCCGACTACAAGGTCGCCGACCTGACACTCGCCGACTGGGGTCGCAAGGAGATCGAGATCGCCGAGCACGAGATGCCCGGCCTCATGTCGATCCGCAAGAAGTACGCCGCAGCCAAACCGCTCAAGGGCGTGCGCGTCACGGGATCGCTGCACATGACGATCCAAACCGCGGTGCTCATCGAGACGCTCAAGGACCTCGGCGCCTCCGTGCGCTGGGCGTCGTGCAACATTTTTTCGACGCAGGATCACGCCGCCGCCGCGATCGCGAAGACGGGCACGCCCGTGTTCGCATGGAAAGGCGAGACGCTCGAAGAATATTGGGACTGCACGCTCGACGCGGTGACTCACCCGGGCAATCAGGGTCCCGAACTCGTCGTCGACGACGGCGGCGACGTGACGCTGCTGATCCACAAGGGCTACGAGCTCGAGCAGGGCGACAAGTGGGTGGATTCGCCCTCCTCCTCGCACGAAGAACAGGTCATCAAGAACCTGCTCAAGCGCGTCGCCAAGGAGCGCCCTGGGTTCTGGACCAATGTCGTCAAGCACTGGCGCGGCGTGTCCGAAGAAACGACGACCGGCGTGCATCGCCTGTACCAGATGATGGAAGCGGGCAAGCTCCTGGTGCCGGCGATCAACGTCAACGATTCGGTGACGAAGTCGAAGTTCGACAATCTCTATGGTTGCCGCGAATCGCTGGCCGATGGTCTCAAGCGTGCGATGGACGTCATGCTCGCCGGCAAGGTGGCCTGCGTCTGCGGCTACGGCGACGTCGGCAAAGGCTCGGCGCACAGCTTGCGCGCGTACGGCTGCCGGGTCGTCGTCACCGAGATCGATCCGATCAACGCACTGCAGGCCGCGATGGAAGGCTTCGAGGTCAACACGGTCGAATCGACGCTCGGCCGCGCCGACATCTACGTGACCACGACCGGCAACAAGGACGTGATCACGCTCGAGCACATGAAGCAGATGAAGGATCAGGCGATCGTCTGCAACATCGGCCATTTCGACAACGAAATCCAGGTCGACGCGCTCAACGCGAGCGGCGCCGCCCGGACCAACATCAAGCCGCAGGTGGACAAGTATACTTTCGCCAACGGCAACGCGATCTTCCTGCTCGCCGAGGGCCGCTTGGTGAACCTGGGCTGCGCCACGGGCCACCCGAGCTTCGTGATGTCGAACTCGTTCTCGAACCAGACGCTCGCGCAGATCGATCTTTGGCAGAACAAGGACAAGTACGAGAAGACCGTCTATCGCTTGCCGAAAAGGCTCGACGAGGAAGTCGCGCGCCTGCATTTGGAGAAGATCGGCGTGAAGCTGACGAAGCTCACCGAAGCGCAGGCCGCCTACCTCGGCGTGTCGATCGACGGACCGTACAAGGCCGAGCACTATCGTTACTGAGATCCGTGGTACACTGATCCTGTGTTATTTCTACACAGGATCAGTGTCATGGCGAATATCACACTGACGATCGATCAAGCTACGTTGGACCGGGCACGCGCACGCGCGGCGGCCGAGAAGACTTCGGTCAACGCGCTGATCCGCGGGTTTCTCGAAAACTACGTCAATCAGCGCGAGCGCGCGGAGCAACTCATCGCCTTGATGGACGACGTCTACGAGCGCAACAAGCCGTCGAGCGGAGGCCGGAAATTCCGCCGCGACGACCTCTATCGCCGGTTCTGACGAACCCGATGAAGCAGTTCTTCGACACCAACGTTCTGCTGTACCAATATGACGGCGCTCATCCCGCCAAGCGCGCACGCGCGCGCGAACGCGTCGTAGAGGCGATCCGCGACCAGCAGTTCGTGATATCCACTCAAGTGATGATGGAGTTCTACATCAACGTCACGAAGAAGTTCGCCGACGCCATCGTGCCTGCAGATGCCCAGCTCCTGCTGCAGAGCTGGGCCGGCGGCGGCCTGGTGATAGCACTCACGCCCGAAATGATCGTCGACGCCGCGACGCTTCAGGAACGACACGGCGTTTCCTGGTGGGACGCGAACATCGTCGTCGCCGCGCAACGCGCCGAGGCCGAGGTGCTGGTCACCGAGGACATGCAGCACGGGCGCCACTTCGACGCGCTGCGTGTCGAAAATCCCTTCCTTTCCGGCGTCAACGAACGCAAGCCGACGCCGTACAAGCCAAAACGAAAAACGTGATCCCTACTTCCCTCGAATTCTTCCCGCCGAAGACCGACGAACAGCGCGCGACGCTCGAAGCCGCGCTGCCGAAGCTCAAGACGCTCGCGCCCGAATACGTGAGCGTGACGTTCGGCGCGGGCGGTTCCACGCTGAGCTACACGCCCGAAACCGTGCGGCGCCTGCGCGACGTGCACGGCCTCGATGCCGCGCCGCACCTCTCGTGCATGGGCGGCACGCGCGAGGAGATCCGGCGCCTGCTCGACGACTACAAAGCCATGGGCTGCCGTCGCATCGTCGCGCTGCGCGGCGATCTGCCGTCCGGCATGGCGAGCTACGGCGACTTCCGCTACGCGAGCGAGCTCGTCGAATTCATCCGCAAGGAACGCGACGGCTTTTTCCACATCGAGGTCGCGTGTTATCCCGAGATGCATCCGCAAGCCGGCGACGCGCAGGCGGATCTCAAGAACTTCGTCGCCAAGGTCAAGGCCGGCGCGAACGGCGCGATCACGCAGTACTTCTTCAATCCCGATGCGTACTTCCGCTTCGTCGACGAAGCGCGCAAGGCGGGCGTCGACGTGCCGATCGTGCCCGGCATCATGCCGATTTCGCAGTACGCGCAACTGCGGCGCTTCTCCGACATGTGCGGTGCCGAAATCCCACGCTGGATCGCCAAGCGGCTCGAGGCGTTCCGCGACGACGCCGATTCGATTCGCGAATTCGGCGCCGACGTGGTCGCCGATCTGTGCCGCAAGCTCGTCGAAGGCGGAGCGCCTGGGCTGCATTTCTATACGCTCAATCGCGCACGCGCGACGATGGCCGTATGCGAGCGCGTCGGACTCGGTGTAAGCGGCGAGCGCTGAGCGTTTTCATGCGGTGCTTGCGCGACCGAGCCTGGCGCGCGAGCATGCGTGCATGGCGCGCAAAATCTCCACCGGCGTTTCGCTGCGTTTTCGCCTGTTGCTCGGCAACGGCCGCGCGATGGGCCCAGGCAAGGCGGACCTGCTCGAAGCGATCGCCGCGAGCGGTTCGATCTCGGCCGCGGGTCGCGCGCTCGGCATGAGCTACAAGCGCGCCTGGCAGCTCGTCGAAGATCTCAACGGCAGCTTCGCCGAACCGCTCGTGCACGCGAGCAAGGGCGGCGAGCGCGGCGGCGGGGCCGCGCTGACGCCGTGCGGCACCGCCGTCTTGCGGACGTACCGCCGCATCGAAAAGAAGGCGCGCACAGCCTTCGGCGCCGAGCTCAGGACGGTCGCCCGGCTCGTGCGAGGTTGAGCTGCGACCTTTTCGCGCGTCGACGAATCTCGTTCACTCGACATGCGGCGATCCGCTAAACCGATCCCGCTTGCGTTGCATCCAACCGTCGGTTCGGAACGCCTCGATCGTACCGAGGCCATCGTCGCCATTGCGAGGAATCGTCATGCCCAGCGTTTTTGCAGTCGCCGTGTTGTTCGCCGCTCCGGTGCTCGCCGGACCCGTCGACGTCGTCAACAGTGCCGACGTCGACATCGTATCGCTAGCGCTGACCGCGCCGGGCGCGGATTGGCAGCCGCGGACGGTCGATGCACGACTCTTGCGCAAAGGCGAACTCACGAAGCTCGATGCGGACGGCGACGGCTGCCGGCGCGATCTGCGCGCGGTGTTCGCCGACCGGCGCATGTTGATCCTGCGCGACGTCGACGTCTGCGATGCAGCGCCGCTCGATCCCGGTTTCTATCATCCGCGCATGCACGGCCGACGCGGCGATTAGCGTGGCGCCGGCAGCCGCCAGGCGATATAGTCGCTTGCCTATATCGCCTGGAAGCTTCCGATGCTGCTGCGGCGCCCCGCCCCGCGATTCGCTTCGCTGATCCTCGTCTTGCCGCTCGCGGCCGGCGCCTGCTCCGCCATGGCGGCCGATCTCGTCGTGTCGGCGGCGGCCAGCCTCAAGGAGGCGTTCGGCGAGATCGGCCGCGATTTCGATGCGGCGCACGCCGGCATCCGTGTCGTGCTCAACGTCGCCGCGTCCGACGTGCTGCTCAAGCAGATCGAGCAAGGCGCGCCAGCAGACGTGTTCGCGAGCGCCGACGAGTCGACGATGGATCGCGCCGTCGCCGCGGCACTCGTCGAGCCGGCGACGCGTCGCGATTTCGCCGGCAATACGCTCGTGCTCGTCGTCGGGCGCGACGTCGTCGCACCGAAGGCGCTCGACGAGCTCCCCGGCGCCGTCTACGCGCACATCGCGATCGGCAATCCGCAATCGGTACCTGCCGGGCGCTACGCGAAGCAAGCCCTCGTCGACGCGAAACTTTGGGACGCGCTCGCGCCGGCGCTCGTGCCGACGGAAAACGTGCGCCAAGCGCTCGACTACGTGGCGCGCGGCGAGGCGCAAGCCGGGTTCGTCTACGCCACGGACGCCGCGCTTGCCAAAGACAACGTGCGCGTCGCGCTCACCGTGCCGACGGCCACGCCCGTACGTTATCCGATCGCCATCGTGACGGGCGCTTCACACGCCCCAGCGGCGCGCGATTTCGTCGCCTTCGTTGCCTCGCCGGCGGGTCAGGCGGTACTCGCGCGCTACGGCTTCGGCCGCGTGCCGTGACATGGCTGGCGATGCGCTGACGCCGCTCGTGCTCACGCTCAAGGTCGCCGTGCTGGCGACGCTGCTCGCCGCCTTCGCCGGTGTCGCTTGCGCGCGGGCGCTCGGCAGGCGAAGGAGCTTCGCGCGCGACGTCGGCGAATCCTTGCTGACGCTGCCGCTCGTGCTGCCGCCGACCGTCCTCGGCTACTACTTGCTCGTGCTGCTCGGCCGTCGCGGGCCGATCGGCGCCTGGCTCGACGCGCATTTCGGCGTGCGTCTGATCTTCACCTGGCAAGGCGCCGTCCTGGCGGCCGCTATCGCAGCGTTCCCGCTGATCCTCCGCGCATCGCGCGCGGCGTTCCTGGCCGTCGACGCCGAACTCGAGAATGCGGCCCGTACGCTCGGCCTCGGCGAAGGAGCGGTGTTCCTGCGCGTCACCCTGCCGCTCGCCTGGCGCGGCGTGCTCGCCGGCGCGCTGCTCGCGTTCGCGCGCGCACTCGGCGAGTTCGGCGCAACGCTCATGGTCGCGGGCAACCTGCCGGGACGCACGCAAACGCTCTCGCTGGCAATCTACGATGCCGTGATGGCCGGCGACGACGCGCGCGCAGAAACGCTCGTGCTCGTGTCGCTCGGCGTGGCGATCGTCGTTCTCGTGCTCGCGGCGCGTCTGCTGCAAGGGAACGCGCGTGCGGCTTGAAGTCGATCTCGCCAAGCGGCTCGCGGCCGGCGCGCGCGAGTTCCGCCTGGATGTCCGCTTCGCGAGCGAGGCGGACGTCACGATCCTGTTCGGCCCTTCGGGCGCAGGCAAGACGCTCACGCTGCATGCCATCGCGGGGCTGCTGCGTCCGGACCGCGGCGAAATCCTGCTCGACGGCGGCGCCCTGTTCAGCTCGGCGCAGCGCGTCGACGTGCCGGCGCGGCGCCGCGGCATCGGTTTCGTGTTCCAAGACTATGCGCTTTTTCCACATTTGACCGTTTGGGACAATGTTGCATTTTCGCTGCCGCGAAAGGGACGGCGTGCCGATCCGACCGTGACGGCGCTGCTCGATGAATTCGAGCTCGCCGAGTGCGCGGGCGCGTATCCGCACGAGCTGTCGGGCGGCCAGCGCCAGCGAGTGGCGCTCGCGCGCGCGCTCGCCGCGAAGCCGCGGCTGTTGCTGCTCGATGAACCGTTCGCCGCACTCGACGCGCCGCTGCGCGCGCGCATGCGCGCGGAGCTCCTGCGGCTGCGCGCGCGCTCCGGCATCCCTATGGTGCTCATCACGCACGATCCAGAAGACGTGAGCGCGCTCGGCGGCGCGGTGATCCGTCTTGTGGACGGCAGGGTCGCCGGGGCCTGAGCGCAGC